>DKTR01000110.1 GCA_002473385.1 Lachnospiraceae bacterium UBA7225
AAAAAGAATCTTTTTAATTTTCTGTTCATTGCTTCGTTAGTTCTGTGGTATAATATATTTATCTGAATTCCATCCTACAGGAGAACTCTATGAATTATGAAATGCAGGATACGCAATCTGATGAAAAATTTGACGAACGTTACTCTGTCGCAGACGAGGCTATTTACGATGCTTTCTTTTTGCTTGCAAAGGAAAAAGATCTGGATAAAATTACCGTATCGGATGTTATAAAAAAAGCCGGAATTGTCCGCAGCACATTTTACAATCACTACGAAAACATTCCGGCTCTGATTACCGCCATCGAGGACAAAACCATCCGCGATATCTTTTCTCTTATGGAGACCTTTCATCCGAAGAATGACTATGATATGTGTAAATCCTTTTTCCTTACAGTCTGCAATTACACCAGAACAAATCCCTTTCTGGCAAATCTCCTGCGCAACCCGCAGGGGGACGGCTTTTTTGAAAAAACTTTAACTATGCTCCACAGCTACGTGACAAATGTCACCTGCGCCACCGCCTCTTCCCAGTGCAGCAAGGAAGAATTCGCCTATATGATTGCCTGCCTGATCGGCGGTACCATCGGTGTGCTGCACAAGTGGATCACAGAGGATTTTTGCAGCTCCCCGGAGACGATTGCAGATATCCTTACCCATGTTTTTGTGGGCGGGATGCTGCCCTTTATGTCTTAAGAACACGGCTCGTCCACCAGAACCTCCTGCCGTCTGATCTTTCTGGTTGCGCTCTTGAGGAACGGATTTTTCCGCACGACCAGCCCGGTGATCCGGCGGTAGGTCGGCTGCGTTTTATTATACTCATCCAGAAAGCCCTGCAGTTCCTTTTCCACAGCTGTCTCGTCCAGCCCCTTTGCCAGAACCGCTTCCGGATCCGGATAAATTCTTGCTGTAAGTCCGTTGTTCTCCCCGGTCACGGCCACCTCTCCTACCAGTGCGCCAAGCGCCAGCTTGCTCTCTATTTCCTCCGGCGAAACATTTTCTCCGTTGGAAAGAATGATCAGATTCTTCACGCGGCCGTTGATAAACAGAAAACCATCCTCATCCAGATAGCCCTTGTCTCCCGTGTGAAGCCAGCCGTCCTTCAGAGCATCCGCCGTCTCCTGCGGCATCTGGTAATATCCTTTCATCACGCTGCTCCCCCGCACGAGAATCTCCCCATTGTCAAAAGCAATCTCTACATTTGGCAGCGGTCTGCCAACTGAACCGGTTTTGTTGTCATCCGGATTATTGGAACTGATAACCGGCGAACATTCCGACATACCGTAGCCCTCCAGAACCGCTACCCCGTATTCATTGAATTTTTCAATATAATATGGATCAAGATGTGCGCCTCCGGTAAAGATAATGTGCAGCCGTCCGCCAAATACCGCATTGGCTACCATCTGTTTGGGAATAGAAGGATCCGCTCCGGCAAGCTTTTTGTAAATAGTCTCCACCATCAGCGGAACCATAAGCATCACCTGCGGCTGAAATACCCCCATGTTTTTCACAATATGCAGCAGCGAGTCATTAATACACACTGTCGCGCCCAGCGAAAATCCCTTCAGCCAGTCCATCACCAGGCAGAACGCATGATGAATCGGGAGCACACTGAGCAGCACACTGCCCGGCTCCGCAGTATACTGCACCGCCTTAACATTTTCTGCCAGATTTTTCTGCGTCAGCATAACGCCCTTGCTCCTTCCTGTCGTCCCGGAAGTAAAAATAATGGTCGCTATTCTCTCCGGCTCCGGTCTGTCCGCATCTGCCATGCTGCCCGCGCCAATTGCCTTTAAATCCGCCAGGGAAAGCACCTCCGCCGCAGAAGCATTGCCCCCTGATACCGTCTGACCGTCATAATCTTCCTGCCGGCGAAATGCCGCGGCATCCTCCATCATCCAGACTTTCTTCAGTTTCGGACATTCTGCAAGAATCTGTTCCAGAAGCCCTGCCTGTTTCCGGCTTAAGAAAAGTCCTGCAGCATCGGAACGGTTGATCAGATCAACCAGATCCCCGCCCGGAAGGTTCGCATCCAATGGCACCGCAACCATACCTCCGGTAATAATTCCGAGATAACTCTCAATCCACTCAGCAGAGCTACTTCCGATCAGCGCAAGGTGTTTTTCTGCAAAGCCATCCGCAAGCAGCCCTTTTCTTACCGATGCCGCATTTTCCAGCAGCTCCCGGTAGTTCATCTCCTGTATTTCCTTCTTTTTCAGCCATTTTACAGCAGAAATTTCCGCATAGTTTTTAGCACTCTCTTCCAAAATATCCCGAATCAGCATCCCATTACTCCTCCTGTAATCTTTCCAGCAGGGTAAGAGCCTCTGCCACTGTCAGAATCTGCGCCACCTCTTCCTCCTCGAGTTCCACGTCGAAGGTATCCTCCAGCTCTCCCAGAAAAGACATAAAATCAAGTGAGCTGAAACCCAGATCCTCACGGAATCTCATATCGTTTGTCATATCCTCCGGTTTTACTCCGCAATACTGTGCTGCGATTGTTTTAAACTGCATTTCCTGTGTCATAATTTTCCTCCATCTCCCGCTTTCTATCTGTTCCATTAATCCTTATCTGGCATCTTTCCGGCACCTGCGCCGTCTTTTTACACCTGTTCCATAATTTCCCCGATGCTCATATCAGGTTCCGCGATGCCCTTAAACAAAATGCGCATCATATAATAATACAGCAGCTCCATATCGTGCTCTGTCAGCTGCGCCGTCTGATAATGATAAGAAAAATTCATGCCTCCGTCCGGTGTATGTGATACGGTCAGATACATCTTTTTCGTCGCTGCCCCGTTCGCAAACCATTTTGCATGCTGTGCAATCCCGGCAAGATGCGGATTATCTACCTGCACCGGCATCGGCTGATAGGTGAGGTAACAGCTTTCATAAGTTGTATTCTCCGGAGTGTGATATCTCCTGCGCATCTCCTCTTCAATCAGTGCCGGATCATAATTGCTATGCATATAAATGCGGTTCTGCACATTCTGTATCTCATATGCTGCCGACAGAAAATCCGTCTCCGGTGAAATCACCGTCCGGCACGGGAACATAATCGTGCGGCTGCCGCCGGATGTCCATTCATCATGCGTAGAACGTCTGGAAATAAAGTTTTCAATTGTGATATCCTCCTGCCCGTTGTTCACCTTCGATAAGTAGGTGCGGATACCAAGCAGCAAGAGATTTGTCATGGAAAGCTGATGGTTCATGCAAAAAGCAATCAGATTCTTTGTCGGCTCCGGCTCAAGCTGATAATCCTTCACTTCCACAAACAGATTTTTCAATTCTATATCCGCCGCCCGCAGCATCGGATTTTTGTGCCGCGCTCTTGCCGCCTCCAGAACGGACGGTCCCTGGATATCCGCGTAAAGCGGCTCCCCCAGTGCATTGAGCTGATCATCCCAGAATTTTTTATCTTTGGCAAAACGCTTCTCATTGTTCGCTCTCTTTAAATCCTTTTCCAGAACAGTCTCAAAATCTGCCAGATCCTGCGGATACGCCGAGCCGAGGCGGTAATGTGTATAAAGCTGCATCAGATCGTTAATCATCACAACCAGACCACAGGAATCAATCAGCCGGTGATCCATGTGAATGAAAAACCCGTTATATCCATCCGGGAGCCGCAGCATTGTCACATCACAGAGGGGAATATCGTCGCCGTCAAAGGTCTCATAAGCCCATTGCTGCATCAGCGCATCCGCCTGCTCCATGCTCATGCCCGACAGATCCTTCAGCGGAATATCTCTTGTATCCCTGTCTGCGATATACTGCCTGACCTCTCCCTTTTCATCCGGCTTTGTAAAACGGACCCTCATGCATCCGTAACGCTCTGTCTCCAACTGTATACATTTTTTCAAAAGTCCAAAATCCAGCGGCGCCCTTAAGGATGCCACCACACTGACACCGGACACCTGCTGCGTCTGATATTTCCGGATCCAGTTGTGGTGCATCCTCTGCGCCGCTGTCAATGGATAATATTCTTTCATGTGAAACCTCCCTGTAATTTTCTACGACAGAGAAATTAACACATTTTTATTGTGATTTCTACCCCCTTAAAGACTTAACAGACAGTTTACGTAAAATTGTCCGAGACCTGCAGTACCTGCCACCAGCAGCCCCTTCGGATGCATGGCAACAAAAAGCGCCGGCAGTTAAACCGACGCTTCATCATATTTCTGAAAGAACTCCAGTATTTTATTTCTGTATAATTCAGGTGCTTCGTAAGCGCTGCACAGGTGGCGCGCCTCCGGCACGAGCACAAGCTCCCTGGGCGCATTGCACACGGAATAATGATGCATGGTATTTTCCGGCATCACGTATGTATCCTTCATACCGTGAAAAAACAATACCGGATGCCTGTTTTTCTTCATGGCCTCCGCCGTGTCTGCCTCTTTCATGCAAAAGCCGGCAAAAAACCGGCAGAACAAATCCAGTCTGAACAGCAGCAGCCCCACCCATTTCAGATGAAACCAGTTTGCTGCCATATCCCGGATCTGCCCCTTCATGGTACAGAAGCCACAGTCTGCGATCAGCCCTTTCACCTCGTGCGGCAGGGTATGCCCTGATGCCATTAATACGGATGTGGCTCCCATAGATTCCCCGTACAGATAGATCGGAAGCTTTTCCTTATTTCTTTTTGCCAGATACCAGGTCCAGTCCTGCACATCCTGCTGTTCCTTCGCCCCGAAGGTAATAAATTCGCCTTCGCTCTCCCCGCAGCATCTCTGATCAATAAACAGCAGGTTGCAATGATGCTCATGGAGGAACCGCGCAGTGTATGCAAACTCCCCAAAGCTGCTGCCTTTATATCCATGGCTTAACAATACAAAGCGCTCTGCATTTTCGGCGGGCAGATACCCGGCATGCAGCCGCAGTCCGTCCCTGCTCCGGATATAGCAGTCCTGCATATGCTGCGATCTGCACCATGCTTTTCCTTCTTCGTATTCTTTTTCAAATTTATGCCTTGGATGATTTATTTTCGCATGGGAAAGGGAAAACCACTGCTTCTTCACCTGTCTGCGATCTTTTTTACAATGGATGATCATTTCAAAAAAAGACCACCCCAGAGCCATAAAACTGCCGGCTGCCGCAGCAGCAATCCCAGGAATTACAAATTTTGTCTTTTTCATATACCAGCATTTCCTTTATTTGATACCATCTTAAATTGTACCTCACAGATTACCTCTTCCGCCGGGTCTGTCACTGTCACGACAGAATCATTTCCGCAGACAGTAAGCTCTGCGCCCTTCGCACCCTTTAAAATGCAGTTTACAAAGCGTATCTGACATCCGTATGCACCGTCTGCTCTGCAGCGGATCTCCTGCTCCGTACGGTCAAGGGTAAGTTTCATTACCTTTTCCGCGTCCTGATAA
Source organism: Lachnospiraceae bacterium UBA7225 (assembly GCA_002473385.1). Lineage (GTDB taxonomy): Bacteria > Bacillota > Clostridia > Lachnospirales > Lachnospiraceae > Marvinbryantia. Next base: position 5,372 of record DKTR01000110.1, read on the forward strand.
ACGGTTGTTTCAGCATGCCCGTCAAGTTCATATACCTGGAAGGTAAGCTGCTCCTTGTAGGAATCCGTTGTGCGCTTCATCTCCTTACAAAGCGGCAGAATCGTGTTTTCCCGTACCCACAGCGGAATCGAAAGATAGCCGTGTTTTTCCTTTCTCCATGCACCGCCGTCTGAAGTCTCTCCGGTAAAGAAATTTGTCCATTTTCCTGCCGGAAGATAGTAGCATGCCTCGCTGCGGTCATTAAAGATCGGCGCCACCAGAAGCTTTTCGCCCAGCATATACTGCCTGTCCAGATACTGGCATGCCGGATCGTCCTCAAATTCCAGTACCATGCTGCGCATTACCGGGACACCGGTCTGCGATGTCTCTGCCGCGCTGCTATACAGATACGGTACCAGCTCCATCTTCAGCTTTGTGAAGAAGCGCACAACATCCACCGCCTCTTCATCATAAAGCCACGGTACGCGGTAAGAGCCGCTTCCGTGCAGGCGGCTATGGGACGAAAGCAGTCCAAACGCCGACCAGCGCTTGTATACATCCGCCGTGGAGGTCTGCTCAAAGCCTCCGATATCATGGCTCCAGTAGCCAAAACCGGACATCGTCAGCGACAGACCGCCGCGCAGGCTCTCCGCCATCGCTTCATAGGTTGACCAGCAGTCGCCGCCCCAGTGAACCGGGAATTTCTGCCCGCCTACTGTAGCCGAGCGTGCAAACAGCACCGCATCCTGCTTTCCTTTTTTGCGCTCCAGAAGCTCATACACCGTTTTGTTATATAGATATGTATAGAAATTATGCATCTTCACCGGGTCGGAGCCATCGTAATATGCGATGTTTTCTGTCGGGATGCGCTCACCGAAATCGGTTTTAAAGCAGTCCACACCCATATCAAGCAGCGCTTCCAGCTTGTCCTGGAACCATCTGCAGGCATCCTGATTCGTAAAATCCACCAGCGCCATACCCGGCTGCCACATATCCCACTGCCATACATCACCGTTTGTGCGCTTTACGAGGTACCCTTTTTCCATGCCCTCTGCAAACAGGCAGGATTCCTGTGCAATATATGGATTGATCCACACACAGATTTTCAGCCCCTTCGCCTTAATGCGCGCCAGCATTCCCGCCGGATCCGGGAACACACGGCTGTCCCACACAAAATCACTCCAGTGGAATTCCTTCATCCAGAAGCAGTCAAAATGGAACACCTGCAGTGGGATGCCGCGCTGCTCCATGCCGTCAATAAAGCTCATGACAGTTTCTTCGTCATAATTGGTCGTAAAAGAGGTAGACAGCCACAATCCAAAGGTCCACTGTGCCGGGAGCGCCGGTTTGCCCGTCAGATCTGTATAACGCATCAGTACTTCTTTCATCGACGGACCGTTGATTACAAAATAATCAAGACTCTCGCCGGGCACGGAAAATTCTACCTTTGATACCTGCTCCGTTCCCACCTCGAATGATACCTTCTCCGGATGATTAACAAAAATGCCATAGCCGCGGTTTGTCAGATAAAACGGAATATTTTTATAAGACTGCTCCGTACTGGTGCCGCCGTCCTCGTTCCATATTTCCACGCTCTGTCCGTTTTTTGTAAATGCTGTAAAGCGCTCGCCAAGTCCGTAGACCAGTTCACCCACAGAAAGTCCAAGCTGCTGGCGCATATATGCGTCGTCGCTTCCCTTATCGTAGGCCATACCTCTCCAGTCTGTTTTCATATATGCCAGATCGCGGTTTGCTCCCCTTGAGAGCAGCTCGCCGTTTCTTTCATAGGTCATAGTAAACGGCAGCTTCGTAATAACCAGCGCCAGGCTCCCGCTTGCAACGCGGATCTGCGCTTCGTTCTCCTCCACCTGCAGCTGTACATTTTCACTGCAGTTCAGTTCAAATTCCGGTCCCTTTTTGTACACTCCCAGATGATGGCTTGTTTTCACACGCAGTACCTCCGGCATCGGGGAGGTGATCTCCATCGTCAGATTGATTCCGCCTAAAGTGTCGCCACGCTTTGCAATCCTTGCAGTCGGGCATACAAGCGTTACCTTCTTCTCCTCTTTCTTTACAAAATAAACCTCCTGCGGTGAAAAGCATTCGCAGCCTTTCTTCTGCAGCCAGCAGCCATTTCCAAATTTCATACTGTCATACCTCCGTCTGTTTCGTTTTCATAATACTTTTATCATTCCATAAACAAATCTGATGCCAGCCCCTGCATAATCTGATCTGCCTCAGCCATCAGTTCCGCACATCTTTTCAATTCCTGCTGCATTCTATCTGTAAGAGCACGGTCTTTCTTATACCGCAACTGATGCTCCGTACTCGCCCAGCAGTTCATAGCAATAGAACGAAGCTGGATCTCCACCGGTATCTGCTGCATCTGCTCAGAAAAAAAGACGTCGACTATTACAATCAGATGAAGACTGCGGTATCCGTTTGGTTTTGGCTCCTTTATATAATCCTTCATCTTCACCAGATTAATATCTTTCTGGGACAAAAGCATCCTCGCCACCTGATATACGTCAGAGATAAACGGGCAGATCACCCTGACTCCGGCAATATCGTATATATTGCTCATCATAGTGCTGATGGTCATGGGCAATCCTTTCCTTTTCATCTTTTCTATGATACTTTGCTCTGATTTCACCCGGCCTTTCACATTCTCAATTGGATTACGGTCATTGCCATACTGAAATTCCCGGTTCAGAATCTCCAGCTTGGCCATGATCTGCTGCAGACCTGCCTCATAAAAAAATAAGGCTTTGCGGAACTGTTTTTCCGTATCCAGATAATCATGAATCTGAGGCAGCAGCTTATCATCATCCTCCACCACTTCTGTATAAGTTGTCTCACTGACTTCCTTCCGGACTGTCACATCCATCGCATTTTTCATCCTCGTATACCTCATATATGTCTTAAACGGACATGTCTGCTGACGCAGACATCACTTTTCATGAAAGGTTCTGGAACTCTCTGGCGTTTTCTATCGTGATCTTGTGATAGGGCAGATAGATGCAGCGTTCGTTTTCAAAGGCGATGTCATCCATACCTTCGCCGGTGAAGAGCGCAATAGTCAGCTTTACCATCGCCTCTGCCTGCCCTTCTTTATCGTTGTACACAGTTCCTGCCAGTCTGCCGTCCAGAACCGCCTCCAGTCCCACGTCAGTCCCATCGATTCCAAAAAACACCGGTCTGGCATCCTCCGCGGTATTCAGTGCCTCAAAAGCATCAATTGCACCGAGGATCATATCGTCATTATTCGCCAGCACCAGCTCAATCTGATCCGGATACTGCCCAATCATCTGCGTCATCCGGTTCTGCGCCTGGGCACGGTTCCAGTTGGCAATGCCGTAGCTCAGCTTTTCCAGACGGACATCATTTTTCTTCAAGGTATCTACTGCGTTTTCCGTGCGGATAATAGCGTCCTGATGTCCAGGCTCCCCCTCCAGCACCACGTACTGGATTTTTCCGTCTCCGTTGCGGTCAACTTCCTCATGCTCCTTTATGGCATCCGCCGCCAGCTCGCCCTGCATCACGCCCGACTGCTCCGCATAAGCACCCACATAGTACAGCCCGCTCCACTGCAGCATATCCTCCGCGACCGGCTCACGGTTAAAGAAAATGATTGGCACATCGTTGTCTCTGGCAAGATCAATAATTTCCGATGGGTCTGTCCGGTCCACCAGATTCACGCAGAGCACGCTGCACCCGGAACTAAGCAGTTCCTTAATCTGGTCGTTCTGCGTTCTTTGCAGACCGGCTGCATCCATTACCGATATAGTGACAGGAAGACCATCCTCCTGGTATGACCCAATCTGTTCTTTATAGCTGTCAACCACTGAATTGATAAATGTATCGCTCCTGTCATAGCATGCCACGCCAACCTGAAGCTTTTCTGCCCCGCCCTGCTTCTTTCCGCTGCAGGAACACAGCAGCAGCACGCACACACCTGCCGTTAGAACCGCCTGCAAAATTTTTCTTTTTCCCATCTGCTCTCCCTGTCCTCTATTGGCTCATTGTAAAAAGAAGATCCTGGTTTTCCCTGGAAAACAAAGTCTCCCGGTAAAGCACCGTGTAAGAAATGTCCGCGCTTTTCATTTTGTAAAACCTGTTTTTCAGTCTGTGCGCCACTTCCGTCAGACTCTGATACCCCACGTTAAATTCATCCGGCACAACCAGACGCTCCACATTTCCCATATCCAGATAATAAACCGCCTCTGTGGAATGTCCGATTCCGTAAACCCGCGCCCCATGCAGATTGCCTGCCGCAGCCTCTTTTCCCGCTGCCACCAGACTGCTGTCATCCAGGCAGATCATAATGTCCACCGCCGGCTGTGCTGCCAGAAGCTCTTTCCACTCGTCCTGCCCGGAAGCGCTCACAGACCAGGCAATCATTTTGCCCGTTTCCCGCAGTGCTTCTACAAAACCATTTTCCCGGTCCTGCCCCTCTTTTGTATCCGCTGTCTCTGACAGAATTCCAATTGTCTTTTCCGGAAAGCTTTCTCCGCAGTCCTTTTGTAATTCCCCGGCCAGTGCAGCGCCCATCGCCCCGTTATCCGGTCCGACAGCCGGAACCTGACCTTCCCCAAAAGACGGACAGCCCACCAGAATTGCCGGTACACGACTGCCGATCATTTCCAGCAATTCTCCGGTACCACCGCCCGGAACCGGCTGAAGGATGATCGCATCCGCGCCGTCTACAATCTCCCGGTCCAGCATACTGCCTTCTTCCTCCGCGCTGAGCTGTCCCTCGGCGCTGACGATCTGCACCTCCACGCCTGCGTCCTCCGCGGCCGCCCGCAGACCGTACTTAAACGCCGCCCACTGGCTCGTATCCGGCTCCCGCAGGATCACCGCGATCCGGTCCGGCTCCTTCCCATTGCGCGCACGCAGCATGGCAGCCGTTACCAGAATCAGCATAAACGCCAGAATGGCTTCTATCAGAATAAACATCTTTCTGCTATTCTTCATCACTGTCTTCCCTGCTTATCTTATTTATAATTTCTTCCCTGCCGGAAACATACCCCTTCTCCAGAAGCAGCCGGTTCTCCTCCGTAAAGGGAATTGCCGGCAGACGGATGGAAACGGTAGTTCCCTCGTCCGGCTCGCTCTCGATACAAAGTCCATACGCTTTTCCAAACAAAAGCTGTATCCGCCGGTTTACATTCACAAGTCCTACTCCCGAGCCGTGCTTATGTACCCGGTTGTTGTCCGTCAGCAAAAGCTGCGCCTCTTCCTCCGGGATACCAATGCCGTTATCCCTTACCGCCAGCAGAACATCCTCTCCGTCCATTTTTCCGATAATTGTGATTTCCCCGTCATCCATTCCGCTCACACCATAATTTATGGCGTTTTCAAGAATCGGCTGCAAAATCAGCTTGACCGCGCAGTACTCTTCCACCGCCGGATCAATATCCAGCAGGACGGAGAAGGAATCCTTGCAGCGGACCTTCTGGATGTTCATATAGGTCTGCGCATGCTGCAGTTCGTCCCGCACGCAAATGACGGTATAGCCCCGCGAAAGACTCAGCCGGAAAAATCTGGCAAGCTGCGTAACCATATATACCGCCTCGTCATTTCGCTCTCCCTCGATCATCCAGGTGATCGAATCCAGCGCATTATAAAGGAAATGCGGATTAATCTGGCTCTGCAGCGCGTCCAGCTCACTTTTTCTCCGCTCATTCTGTTCCCAGACAATGGTTTTCATCAGATCCTCGATCTTCTCATATGATTTCTGGATCGAATAACCAAGGTGACGGATTTCCTGGGATCCGGCAATGTGAATTTCCGGTTTTGCGCCCGCCTCATACTCCAGAACCGATTCATTCAACTTCAGAATCGGGCGCGAAATACGCACAGATACAATGCGGTTGATCACAACCAGCATCATTACCATCAGAATCAGCATCATGACAAGAAAATAGCGGAGATTGACCATGCCATAAGCAAACATGGCTTCCGGAAGCACACCGACCAGCTTCCAGCCGGTATAGCTTACTGTATTAACGATCACCGTCCTGCTTGCGCCGTCGAATATCTCATCGTAAATACCGTCCTTGTAGGCTGCCTCGATCCGGTTGTTTTCCCGCCCAATGCCGTCGCTAAGCTGCACCTGGCGCGGATGATAGATAATCTCCCCGCTGCTGTCGCAGAGATAGTAATACTGTCCGCTGTTTTCGTCATTGATCTTCTTCATTAGCCGGGATATGCCGGAAAAATCCATATCAACCAGCAGCACGCCCTGCCCGGAATCTCCGCCATTTGTCAGCTCCACCATACGGCTCAGGGAAACTACCCAGTAGTAGCGGTATGTCGTATCAAGAAAGAGATTCTGGATATGCGGCGTAGAAAAATGCATGTTTTCCATTTCCTCCATTGCACGCATAAACCAGCCCTGCCTGGTAACATCGGGATCTTCCTTCTGGGAGGCCACCGGCTCTGCCGCTATCAGACTTCCATAATGATTGTAAAGGGCAATACTCCGGAGACTTTCCTTGTTAGCCTCATACAAAAGATTCAGGCTTTTCTGGATATCCTGGGTCTCTCCGGAAATATCATACTCCTTGATGGCATTATAATACGCGGCGTCCGAAATCTGCCGCATGGCGATCAGATAATCCTCCAGACTTTCCCCGGTCTGCTCCATCAGCTTTTGTGTACTCTGGATCACTTCATTGCGGAATACTGCTGAAAATCGTGCCTCCAACGCCAGGCCGAGGATCAGCATCAGCGCAATTGATATTGCAGAAAAAGCGAGCATGATCGTTGACTGTATGCCCCCATGCGTTACTTTTTCCAGATATTCGAAAAACTTGTTTTTCACCCTTTTGTATGCTCCGTTCTGTATTTGGACGGCGACACGCCGAAACAGCGCTTAAACACATAGCTGAAATAATTCGAATCCGTGTAGCCGACGTTTTTTGCGATCACATAGCTTTTTTCATTCGTTTCGATCAGCATGCGGGATGCCTGCTCCATCCGGTAATCCGTCAGATAACCAATGAAGGTTTTTCCGGTCTCCCGCTTAAAGGTCGTAGAAAAATAGGAATTGGACACACCCAGCAGCTCGCAGATAGAGTCCAGTGAAAGCGCTTCATCGGCGTAATTGCTGCGTACATATTCCTCCGCTTTCCTTATGTAGGATTTCGTGGAACTGCTCCGCGCCCTGATCAGCTGCTCGCGCAGTGAAAGGCTGGTATCCACAAGCCATTTCTGCATTGCATCCGGCTCCATCTCTAATAAACGGTTATATAGCTTTGTCACATCCATAAAAAATCCATCGCCGCCGATGTCGTTGTTTGTCAGAAAGCGATACAGTGCACTCACCAGCTCCATAATATGTATATTATACTGCTGCAGAGAATTCGCCGGAGAAGCGATGCATTTCAGATACTTCTCCGCTGCCTCCTGCACCTCCTTCTCCGTTCCGAGCCGGACTGCCTTCAGCAGATGCGACAGCTCCGTCCCTGCTTCCATATCTATTTTTCCCATTTCCTGCGGAACAATTTCCTGGATATTGATAGCGCGGGCAGCCCCGTAAATTCCACGGTAGGAAACCGCTTCTCTCGCTCCGTTGTAGGACTGCGCCAATTCCAGAATGGAATGGCACACCCGCCCGACCCCCACAGTAACAACAGCGCCAATGATACGGCGGACGTACCGGCAGAAGCGGTCACACTCATCCGTCAGGTCAGAGACATCATTTTCATTTTCAAGCTGCGCGATCAGCACCATATTTCCCAGGTAGAAAAAGCTCTTTGCCTGCCATTTCTGCACAAGGCGCTCCTCTACCTGTTTCTGGACGGATGCCGCCAGAAGCAGCGGACTCATCTCTCCGGGTACCTGGCTTGCCGAGGTGTGGATCACAAGGCAGCAATAGCATGTCCCCGAAAAAGAAATCTGATAATCTGTAAGATATTTTGGGAGCTCCTCCTCCGGTATTCTGCCCTCAATGAGCGTGGAATAAAAGTTCGTCTGCAGAAGCGGCAGCGACTCGGTATAATATTTTTGCAGAATCTCTACATTGCGCTTCTCGCTGATCTCCTGGTCAAGCTTTGCCTTCACCCGCGAAAAAACACGCGTCAGCTCTGCAGCGTTGACGGGCTTGAGAACATATTCCTCTACCTCCAGACGCACTGCCTCCTGCGCATACTCAAATTCGTCAAATCCGGTAAACAGCAGGATTTTTGTCGAAGGAAATTCCGCCTTGATCCGGCCGGACAGCTCCATTCCATCCATGTACGGCATCCGGATATCTGTCATAACAACATCCGGCTGAAATTCTTCCACCAGCTCCATCGCCTTCACACCATTATTGGCGGAGCCGATGACAGAAAAGCCCATTTTCTCCCAGTCAATTTTTTTCATAATAATCTGCGTTACCTCTTCCTCATCATCCACCAGAAGCACCGTATATTTATTCGTTTCCATAATCATTCTCCCGCTCATTATTCTTCCGACTGTTCTATTATACCAGACATGCGGCGGAACGTCTACCAGACTAAATGCAGACTTTCGCCGCCCGGTTCCGGGCGTTAAAAAAGAGCCGGACAAATCCGGCTCTTTCGCAAAATTTCTTATTTTTTCTGCACGTATTTCAGACAGTCGAGCGTTACCGCTACCAGAATGATGATACCGGAGAACACGAACTGCAGGTTTGTGTCGATACCGAGGATCGTAAGGGAGTAGGTAAGTGCGGTGAAAATGAAAACACCGACTACAACGCCCGAAATCTTACCGATACCGCCAGTGAACGATACACCGCCTACTACACAGGCCGCAATTGCGTCCATCTCCCAGCCCTGCCCGTAAGCTGCAGAACCGGAACCGAACATTCTCGCACACTCCAGCCAGGAGCCGAAGCCGTACAGAATACCTGCCATAATAAATGCACCGACCGTTACCTTAAATACAGAGATACCGGAAACTGCCGCTGCCTCTGCGTTTCCGCCGACTGCGTACAGATTCTTACCAAAGGTCGTCTTATTCCAGATAAACCATACGATGATCACCGCTGCCACCGCCCAGAGAATAATGGTCGGGAAGCCGTTGATTTTCGGAATAATCATCCCCGGAATTGCAGAATCAATTGCACCGAAGGACACACCCTTAGTAGCATATGTAACAAGACCGAAGATTACCAGCATGTTTGCCATCGTGGAGATGAAAGGATGCATCTTAAATTTTGCCGTGAAGAATCCTGCAATCGTTGTGAAGAACGTACACAGAACCACACAGGCGAGCAAGCCGAGAATTACTCTTCCGACTACCGGAATTCCGGTAAAGTCAAACACATGTCCAAAAACAGAACCGGTGTTGATACCTTGATGCATAACGATGGTCGCCGTTGTCATACCCATGCCTACCATACGTCCGATGGAAAGGTCCGTACCTGCCAGGAGGATCAGACCGGCAACGCCGAGCGCCAGGAACATACGCGGTGATGCCTGCTGCAGAATGTTCAGGACATTGTTGTATGTCAGCAGCGGCGTATGCTTCACGATCGGGGTGATAATACACAATGCAATAAAGATGATCAGGATCGCAATATACAAACCGTTCTGCAGAAGGAATGCCCTGCGGTTGAAAGTATACTTATAGTTCTCCCATTTCTGTGCCTGGGTCTCCGCAAAGCTGAATTTCGACATGCGCAGAAGGTCAATCAGATGATACTTGTAACTGTAAGCTGCGTGCCTGCGGTCCTTAATCTCCTGAAGGTCCTTTTCCAGCCCCATCTTTGCGTCAAACAGCCGGTTTTTATGTACATACTTTTCGTCCTTGATCTCCTGGCTGTTGGACAGCTTCGCAACCGTTGTCTGATGCTCCGCCTTCAGTTTTGCCACCTTTTCTTCATAAGCAGTCTTTGCAAATGCCTTCTGCTGTTCACAGCTTTCTTTGACCGGCTGATAATACTCCTTGTCAAAATGCGCCTTCAGGTAGCTTTCCGCATCGGCAATGAGCCTGGAAACCTCACTTTTGTTTGCTTCCTCCACGCCCTTTGCTTTCTCCAGTCCGCTGCGAAGCTTTGCGATCGCAGCTTCCTTATCCGCGACAGACATCGTCCGGTCTCTTTTAATTGCATCAATGCTGTTCTGAAAAGAAATGACCTTATCCGTGCCGTCCACTCTGAGTGCATCTATCTTTTTCTGAATTTTACCGACATATTCTTCGATGGGCGCAAGCAGCTTTTTTTCCTGCTCCGCCGTCAGAATTTTTCCATTTCCATTTGCCATATTTATCGTTCTCCCTCACTATAGGTATTTCGCACTAAGCCGCAAAAGCTCTTCCTGATTTGTCTCTCTGGTGTTGACAATCCCGGAAAGATGCCCGTTTGACATAACGCCAATGCGATTTGTAATTCCCAGAATCTCCGGCATCTCAGAAGAAACCACAATAATTGTCTTTCCCTGCTTTGCCATCTTGATGATTAGCTCATAAATCTCATACTTCGCGCCCACATCGATACCGCGCGTAGGCTCGTCCATCATGAACACCTTCGGACTGCGCTCCAGCCATTTGCCGAAAATGACCTTCTGCTGGTTACCACCGGAAAGGCTGGTAATCATATCATCCGGTCCCATACATTTTGTATGCATGATCTTGATTTCCTTGGCAGTCGCCTTCACCATCTTAGGATCAGAAAGTGCAATCCCGGACTTGTACTGCTCCAGATTTGCAATAGTGGTGTTGAATGTCAGGTCCTCCTTGAGAAAAAGCCCGTTCGCCTTACGCTCCTCAGTAATCATCGCAAAGCCGTGATCCATTGCTTCTTTGGCATTCTCAAAGTTCATGAGCTGCCCATTGAAGTACACGCGTCCCGCCGCTCTGGTGCGGACACCGAAAATCGTCTCCAGAAGCTCGGTACGTCCCGCTCCTACCAGACCATACAGACCAAAAATTTCTCCCTCCCTCACATCGAAGGAAATGTCCTGAAGATGCGGCTCATACTTGGTGGAAAGGTTCTGAACAGAAAGCACCACACCCTTCGGCTGATTGTCCACCGGCGGAAAACGGTTTTCCAGGGAACGTCCAACCATCGCCGCGATCAGCTCGTTCATATTTGTGTCCTTCGTGTTTTTGGTCATAACCAGATTGCCGTCCCGGAGCACGGAAATTTCATCGCAGATCTCAAAGATTTCATCCATCTTATGAGAAATATAAACCAGCGCGATACCCTGCTCCTTCAGCATACGCATCATTTCGAACAGCTTGTTTACCTCCTGCACTGTCAGAGAAGAGGTCGGCTCATCGAGAACGATCACCTTCGCATTATAGGAAATTGCTTTGGCGATCTCACACATCTGCCGCTGAGATACTGACATATTGCGCATCGGCTGTGTGAGATTCACCGTCATTCCAAGCTTACGGAAAAGCTCGGAAGCTTCTTTTTTCATTCTGCCTTCATCAACGACCCCCATCGAATTGACAGGGTAGCGGCCCAGAAACAGGTTGTCGATCACATTCCTCTCCAGACACTGGTTCAGCTCCTGATGAACCATAGCGATCCCATTTTCCAGGGCATCCTTCGGACCGGAAAAGCTTACTTCCTTTCCATCCAGGAAAATGGTACCCTCATCCTTCTGATAGGTACCGAAAAGGCATTTCATCATCGTCGACTTACCCGCGCCGTTCTCGCCCATCAGCCCCATAACCGTGCCGCGCTTCACATCCAGGTTTATGTGATCCAGCACCCGGTTTCTGCCGAAGGACTTGCTCATACCGCGTATTGATAAGACATTCACATCTTTCTTATCTGCCATTCTTCTTACTCCTGTATCGTATTATTTTGATATTTTCACTAAAAGGAATAGGGAGAATTTCTTCTCCCTAATAGCCCTTGCATCTTTATCCAATTAATCTTACTGACTAAGCAGAGATGTATAGGAAGCTGCGTTGTCTGTCTTAACCATGTTGATTGCAAATGCATCATACTGACTCGGATTTCCGAGACGGTTTGTAATGTTGGACTCTGTCTGTCCGTCACCGCCGATGTACTCAACATTCAGATTCAGAATATCGTCGTATTTCTGAAGCAGCGGCTGATAGGTAGCGCTAAGGAAGTTGTCTGCTGCATTGTAGATATTCAGCCATACAGACTTCGTTGCATGTGCACTTTCATCCAGCTGGTTGGATACCGGAGCGTATGTAACGGTAGCATCCAGGAAATCCTGGTAGTTGTCAGCGGTAACTGCTACGTTCAATGCGTAGTAGGAACGCTGCTCTTCATTATATACATATACATCGTCTGTCAGAACGTTGCCTGCATCATCTGCTGTACCAATACCGGTGTCGATATCTACGCCGTCCAGTGCGTTGCGCAGAACGCGGAGTGTGAGGTAAGCCTGTACATCTGCGTGCTGGCTGATGGTTCCGCCATAGCCCTCAGCGATAGCTGCAACTGCGTCGCTGTTTGCGTCGTAACCAAAGGTTGCTACGCCCTGGTCTTTGGACCATGCGTTGAACATTGCCATGCCCATACCGTCATTATTAGAAACAACTACGTCAATCTGATCGCCGAAAGAAGCGGACCATGTGCCGATTGCATTACCTGCGGTAGCTGCATCCCATGTAGCACCTGCAGAGTTCTTCATTTCCTGGGAAGCCAGCTCACGTACTACATATGTTGTGCCGTTGATCTCCAGTGAGCCGTCCTGTACAACAGATGCGGAACCATCCGTATTTGTTCCAACTGGATCGCTGTTGATATCGCCGTCTTTGTCTACGCCTGTGCCAAGAGCTTTACGAACGCCTCTTGTACGTGCGATGGAATCATTGTGTCCGATATCGCCGATTGCCAGAACGTAGCCGATCACACCGTCGCCATTACGGTCGATTTCATCAATATGAGCCTCAATATATTCCAGAACCATGGTTCCCTGAAGCTCTGCGCCCTGATTTGCATCAAATCCTACATAGTAGGTGTTCTCATTAAAATTCAATGCTGCCGTATCAAGCTCGCCTGTAGAACTGTTGGACGGCTGACGGTTAAACCATACAAGCGGCTTATCTTTGTTAGCCACCTCTCCCTCAGCAAATGCTGTCATGGAAAGACCCATAACCGCTGCCATTGTCAATGCAAAAATTCTCTTTTTCATACTTAAAACTCTCCCTTCTGACCGGACTTTGATCCGCGCCGTTTGTTGATATCGTCATTATACAGGATAATCTTTTGAAAAATACATAGAATATTTTTCTATTTACATTGAAATTTTTAAGATTTTTCGTTAAATTATACAATAAGATTCCCCGCATTTCAAAAACGCAGGGAATTTATGCCGAAACATTAAATATATGGAAGTGCCCCTTCTCTCTTGACACCCGTCTCAATGCAGAATAAAATGACGTCAGACTCATTTGTCGGGCAACTTATAATATTTTAGGAGGAGGCAGAAGCATGGCTAATATTCTGATTGCTGAAGATGACGCAGACATCAGTAATCTCATCCGGAGCATCTGTGAAAACAGCAGCTTACAGACAGTACAGGCATTTTCGGGCACAGAGGCGCTTCTCAGACTGGAGCTTGATACTTTTGATATGATAATTCTCGATCTGATGTTGCCCGGCATGACAGGCGAAGAACTGCTGCAGCATATCCGACAGGAAAAAAGCATGAATCTTCCGGTTCTGGTGCTCTCCGCCCGTTCAGCGCTGGCAGACAAGGTACAGCTTCTAAATGGCGGGGCGGATGATTATATGACAAAACCATTTGAACCGGAAGAACTGCTGGCACGGATCACCGCCTGTCTGCGGAGAGCACAGAGAGTTCCGGAAACAAAGCCTGCCGCAGAAAGCTTTTCCTATAAGAAGCTTTGCATCTATCCTGCATCGCGCCGTGTTTCGGTAGACGGACAGGATCTTATCCTCACGCCGCACGAATACGAGATCCTGCTTCTTCTTGTGCAGGAACCGGAAAAGGTGTTTTCCCGCGAGACGCTCTACGAGCAGGTCTGGCAGAACGGCTACTACGGTGAAGACAACACGGTGAATGTACATGTGAGCAACCTGCGAAAAAAAATTGCCGCGCACGATGCGGGCGGCGAATATATCAAAACCGTCTGGGGAATCGGTTTTAAAATGGCATAAACATTCTTTATGATTTCTTTAAACTTTCCTGAGGACTTATTTAAAGTACCGGTTTTATAATACAGCCATAAAGAAAGACGCCGGAAAACATTTTGCAGACAGCTTCCTGTTCTGCACAGACAAAAATTTCCGGCGCGGAAAGGACCAAAAGAAAACTATGGATATTTATGCTGCACAATCCCGGAATCTTACAAAATATTACCATAATTTCTGTGCACTGAACAAGGTGAATATTTCAATAAAGCGCGGGGAAATCTACGGTCTGGTCGGTGACAACGGTGCCGGCAAAACAACCTTTTTAAAGCTCCTTTCGGGGCAGATTTTTCCGGGCGGCGGAGAACTGTCCCTGTTCGGAAAGCATACGCAGGCAGATCTGAAAAATGCACGTTCCCGCATCGGTGTGCTGATAGAGGAGGCAGGCTTTTACCCTTCGCTTACCGTCGAGCAAAATCTGGAATATTACCGTCTGCAAAAAGGCGTTCCAGGAAAACAGACGGTAGCGGAGACTCTTGAAATGACCGGGCTGTCTGAATTCCGGAAAAAATCCTGCCGGGAGCTGTCCTTCGGCATGAAGCAGCGTCTCGGTCTTGCAATTGCATTGCTCGGCGTGCCGGAATTCCTGCTGCTCGACGAGCCGATAAACGGACTTGACCCAAGCGGAATTCTGGAAATGAGAAATCTCCTTTTAAAACTGAACCATGAAAAAAACATCACTATTTTACTGTCCAGCCATATTTTAAGTGAGCTGGAGCAGATCGCCACTGTTTACGGATTCCTGCAAAAGGGACGGCTGCTGGAGGAAATTTCTGCGGAATCACTCTATAAAAAATGCGCTGATTATGTGGAAATCCGGGTTGCAGACCCGCAGACCTATACCGTTCTGCTGGAGCAGAAGCTGAAGCATACGCATTATCAGATTCTGCCGGAGGGAAAAGTTCACATATTGCAGGCGGATCTTCCAACGGAAGCCTATAGCGCCCTGGCAAGTGACGCACAGATTGCTGTGCTCAGTCTTTCTCACTGTCATCAGTCACTGGAAGACTATTATATGAATCTGAAAAACGGAGGTACAACAACATGTTAAACTATATAAAAAGTGAAATTTACCGGATCTGGCACAGCCGCTCCTTTTATGCCTTCGGCGGAATCCTCTGCGGAATCATATTGCTTCTGCACATCGCATTGATAATCGGCGCAGCGATCGAACCGGATTTTCGTTATAACACCTTCCGGTTTTCTTTAAATAACCTCACGGCGCAGCCCATGATCATGGTTATTCTCGGTGTCATTGTAGCCGGCACACTCTTTAATGAAGACCGGAAATCCGGTGTTCTGAAGACAACTGTTGCCTACGGCATTTCCAGAGAAAGCATTCTGATCGGCAAATGCATCGTCAGTCTGCTGGCTTCTCTCTTCCTGCTAATCGTAGTTCTTGTATTTTATCTTGCATGTGCCTACTTTACCATGAAGGAGCCGGAATGGCAGCCCATCCGGCAGATGCTGCTCGCCATTGCCGCCTCCCTCCCAAGCGCCATTGCTTCGCTGATCTTTGGGAACGTCATTTTCATGCTCTGCCGGAAGGATATCACCGGCGTGCTCTGGTGGGGTCTGATCTTTTACGTCATTCCCATGGCATGCTTTTTCATCGGACTGAAATTTGAACCTTTTGAGCATATCTCCGGGTGGATGCCCTATAACCTTCTGAACATGGGCGTAAATGTGTCGATGAACACCTACAACTGTATCTGGAATACCACAGGCGGAATGCTGCAATGCATCGCCGCCGGTGCTATCGGCTGTATTATTTTTCTAATCTGGGGCGTGCTGCGGCTGCGCCGCCTGGAGTTATAAAACAGGCAGGCATACCACCCCAGGCAGCCAGTTCGCTGTGCTGCTTCAAGCCACCCGGCAGCTGCAGGCCACATATTGCAAACAGGAGGAACCCTTATGCAGACAATTCTACTTTTTATTATCATCCTGACAGCGATGTATTTTGCATGCCGTTTCTTCCTGCTGCGCAAATCCATCCGCCGTACTGCTTCTGTCCTGCATGAAATTACCGGTGAGCTGACGGAAAACCGTATTGTAAAGCTGCCCGTGTACGACACCTGCCTGGAAGAGCTGCTGGAAGCTATCAATGAAAACCTGTCTGCCATCCGGCGGGAGCACATCGCCTACGCAGAAAAAGAGCGGCTGCTGAAGGAACAGATTGAAAATATCAGTCACGACCTGCGTACCCCGCTGACGGCGGTACTTGGATATCTGAAGCTGATGGATAAAGCCTCCCTGGACACATCGAATGCGGAATATCTGGAAATCGCCATTCGCAGATCGGAAGCACTGCAGACACTAATCTCCCAGTTTTACGAGCTTTCGCGCGTTACCTCAAACGATTTTTCCATAAAAAAAGAACCCGTAGATGCCGCACGGATTCTGCGTGAAACCTGTCTGGAGCATTATGCGCAGCTTGAGGCGCAGCATCTGATGACAGACTGTCCGCTGCCTGCTCACGAAATCTGCATTCCGGGTGATGCTGACGCACTGAAACGCATCTTCTCCAATCTGCTGCAGAATGCCCTGCGCTACGCCAGCAGCAGCATTGCTGTGCGCGTACAGGAAAATTCTGCAGATAACACCGTCTGTTTCATTTTTGAAAACGATATCCTGCCGGAGCAGATGCCAGAAGACCCTGCCCGTCTCTTCGACCGCTTTTATATGCAGGAACAATCACGAAGCCGCGGCGGCACCGGTCTCGGACTCACCATCAGCAAAAGTCTGACTGAACATATGGGCGGAAGCATAAAAGCAGACTGCCGCACCACAGGCAGTCAGACCATCTTTACCGTGCAGGTCACGTTTCCGTACTCTGATTTTTTGACCCCTTAGTCTCTTTGTTCGCGAGCCACGGCAGCTTAATTTCTGTATGCGGAATTCGTGACAGCTTCGCTTCCGCGTCCTGGTGTGGTACCTTAAAGAGCTCCGGGAAGTTTCTTGCGCCAAGCGCCGCCAGTTTTTTGAGAACGCTGAACACAAACTCCTGCGTCTCAGTGTCTAGCTGCGACATTTTTTCCAGCGCCGCCGGAATCGTTGTCTTCCAGTTAGAACTAAATTCAGGGATAGTATCAATTCCATTCACATCTATTATCTCAAAAAGCGCATCGACAAACCGTTCCCGTTCCTCCCCTGAAAGCTGGCGGATCCACTCATTAAGCGCTGCATCCCGTTGTCTGGCTGCAGGGGTAAGCCCATTTAATATACAAAATTGTCCATCCTCTACCATCCAGGAAAACGGATCGTGCTGCCACAGACTGATACTGCTGCTTCTGACCACAACAAAATCTTCCTGGTTCTCCAGCAGCATCCCTACCAGGGATGACTGTGGGAGCGTCTTTTCCACCTTTGGCAGCGTGCGCTGGAATGCCTCACTTTTCAGCACCGTCTCCTGGAAGCCCGGACCATCGTGCGAGTATACCTTCTGGATACGCCCCCAGACTTCAGGAGCACATTTTGCTGCCGCGTAAACAGACAGATTGCCGCCCTTTGAATGTCCGCCAACATAAAGCCTGCCCTGCGTATGAGCAGCAGCCTCACCGAGATATCTTACTGCGGCTTCCTGCGAAGGAACCGGACACTTAAACGCCATATTGAAGTCTTCCTTCCACCCGGTAATTGTGGCATCTGTTCCCCGGAATGCAACATAAGAAAAGCCCGGTCTGATTTTAAATGTGACTGCAGAGAACTGTTTTTCCCGCTCCCTGTCGAGCTGCTCCACATAGCCGCAGATTGTAATGCCGCGGAACCGCGGACTTGACGCGAGTGCAAACAAAAGCTGCCGGTTTCCCTCAGGGTTCCATAGATCTGCAAACATTTCCGGAAAGCATTCCGCACACAGTAGTTCCCGGATGCCCACTCCTCTCCAGGTTCTCAGTTCCGCTATCGTCTCCGGAAAACGCATATACGAAACCCATGCCAGAATCAGACTGTCCACTGAATTAAACGGGCGCACTTCAAAGCTATCCATCATGGTCTCCGCATAAGTGATCATATTATTCATCGCTTTCACGCCATCCTTTCTAAATCTTTATACAATTTCCGCCAGAACAATTTCATTATATCAGCAGCCCTTCTGTTTGAATAGCCCCGGCCTGCGTAAAAAATAATATTTTAGGTATATCAAAATAAAATAAACTATGATATAGTGTATCTGTAAAAACTTAAACAATAAATAGGAGTGGATACAAATGAGCGAAGAAATGAAACCGATTAAAGAAGGCAAGGTCCGCGAGATTTACGACAACGGCGACAGCCTGATTATGGTTGCCACAGACCGCATCAGCTGCTTTGATGTGATTCTGAATAACACGGTAACGAAAAAGGGCACCGTGCTTACACAAATGTCGAAATTCTGGTTCAATATGACTGAGGATATCCTTCCGAATCACATGATTTCCACAGATGTGAAGGATATGCCGGAATTTTTCCGTCAGCCCCGCTTTGACGGCAATAGTATGATGTGCAGAAAGCTTACCATGCTCCCGATCGAGTGCATCGTGCGGGGCTACATTACTGGCAGCGGCTGGGCAAGCTATAAAGAAAACGGCACAGTATGCGGCATAAAGCTGCCGGAGGGATTGCAGGAATCCGACAAGCTGCCGGAGCCGATCTATACCCCATCCACCAAAGCAGAAATCGGCGATCACGACGAAAATATTTCTTATGAGCAGAGCATTGCCCATCTGGAAAAATATTTCCCGGGCAAAGGTGAGGAATACGCCGCAAAGCTTCGCGACTGCACAATCGCACTCTATAAAAAATGTGCGGATTATGCCCTCAGCCGCGGCATCATCATCGCAGATACAAAGTTTGAATTTGGTCTGGACGAAAACGGCAATCTGGTAATCGGCGACGAAATGCTCACACCGGACAGCTCCCGTTTCTGGCCGGCAGAAGGCTACGAGCCGGGACATGGACAGCCATCCTTCGACAAACAGTTCGCCCGCGACTGGCTGAAAGCAAATCCGGGAAATGACTGGACACTGCCGGAAGACATCGTAGAGAAAACAATCGGAAAATACCTGCAGGCTTACGAACTGCTCACAGGAGAGAAGCTATAAAACATGTTCTATCGCCCGGAGAACATTTCCAATAAACACGTAAGACTATGAAAAAAGCCGCTGCATTCTCCGCTTATTGCGAAGAAAACAACGGCTTTTTTTCGTTGCCATACATCCGCAGGGATCTGCCGGTGGCAGGTCCTGTAGGTGTGCACCTGGCTTTACATCTTACATCCCAAGAATATGGTTTCTTAGCTCCTGTGCAGAATCCACAATTGTCTTTGCGCCGCGCTTCGCCAAAAATTCACGTTCCCGGAAACCCCAGCTCACAATAATGCAGTCCATCCCGGCATTTTCTGCGGTTTCAATATCTACTTCGGAATCGCCAATGTATACAGCATTCTCTCGTTCTATCTGTAGTTTTTTTAAAACTTCGTTTACCGAATCCGGCGCCGGTTTCTTTCGTACACCTTCTTTTTCACCAATCGCGCAGTCCATCAGTCCGGCAAAGTATTGCTGATTCAGCTCCTGCACAGCAAAATCCCCTTTATTGGAAACCACCGCTGTCCGGCAGCCGCTCCTTTGCAAATTCTCCAGCAGTTCTATGATGCCGTCATAAGGCTGTGTCTTGTCCGCGCAGTGTATTTTATAATGCACCTTAAAACTCTCCAGAATGTTCTCTTTTTCCTCCGCCGTTCTGTTAGCCGGAACTGCCCGCTCAATCAGTTTCTGCATCCCATTGCCCACAAAGCGGCGCACTTCATCCAGCGTTCTCGCCGGACATCCGGCCTCTGCCAGCGCATAATTCAGACTGTCCTTTAAATCCTCAAGAGTGTCCAGAATCGTTCCGTCCATGTCAAAAATCGCAAGTTTATAATTCATGGTTCGCACTTCCTTTCAAAACATAACAAGCTGCCCTCTCAAATATTCTCTTCAATAAATCCCGTCTTTTGCAACAGGCGTCCTTTCCAGCGAATTTGATATTTTCTATACGCCGATGATTTAATTTCCTGCGTTTTACATTTATTTGCCACAATCCGGTATTGCAATACATAAGACGAAAGCTCTTGCCGCAGCATATTTTCCGTTGCTTCCAGTTGCCGGACCGCTTTTATTAAATCAGAACCTTTCAATTCAATCAGATACGCTACCCGGCTTTCTTCATTTATCAACAGAAAATCGCAGGCACTGTCTCCTTTGATTACCACACCATCTATCTGATAATGCGTCACGTAACATCGATTCTTATTTATTCCCCGGTGATACTGTGGATTCCCACTGTCCCTCGACACAATCTGAGCGGCATTTTGGTCACACAATGATTCGAATCCCTTTAAAGGCATGACTCCACCACACCTTTCTCGTCCATGTACTGCAAGTTTAAAAGCCTGTCAAATTCTTCATTTATTACTTTTGAAATTTCGTCAATTCTTTCATTCTGAATCATATGAATTTCCGTATCCATACAATTCTCAACCGTCCCATTTTTTACAAACCATGAATTAAATCGACTGTCGTCAAGCCACAGTAATTCCGGGATCACTTTATTTACCTGTTTTGAAAATTTTGCCGGTATTGTATATGCATACAATAGATTATTCAATGTTCCAAGCACATACGGACTATGTGTTGTCAGCAATACCGAATGTCCACAATTACTCATCAGCGCAATCAGTTCCGTAATATATTTCTGCGATTCAGGAAACAGGTGCGATTCCGGCTCTTCTATAATAAATAGCATCTCGTTTTCCTGAATTAAATGGTAAAACAGCAAATTGAGAATCCATACGCACTCCTGCTGTCCAGAAGATGAGAAATTAATCTTTACATATTTTCCGTTATCCAGAACAATCTGCTCTTCTCCATTACTATATCGATATGTGCCCCTTAACACTTTTTTTATAAGATCCAGTGCCTGTTCTGTCTTTTTCTTTGAAATAAAGCCATTCCCTATCTGATAAACTAACAGCCCCTGCAGACCTTCTGAAAACTCAGGCTTTATACGCAAAATGCGTTCCAGATAATCTTTTGTGCAGATATCCAGAGAACGTTTCTGCATATCATCCATAGTGGCATAAATATAACTAAGCTGCTGAGATAACAGCGTAATCATACTTCGTCCAGCCGGAATATATACCACAGAACAGCTATCATCAAAAAAACTATACAGGTCCGCCCTAAAGTGTTTCAGTTCCTCATCTGATATCCCAAGCAGCGTAGTAGACAGACAATGATTTTTTTCTTCTAAAAAACTTCTTAACACTTTGCTGAATGTAATCCATATATAATTAGGTGCTCCATACTTTTCGTCATTTTTAAGAGAAATCTTAATTGTGCAGGTTTTTGTAAAATGGTACTCCATATACATTTCACCTGCCATTCCCCATGAAGAGCCAAACGTTCTCATAAACTTTTCACGCAGATAATTTTCCAGGTCTTTCTTTAATTCATTTCCATATTTCTGCTGAAGCTCATTTGCCAGACCATTTCCCGGGACATTTTTCAATGCCTGCGTTTTTGCAAGCTCCATGATGTCCTCTTTTATTGTCCTAAAATAGTAAATCACCTTTGCTATAGTACTCTTTCCAGATGCCTGAAAACCAGTCAATGTCATAAACCGGGAACATTCCAGTTCACAATGCTCTATTGGTCCCAGTCTGTGAATAATCAGCTTATGCACTGCCATTCCCTCCTCTTTTTTGTACTATCAGTTACCTTGTTCCATTTTATCATGATGTTTACCATTTCACAATTAAAAAATGCAGCCGCATATCCTGCTTTTAACGTCAGGCATACGGCTGCTCACATTTTTTCAAATACAGCAGCGCATCATTCTTTTCTTATGTATACCGGCATATCCTCCAGCGTCACCGCAACAGTAATCCAGCTTCCGCCCTGATATTCCTGCCCGGTCCAGGCATCCTTCCAGATGATACCTTTTCCCGGAAGATATACCCTGCGTGTCTTTGCTTTCGCCTCCAGAACCGGAGCAACCAGCACATTGCTTCCATAGAGGTATTCGTCCTCTACCTCCCAGGCGGCCGGATCCTCCGGAAATTCGTAAAACAGCGTCCGCATCACCGGCGTGCCCTTTTCATGCGCCTCTTTCATCAGCTCTCGCGTGTAATCGCGCATCTGTTCGCGAATATTTAAATACTTTACGCAAATATTGTATACTGTGTCACCGTAACACCACACCTCATTGGGAGCCCCGGAAAGACAGCCTGCGCCTCCCGTCGTGCCAAATTGCGGCTGCCGCGGCTCGCGGTCTCCGTGCAGGCGCATCACAGGACAGAAGGTACCCCACTGGAACCAGCGCACAAACAGCTCCCGGAATGCCGGATCAGACGGGTCGCCGCCGTGGAAGCCGCCGATATCCGTTGTCCACCATGGGATTCCGGCAAGCCCCATATTCAGCCCCGCTGCCAGCTGATTGCGCATGCTCTCAAAGCTGGAAGCAATATCCCCGGACCATACAAGCGCCCCGTATTTCTGGCTGCCTGCCCACGCACAGCGCAGCAAATTGACAATATTTTCCTGACCCTCCGCTTCCATACCTTCATAGAACGTTCGCGCATAGTCGAGCGGATAAAGGTTGCCGACCTCCAGATCGGTTCCCAGATAGTAGCGGTAATTATCAAAATCATACGCCGTATATTCCGGCTCCGCTTCATCCAGCCAGAATACACGGATGCCCTTTTCATAGTAATTTTTCTTTGCCTTCTCCCAGACAAATTTCCGCGCGCCCGGATTTGTTGCATCATAGTAAAGTGTGGCGCCCTGAAAATACTGTCCGGTGCGGAAGCCCCGCTCCGTACGGATCAGATAACCCTTCTCCAGCATTTCCCCGAAGTTTTCACACTCCCTGTCCACTGTTGGCCAGATAGAAACCATCAGCTCAATTCCCATCTCTTTAAGTTCCTTTACCATTGCATCCGGATCTGGCCAGTATACCGGATCAAACTTCCACTCTCCCTGTTTCGGCCAGTGGAAGAAATCGATCACAATCAAGTCTATCGGCAAGTTTCTGCGCTTATACTCTCTTGCTACCTCCAGGAGTTCCTCCTGTGTCTGGTAGCGGAGCTTGCACTGCCAGAAGCCAAGCCCGTATTCCGGCATCATCGGAACTTTTCCGGTAACTGACGCATACGCCTCTTCAATCTCCTTCGGCGTATCTCCCGCCGTCACCCAGTAATCCAGCGCCTTCGTCGCATACGCCTCAAAGCTCATGATGTTCCTGCCAAAAACCGCACGCCCGATAGAAGGATTATTCCACAATAATCCATATCCGCGCGAGGAAATCATAAATGGGACGCTCGCCTGGGAATTGCGGTGTGCCAGCTCCAGATCCACTCCCTTTAAATCCAGATAGGGCTGCTGATACTGCCCCATTCCGAAAATTTTCTCATGCGGATCCTTCGATTCAAAGCGCATGGTCAGCCGGTAATCTCCGGCAATATTCGGGCGGAATTCCCGCGCTTCCACCTCGATTGCACTGCATTTTGCATCCCGGACATCCCGGCGGTTCCGCCAGTACTCTTCCAGAAGGATCTCGTTCTTCTGATTATAAATGATGATTTTTCCTGCCCTTGAAATCGCCGCAGTAATTTTGCCGTTTACGATTTCAGCTCCCTCCGCCGTCTCACGAATGCTGCATTCTGTATATCCTCTGTCCTCACAATCCTGCGCCGCTGTCTCTGTACTCCGGCACCTGGGCACAGGCTGCTGCAATGCCCAGTCTGTCTCCGGCATATGACTGTTTTTTGTCGCGCGGATACGCAGGGAATTTTGCCCCCAGGGCTCTATCCAGAGCTCTTCCGCGTCGTAATGAAATTTCAATTTTCCGTCTTCCATTTTCAACATACGTTGTTCCTCCTCATCCTTTTACAGCTCCGCTTGTCATTCCGCTGATAATATATTTTTGCATGAAAATAAAGATAATTGCAACAGGAATTATCGTAACAATCGCAAATGCTGTTAAATAACTCCATTTTGTGCCGTACTGTCCCATGAAATTAAAGATTCCGGCAGTAATCGGACGCTTCTGCTGGTCGAGAATAAACGTCATTCCATATGCAAGATCCCCCCACGCATAGAGAAAGGAAAAAATCGCGCAAACCATTACACCCGGTTTTGCAATCGGAATCAGTACACGGATAAACGCCGCGAAACGGTTGCATCCGTCAATCCTCGCTGCCTCTTCCAGATCACCCGGTATGGAGGCAAAATAATTTTTCAAAATCAGCACTGAAAACGGAATACCAATCGTGGCATCCGCCAGCATCGCCGCCCACGGAGTATTGTACATATGCATATTGCGGAACATAATAAACATCGGTGTCAGAAGAACGGCAACCGGAAGCATCTGTGTCACCAGGAAGCCGAGCAGAACCACTTTCTTTCCCTTAAAACGGAACTTTGCGATTCCATAGGACGCGGGCACCGACAGCACCACAGAAATCAATGTCGCACCGACAGAAATCAGAAAGCTGTTCGCAAAGGACTGGAACATATTAAAGTCCCCAGTCTCTACCTGCGCCGCATAGGATTTCAAATTCAGTGCCTGCGGCCAGAAGGTCGGTGGAATCTGAAAAATTTCTTTTTCGGTTTTCAGTGAAGTCACAAAAATCCAGTATATCGGAAACAGCAGAATGCACATGACCGCCAGTGATACGATACATAAAAATACATTTTTCATACCGGAAATCTTTTTTTCTCCATCCATCAGTCTTCCTCCTTCGTCGCTCTCAGATAAAAAGAACCTACAATCAGCAAAATAATCAAAAGAACATTCGCCACTGCCGAACCCTTGCTGTACTTAAACATTTCAAAGGACAGCTTATAAGAGTAGGTAGAAAGCATATGTGTCGAATTCACCGGTCCGCCTCCTGTCATGACATACACAAGATCAAACACTTTGAATGTATAAATAAAGCCAAGGATCAACACTGATTCGATAGTCGGACGCAAAAGCGGAAGTGTAATTTTAAAAAATGTCTGCACCTTTCCTGCCCCGTCAATGGATGCACTTTCATACAGTTCCTTCGGAATAGTCGTCAATCCCGTGGAAATTAAGATCATATTAAACGGAATCCCGATCCAGACATTTGCACAGATAACCGCAAACATCGCTGTTCCCGGAGTGGTAAGCCATTCAATATTTTCTTTGATCAGCCCAAGGCTGGACAGAATATAATTTAAAATTCCCACATCTGTTCCGAAAATAAATTTAAACATCAGCGCCGTTACAGTAATCGGAATCATCCACGGCATCATCAAAAGCCCGCGCACCGGCTTTGCAATTTTAAAGTTCCGGTTAAAAAACAGAGCAAGAGCAAACCCGATCAAAAACTGGACTACCAGACAGGATACTGTAAACACCAGTGTATTCGTCAGTGAGGTCCGGAATACTTTATCCTGAAATATTTCAATATAATTCTGCAGACCCGCAAACGGCTTGTCCGGCGACGTTAACGTGCGCATAGTGACATCCTGGAAGCTAAGAATGATATTCTGCAATATCGGATAACCGACAAAATACAGCATATATGCAAATGCGGGAAATACATAGAGCCAGCCGACATTATCGTACCGGAAAAACTGTTTTATCCTCTTCATCTCACACAATTTCCTTTCTTTTTGAGCGCAAAAGACGGAGTACACGGATTTCGCCGCATACTCCGCATCCTTCAATTCATCTGTCCATATAAAATTCCTTTACCGGATCCTGTTATCTGGCAAGCACGCTGTCAATGGTCGCCTGCGCCTCTGCCGCCGCATCTGCCGGTTCTGCGGAACCTGTCATTACCTCATTGAACGCCAGGGAAATTGCATCGGATACTTCCGGCCATTCCGGAAGCGGTCCTCTCGCCTGCGCATATTCAAGCTGATCTACAAACTTTTTATAAACAGCGTCTTCCTCTGACGCGAACTGCTCTGACGCGATCTCGCTGTCAGCAGAAATGTAACCCATCTGCGTCATCATGAACGTAACCTGTTCTTTCTGTGTTGCATATGTCAGAAAATCGAGTGCGCCTTCTTCATTACCGCCTGCAACTACCGCATAGTTTTCGCCGCCGATCACCGATGCAAATTCAGTATCCTTAGGAATTAACGTGACATCCCAGTTCAGGTCCGGAGCCTCGTCCCTCATCGTGGGGATCTGCCACGGTCCGTTTACCATCATGGCAACATTCCCGGAAATAAACTGATTCATCACATCACCCTGGGTCCAGTTGATGCATTCTTTGCTCATCGCACCGGAATCTACCAGATCCTTCACAAAGGTGAGCGCCCGGATGCCTGCCTCAGAATTTATATCGTAAGAGGTTGCCCCGGTTGACCACAGCCACGGTACGAAGTTAAAGGTTCCCTCCTCATTCTGAAGGCTGCAGAATGCCAGTCCGGTAACACCATCTGTTGTGAGCTTTGCAGCCGTCTCCTTTAACTCATCCCAGGTCTGCGGAACTTCTGTAATTCCCGCTGCGTCAAACATATCCCTATTATAGTACAAGGACAGACAGTTGCAGCCAAACGGAACGCCATACAGCACGTCATCCAGCGTCGCGGAAGCCACCGGGCCCTCGTAATAAGTACTCACATCAAACTTTCCGGTAATATCCGCAAAGATTCCCATAGACGCGTAAGAAGCATGATCCGGTGAATCCAGAATTACCAGATCCGGCAGCTCACTTGCCGATGCTCCGATAGAGAGCTGTTTTTTGAAATCTGCAAAGGGAACATATTTTGCTGTCACCGCATAGACATCCTGGCTGCTATTGTACGTTCCAATCATCTCATTCAGCGCCCGCTGATGTCCTTCATTCTCCCAGTAATACCAGAGCGTGATATCTTCCGCCGCACTCACCTGAACCGCTCCTGCCAGTACTCCCACTGCCATTGCCGTGCTAAGCACCGCCGCTGCTGCTTTTCTTAATTTCATACCTGTTTTCCTCCTTCTCGGTGTCTGTTTTTTGATAATCTAAGAATACACGCTTTTTCTTTCCCGCAACACGCAAGAAAACTTAAAAAGGTAGAAAAATCTAAGGTCACTTATGTGTTTTCCGATAATCTGCCGGAAGCTGCCCGGTCGTCTCCTTAAATACCCGGCTGAAATACTTTGCATCAGAATAGCCCACCTTTTCCGCTATCTCATAAAGCTTCAGACTTGTACCGATCAGCAGTTCCTTTGCCTTTGTTATGCGGAAGTTTCTCATATAAGTGCTGAAATTGACACCAACCTCCTGGTGAAATCTGGTTCCAAGGTATTCCGGCGTAATATTCAGCTTGGATGCAATTTCCTCCAGTGTAATTCCGCTCTGGTAAAACTCCTGGATCATGCTCTGTGCCCGCTTAACCGTCAAATGTGTGATTTCTTCCTCCCCACCCGTAAACTGTCCCATCAGAAATTCTCCGACAGCCGCCAGCTCACCGGCCGTTTTTGCGCTCATGATCTGTTCCAGAAGCTTTTGCTGCTCCAGTTTTTCATACGCCAGCATACCTACTTCTTTTCCGGTATTCATCAGCGCCCAGAAAAACCGCACATAGCACTCCTTGATTTCTCCGGGAGAGTACACTTTTCCCCCGCTGAAATACTGATAAAATGCCTCCATGCAGCTTTTTACTTTTTCCTTCTGTCCCGCACAAATTGCAAGACGCATCTGATTCTCTGTATTCAATGGGTAGATACATGGGCTGGTCTGCAGCTTTGTAATTTTCGGATAACAAATCATCACATCATCCCCAAGTGAGATATTCCATTCCATATGAGACATTAAAGTTCCGATCCCGCTTTTCAGCTCAGCAAGCGCAAGGTCACAGATAAATCCGACTGCTCCCCGCAGTTTCCGGCTGTGGCTGGTCAGAAGCCAATACTGTACCCAACGCTCCAGTTCTCTAACATTGGGATCATGATAAACAAGAATGATCAGCGCGGCATCCCGGTCCAGCTCAACAAAAAGGTATTCTATGCCCCTTCTCTGTGCAAGTAACTGCTCCAGCTCTTTTCTTGCCGCCGCTTTGCTTTTTTCATAGTTTCTTCCCAGATACACACAGATTCCCTGGTAACGCGTCCCGCGCTTCATTCCAAAATGCTCCTGCAGTCTTTCCTCCATCATATCATCCGTCTCCAGAGTGCCCGAAAGAATGCCTCCAAAAACCTGCTCCGCACTTCCAAACATGTCTCTGGAAAGCTCTTTTTCCAGCTGCATCTCCTCCTCTATACGATGAAGCGCGTCTGTAATATCCCCCAGAACAATCGGCTTGAGCAAGTACTCCTTTACCCCCATCCGCATTGCCCCTCTGGCATACTCAAACTCGGAGTATGCACTCAGAACAATCGTTTTCGCCTTGATTCCCTGCTCCTGCACTCTCCTGAGCATCTCCAGTCCGTCCATTACAGGCATCTTGATATCTGTAATAATCAGCTCCGGTCTCACTTGCTGTATCAGTGCGAGACCTGTCTCTCCGTTTTCCGCCTCTCCGGCAATTTCGTATTTTACATCCAGTTTTTTCAACAGCCTGGAGAGCCCTTCCCGTATGCGGATTTCATCTTCTATAATCACAATTTTCATTCTTCCATGTCCTCCCCGGCTTCCTGCAGCGGAATCCAGACATGGATTTTCGTCCACTCCTGTTCGCTGCTCGCTATCCGGACCTCTCCTTCGTTTCCGTAATACATGTGAATCCGGTTGATTGCATTCTCCATGCCGATATGATTTTTATCACTGCTTTGTGGGAAAATTCCCTGGTTCATCCGTCTGACCGTCTCCGGATCCATACCTTTGCCGTTATCATAAATCTCTATAAAAAGCTGTTCCTCCCGGCGTTCTATACTGATTGTAAGTATATGTACCCGATTTACGCCCTCAAAGCCATGCAGAATCGCATTCTCCACAAACGGCTGCAAAAGCAGCTTATGAATCTTTTTTCCCATTACTTCCGGCTCCACATGGATTTCACACTGGAAGGTGTTTTTCAGCCGCGTCTGCTGAAGAAACAGATATTTTTTCAGCCAGGCAACCTCTTCCCGAACCGGGACGATGCCATTGCTGTTATCGATCCCATAGCGAAGGATATGGGCAAGCGCACTGATAGAATTGCTGATTTCAAACTCCTCCCGGTCAATCGCCATCCAGTTGATCGTGTCCAGCGTATTATACAGAAAATGCGGATTCAGCTGCGCCTCAAGCGCGGCAATTTCTGCCTGCCGCTGCTTTTCTCCGGCGGCACGCTCATTTTCCATGGAAGCTGACAGCCGTTCCAGCATATGGTTAAATTCCTGCGCGATAATCTCTACCTCGCCCGGCATATTCTTTTCCAGCTCTACGCGCGCAGACAGATCGCCTCTGCCTGCACGGTTCATCACCGGCACCATATTCTGCAGCGAACCGCTCAAACGCCGCGTAAGAATCATGATAACAACCACAAGAGTACCCAGAGATATTCCCAGAACAATCAGCGTAATCTGCTGCTGCGCGTTCAGGCGGCGGACAACTTCTTCCTGACTGGACACATGCACAATATCGCACTGGAATTTATCATCGTATACAAAATCCACTGTCCTGTGCTCCCCGCCGGATGGCTCCTGTGTCCGGACAAATTCTTCATATGCTTCTCTGCGTGCCTCTTCGTCCTCCGTCCAGGTAAGCACTGGCGCCGCCAGCAGCTCTTTCTGCGGGTGCGATACCATTGTTCCATTTCTGCTTACAATGAAATTGAAGCTGTCCTCCGGGCTGCTCTGGACACTGCACACAGAACCAAGCAACTCTTCATCGATGCTGACAACAACAATGCCAAGCTGTTTTTTCACATCGCGGTAATCAATAATGCGGTGCCCGATATGAAACAGGTAATGATCATCTGCCCCAAAGGTAATTGCCTTCTGCGTCGGAATCACATGCGTATCATTATCTCCGGAAATGCAGTCATACAACTCCTCCTGCGTCATGTCAAAAGACGTCAGCCAGGAATTTCTGGTACTGGAGCCTGTCAGAAGATCATAAAAAAAAAGCGTACCATTTTCTGTCAGCACAGAAATACATTTAATATATTCCTTTGTGTAGAACAAACCGTGCAGTGTCCTGCGAAGCTGGTTTTTGCTCACCGAAACATCTTCCTCGCGGTTAATCTTATCAATCAGGTCTACAATGTCATCATCCGTGTATACCTGAAACAAAATGTCCTCATACGATTCCAGCCAGACATCCAGACTGCTGCGGGTCTGCTGGAGATTATCCCGCGTCAGCTCCCGCACATTATCCCGCACAATACTGGACGTATTGAAATAAGAAAAAATATTAATTAATACAATTGGAAGAATGGAAGTAATGAAAAAAGCCTGTATCAGACGCACTTTCAGGCTTCTCTTCCGATTTTTCACCGAGTGCTCCCCCATATACAATTCCTCTCCGCCCCGTTGTTTTCTTTTCCCGGTCAGCTTTTCGCTCCCGCATCCGCCATGCTGCAAAGCCGCTCCTTCAGCAGCGTGTTGCGCCTTGTCACAGTGACGTTGCGCACTGCGTACGCCAGCGCCTTTTTGGTCCCGACCATCACAAGAATTTTTTTCGCCCGTGTGATGCCCGTATAAATCAGATTCCGCTGCAGCATCACATAATGATTCATCAGAACCGGCATCACTACGATAGGATACTCTGACCCCTGCGCTTTATGGATGGTGGTCGCGTAAGCATGCACCAGTTCATCCAGTTCTGTAATATCATAGTCCACTATACGTCCGTCAAAATTTACTTTCAGTGTACGTGCACCCACATCCACTGATTCAATGATGCCGATATCCCCGTTGAATACTTCCTTGTCATAATTGTTTTTTATTTGCATCACCTTGTCGTCCGGGCGAAAGATAAAACCGCTCCGGCGCAATCCGTCCCCCTGCGGATTAAGCGCTTCCTGCAGCGCCAGGTTGAGATTCGTCGCACCCACAACACCCTTTTGCATAGGTGTCAGCACCTGAATCTGATTGACCGGCGTGTGGTAAAAGCGTGATAATTTATGCTGCACAAGATTTACAATTTCAAGAACCGCTTCTTCCGGCTCCTCTTTTGCAACAAAGAAAAAGTCAGTGTCACGCCCGTTGGAAAGATCCGGCAGTCTTCCTTCATTTATTCTGTGCGCATTCATAACAATACGGCTCGTCTGCGCCTGCCGGAAAATCCTTGTCAAACGGATGACCGGAAAACATCCGGAATCCATTATATCACGCAGCACATTGCCGGCTCCCACCGAAGGGAGCTGGTCAATATCTCCCACAAGGATCACACGCATTGCGGCGGGAACCGCTTTTAAAAGCGCATTCATCAGAATAATATCTATCATGGAGCACTCATCCACAATAAGGACATCTCCCTCCAGCGGATGCTCTTCATCTTTCTGGTAGCCCTCCGGCGGTTTATACTCCAGAAGACGGTGGATGGTCTTTGCCTCCATGCCGGTGGTCTCCTCCAGTCTTTTTGCCGCTCTTCCGGTAGGCGCTGCCAGAAGTATCTTCAGTCCGAACGCGCGGTACGCCGCCAGAATCCCCTGCACGGTAGTCGTCTTTCCAGTACCCGGTCCGCCTGTCAGAATCATCACCTTCGACACTGCCGCCCTTCTTATCGCGTCTGCCTGGATCTCATCATATTCCATGTGTACTTTCTTTTCAATATGTGATACGTCGATAGACAGCTCTGGATTGCCGGTCTGCTCCCGCGCCTGCATAAGCTGCGTCCAGAGCCGGTCCTGTGCGGGAGCTTTTGCCAGCCGCTTCAACTTGCCCGCCGTACCCGTCTCTGCGTAATAAAACGGCGGCAGATAAATTGCTTCCAAACGCTCCGTCTCACGGATCACATCCTTATCCGCGATCATCTGGTCGAGTGTCATGACAATACAGCTCTCTTCCGCCTCCAGAAGCTGCACCGCCTTCTGGATCAGCTGATCCTTGCGGGCATATACATGTCCTTCATCTGCCAGATTGCTCAGCGTATACAGAATGCCGCTGCGCAGGCGGACAAAGGATTCCTTCTGAAATCCCAGCTTTTCGGCAATGCTGTCCGCTGTTTTAAAGCCAATGCCCCAGATATCATCTGCCAGGCAGAACGGATTCTCTTTCATCTTCGCAATGCTTTCGTTTCCGTACTGCCGGTAGATTTTTGCGGCAAAAGAAGTGTTCACACCGTGATCCTGCAAAAACAGCATCACATTTTTGATTTCCTTCTGCCGCTCCCAGCTCTCCTGAATCTGCCGGATGCGTTTTTCTCCGATTCCCTCTACCTCGCGCAGACGCCCGATTTCATTCTCTATTACCTCAATCGTCTCTGTCCCGAATTTCTGGACAATACGCTTTGCAAACCGCGGTCCGACACCGCGGATCAATCCGGAGCCTAAATATTTTTCAATGCCAAAAACGGTGGCGGGCAGTGTCTCCTCCCAGGCTTCCGCCGCAAACTGCCGCCCATACCTGCCGTCTACCTTCCAGTTGCCGTCTATCAGCAGGACAGAGCCGACATTTACATCCAGAAGGCTGCCAACCACCGTCACCAGATCACTGCTGTTTTTCACCGCACATTTTAAAACTGTATAACCGTTGTCCGGGTTCTGATAGGTGATCCGCTCCACCACACCGCGCAGTTTCACCGTGCGGCGGGGCTGCACGGCCGTCTGATGAGGCTGCGTATCCGCCTGCCGCCTTTTTCCGGCTTCCCCGGCTCTTTTTGCTTCCTCCGCCAGACGCTCATATACCTTCTGGTTCATATAGCAGTCATTCAGTGCACGGTGTGCACCCTTTGAAGAAATCCCATAGTGCTCCGCCAGATCAACCAGCCGGTGATGGTGTAGCTCAGGCAGCGCCGCCCGTGCCATCATCAATGTATCCACGTAATCATTGCCAGGTACTTTCCGGAAATATTTCTGCGCATCACGATACAGAAATTTCATGTCAAAGCTGCTGATGTTATGCCCCACCAGAACATGATCTCCGGCAAATTGAAAAAAATCACCCAGAACATCGGCAAATACCGGCGCCCCGGCAACCATTTTATCGGTAATCCCATTCACCCGGCTGGCTCCGGCCGGAATTTTCCGCCCCGGATTCACAAGGGTGCTGAATTCTCCTGCAACCTGTCCGGCTTCCACCTTCACCGCTGAAATTTCAATTACTTCATCATACTTTGACGATATTCCGGTCGTCTCAAGGTCAAATACCACATAATCTGCAACATATTGATTGATTAATTTCCCTCTTTTGTCTCCTAACACGGCAGCGTCTCCTCTATCTGGCAGACTATAAATTCTCATAAGTGTGATGCCTACGGATTGCTCCGCGCTTTGCGCTTCCACAATCCTGCCCAATATTCGCATATCGTGGGATATGCATCCCACTTTTATGCTCATATCGGGGCGGGTCCCAAGGTCTTTCACCCACATGT
>DKTR01000019.1 GCA_002473385.1 Lachnospiraceae bacterium UBA7225
ATTTTTTTATATTATATAATATGCAGTAGCAGATGTAAAGGGGTATATGAAAAAAGCAGTCATTTCCGGGACAATGTGCGCTATATAAAACTTTTATTAAATTTCAGCGAAGAGTCTTGATTATTTATATATATGGTAATAAAATTTATTATCTTCGTTTTACAATAAAAAGTAAGGGGAAATGGTAATGCTGAAATTGGTAAAGTATATGAAAAGGTCGGCAGGCTATATGGTGCTGATTGTGCTGCTGCTTTTTTTGCAGGCGTACTGCGACTTGTCGCTGCCCGCCTATACCTCCGACATTATTAACGTCGGAATCCAGCAGAAGGGGATCGAGGACGGTGTGCCGGAGCAGATCAGCGGGCAGTCGTTTGAGCGGCTGCTGTTATTTCTGGATGAACAGCAGCAGGAGCAGGTAAAGGCTGTTTACCAGGAGGCGGGAGATGCATGGTATCTGCAGGAAATCAGTAAAGAGGATCGGCAGGAGCTGAATGAAGTCCTGGGACCGGCGGAGGTTACGCTGGTGAGCCTCACGCAGTCGGAGGAGATGACGGCGGCTATTAAAGAACAGATGAATCTGCCCAGGGACGCTGATTTGTTTGCGGTGATTGCAGCGCTTCCTTCCCAGATGCGGGAGCAGATGCTTGCCGGTGTCAGCGGTCAGACGGAGCAGATGCCGGATTCGATTATCACGCAGATGGCGGTGAGCTTTGTGCAGAGCGAGTATGACCGTCTGGGCGAGAACATGGACACCATGCAGATGCAGTATCTTCTGTTTACCGGGCTGAAGATGCTTGCGCTGGCATTTTTGGGCATGGCGGCGGCAATTAGCGTTACGTTTTTGTCGGCACGCGTGGCTGCTACTATCGGTCACGATCTGCGCGCGGTGGTGTACCGTAAAGTGATCGGATTTTCGAACGCGGAATTCAATCAGTTTTCCACCGCGTCGCTGATTACCCGCAGTACGAATGATATCCAGCAGGTGCAGCTTCTGATGGTAATGTTTTTCCGTATTGTCTGCTATGCGCCGATCCTTGGCATTGGCGGCGTACTGAAGGTGCTGGGAACGGATGTTTCCATGAGCTGGATCATTGGTCTGGCGATGGTGTTGATTGTACTGGTGGTGTTTATACTGTTTAAGGTTGCTATGCCGCGCTTTAAAAAGCTGCAGACGCTGATCGACCGCCTGAATCTGGTGACAAGGGAAATTCTGACCGGTATTTTGGTCATTCGTGCGTTCAGCCGTGAGAAGTTTGAGGAAGAACGTTTTGAAGACGCGAACAGCGATCTGATGAAGACAAATTTGTTTGTTAACCGCTGTATGACCTTTATGATGCCGGTGATGATGCTGATTATGAACGGCGCTACGGTGCTGATTGTCTACAACGGTGCCCACGCGATCGATAATGGGAGCATGCAGGTGGGTGACATGATGGCGTTTATCCAGTATGCTATGCAGATTATTATGTCATTCTTGATGATAACAATGCTCTCCATCATGCTGCCGCGGGCAAGCGTGTCCGGAAAGCGTATCAGTGAGATCCTTGAAACCCGGGAGACGATTCATGATCCGGAACGTCCGCGCACGCCGAATGTGTCGGTGAAGGGAAGGGTAGAGTTTGATCATGTTTCCTTTGCCTACCCGGATGCGGAAGAAGAGGTGCTGTCGGATATTCATTTTACGGCAGAAAAGGGCGAGACGGTCGCAATTATTGGAAGTACCGGAAGCGGGAAGAGCACGCTGGTAAATCTGATCCCGCGTTTTTATGATGTGACGAAGGGCGAGATAAGGCTGGACGGCGTGGACATCCGCAAAATGTCACAGGAGGATGTGAGAAGCCGTCTTGGCTACGTGCCGCAGAAGGGCGTACTGTTTTCAGGAACCATTGCTTCCAACATCCGCTATGGCAGACCGGATGCCCCGGCAGAAGATGTGGAAAGAGCGGCGCAGATTGCGCAGGCGGAGGAATTTATCAGGGAGAAACCGGATGGCTATGATTCGCCGATTGCGCAGGGCGGAACCAACGTATCCGGCGGGCAGAAGCAGCGCCTGTCGATTGCGCGGGCAATTGAAAAGAACCCGGAGATTCTTATTTTTGACGACAGCTTTTCCGCTCTGGATTATAAAACGGATGTGGCTGTGCGCAAGGCACTGCGGGAAGCGACGGCGGAGACAACCACAATTATAGTAGCGCAGCGTATCAGCACGATCCTTCATGCTGACAAAATCATTGTTCTTGATGAGGGCCATATGGCAGGCATGGGTACGCATCGGGAGCTGCTGGAAAATTGTGAGGTTTACCGGCAGATTGCCGAGTCACAGCTTTCAAAGGAGGAGTTGGCGGGATGAGTGAGCAGAGAAGACCAGGAATGCATGGACCCCGCAGAATGGGGAATGAAAAGGCAAAGGACTTTGGCGGGACGATGTCGAAGCTCCTTTCGTACATGAAGCGTTATCGTCTCCGCTTTTTGACAATGCTGGTGTTTGCTGTGGCGGGCACTTTGTTTAGTATTATCGGACCAAGGATTCTCGGTAAGGCGACAACGGAGCTGTTTAACGGGCTTGTCGCGAAAATCCAGGGAACAGGTTCGATTGACTTTGGAAAGATTACCACGATTCTTGCGGGGCTGATGTGCCTGTATGCGGCGAGTGCTTTGTTTTCATTTGTACAGGGTTATGTGATGAGCGGTATTTCTAATGACGTTTCCTACAGTCTGCGAAAGGAAATTTCGCAGAAAATGAACCGGATGCCGCTGAGTTATTTTGAGAGCCGCACAAACGGCGAGATTCTGTCGCGTGTCACGAACGATGTGGATACGCTGCAGCAGAGCCTGAACCAGAGCTTTACACAGCTCATTACCTCCGCGACAACGATTATCGGCGTTCTGGTGATGATGCTGAGCATCAATGTCTGGATGACGCTTTGCGCACTGCTGATCCTGCCGGTTTCCATGGGAATTATCGGGCAGGTGATGAAGCGTTCACAGAAATATTTTCAGAGGCAGCAGGCATATCTGGGCGAGGTGAATGGTCAGATTGAGGAGGTTTACGGCGGACACAATATTGTGAAAGCTTTTAATAAAGAGGAAGATGTGATCAGTGTCTTTGAGGAGACAAACAGGAAGTTGTACGATTCCGCATGGAAGTCGCAGTTTTTCTCCGGCATGATGATGCCGGTCATGCAGTTTGTCGGCAATCTGGGGTATGTGATGGTGGCGCTGCTCGGAGGCTTCTTTGCCATCCGCGGTGCAATTGAGGTGGGCGATATTCAGTCGTTTTTCCAGTATATCCGTAATTTCACGCAGCCGATCCAGCAGCTTGCGCAGGTAACAAATATGCTGCAGTCGACGGCGGCGGCTTCAGAGCGGGTGTTTGAATTCCTGGAAGAGGAGGAAGAACAGCAGATTGTCGAACATCCGGTGGATAGAACAGGTTTAAAGGGAAATGTGGAATTTGAGCACGTATCGTTTGGTTATCAGCCGGATAAGATTATCGTGCATGATTTTTCAGCGAATATTAAGGATGGGCAGAAAATTGCTATTGTTGGACCGACTGGTGCGGGCAAGACTACGATGGTAAAGCTGCTGATGCGTTTCTACGATGTAAACAGCGGTTCCATCAGGGTCGACGGGCACGATCTGCGGGACTTTAACCGCAGTGAACTGCGGGAGATGTTCGGTATGGTTCTGCAGGATACCTGGCTATTCTCCGGTACCATCATGGAAAATATCCGTTACGGCAGACTGGATGCCACTGACGAGGAGGTTATCGCGGCGGCGAAGGCAGCCCATATCCATAAATTCATTATGACGCAGCCGGGCGGTTACCAGATGGTGCTGAATGAGGAAACCAATAATATTTCACAGGGGCAGAAACAGCTTCTCACCATCGCGAGGGCAATTCTGGCGGATAACCAGATCCTCATTCTCGACGAGGCAACATCCTCCGTCGACACCCGTACTGAGGAGCGCATCCAGAAGGCAATGGATAACCTCATGAAGGGACGTACCAGCTTCGTCATTGCCCACCGTCTCTCCACCATCCGTGATGCCGATCTTATTCTTGTCATGAAAGACGGCGACATCATCGAACAGGGCAATCACGAGCAGCTCATGCAGAAAGGCGGCTTCTACGCCAACCTCTACAACAGTCAATTTGAAAAAGCGGTATAGCCGTGCAAAAAGCCAGCACAAATTTGCGTGGGAGCTTGCTCACAAAGCAAATTTTGTGCTGAGCTTTTTATAGGGCGCTCGCCCACACCGAGATGGAGCGAAGCGGAATCGAGGTGAGGGCTGCTGCTCACTCCGTTCACAGCAGTATTCGCAAATCCATTTAAAATTCGCTTCGCGAATGGGATTTGCTCACCCTTGAATCATGTTTTCACGCCTCAGACAGCAAGTGTCTGAGGCTGATCTGAAGGGTGTTGGTGAGCACAATATCCGAAGCCGGAAAGGGCAGGGCGCTCGCAGGGAAATAAATATTGATATTTTCTGATAATTTTATTATACTAATGAGAAATCAAATACTCCGCTGCAAGCAACGGAGTATTTGACCCTCACGGGAATAAACTTTTTAGGAGAGACCTATATGGAAAAATTGATGCGGGAATTCAGGGAAGACCTGTCAGAGTTCCGGGATATGACAGAAAAGTTCTATGCAAAAGAAGTGAGCGTAAAGGAATATAAGGGCTTTTCCGGAGGCTTTGGCAGCTATGCGCAGAGAGGCGGAGAGGCAAGTATGCTCCGGTTGCGGATACCCGGTGGGAGGCTGACGAAAGAAAAGCTGAAATTTGTTGCGGACGCTATTTCGGAATATGGAGTAGAAAAGGTACATTTCACGACCTGCCAGACAATCCAGTTTCATGATCTGACTGCAGCAGTTGTCTGCAAAATCATGGAAAAAGCAATGGATGCAGGGATCGTAACCAGAGGCGGCGGAGGAGATTTCCCAAGAAATGTGATGGTTTCACCTCTGTCCGGAGTTGAGCAGGGAGAATATTTTGACGTGCTTCCTTATGCGGAGGCGGCTTCCGATTACCTTATGGGTTTCATCAAGACCGTAAAGATGCCGAGAAAGCTGAAGGTGGGCTTCTCCAACTCTCCGGCGAACGAAACGCATGCGACCTTCCGTGATCTTGGCTTTACGGCAAAAGAGAACGGCACTTTTGATGTATACAGCGCAGGCGGTCTTGGAAATAATCCGCGCATGGGCGTGAAGGTTGCACAGCAGGTGCAGCCGTCTGAAATCCTGTATCATATCAAAGCGATGGTAAACACCTTTGTGGCACACGGCAACTACAAGAACCGCGGAAAGGCCAGAACACGCTACATGCAGGAGAGCCTGGGTGTGGACGGCTACAGAGCAGCTTATCTTGAAAAATTAGAGGAAGTAAAAAAGAACGAAAAGCTGGATATCACGGTGCCGGAAGAGCCGGTCACAAAGCGCGGAAATGGCACGGTGATTTCCGATAAGCGTGCGATTGCACAAAAACAGGACGGGCTTTATGCGGTTGCTTACCATCCGATTGGCGGTATTCCGGCAGTGACGAAGTTCGCAGAGTTTTATGAGACAATTAAGGATATGGAGGCGGCCGAGGTGCGCATTGCGCCGGACGAGACCATCTATATTATCAATCTGAATGGAGATGAGGCGAAAGCAGTTCTGGCTGTGACAGACGATGGCGCGAAAAATCTTTTTGAGACATCCGTATCCTGTATCGGAGCAGCTATCTGTCAGATCGGTCTGCGCGATTCCCAGGGAGCGCTGCGCCAGATTATTGAGGAAGTGAGAAAGTATGATTTTGCGGATGGCGTACTTCCGAGAATCCATATTTCAGGCTGTACTTCATCCTGCGGTACGCATCAGATCGGTACACTCGGTTTCCACGGCGGAGCAAAGCGCGTGGATGGCGTGATGGAACCGGCGTTCACCTTCCATGTAAACGGAAGTGATACAGAGGGCGGGGAGCGCTTTGGTGAGCAGTGGGGTATGATGCTTCAGAAGAATATGCCGGCATTTTTCGTGGAGCTTGGACAGGCAGTCCGGGCGGAGGGGACAACCTTCGATGAGTGGTTTGCGAAAAATCCGGATGCATTGAAGGAAATTGCCGGAAAGTATTTGTGCTAATTGTATATGGCATAAAAAGTTATTTAAGAACGATAGCTGCACCCGTAAGGGTGCAGTTCTTTTTTAACATTCTTTTCGTGGTTTTCTTACATTTATCGTTGGTTTGTCGTATTGAGACGAAAAAGCAGGAATGCTATACTTTTTATACAAACAAGGGAGGGATGAGCATGAAACAGGGAACTTGGAGACGGATTAAGAGATATAAAATGATGTATTTATTTTTGCTTCCGGCGCTGATTACGGTGATTCTTTTCAGCTACAAGCCAATGGTTGGCATTATTATGGCGTTTCAGGACTTTAATATCAATTATTCTTATTTATCCAGTCCTTTTGTCGGGTTAAAGCACTTCAGGGAATTTCTGCAGGATCCGGATTTCTACAGAGCGCTGCGCAATACGCTGGCGCTGGGAAGCTTATCGCTTCTGTTCGGGTTTCCGATACCGATTATTTTTGCTTTGATTTTAAATGAAAAAAGATATTTGAGGGATATTACAGCAGCTTTTTCAGAAGTTTGTCCTCGTCCT
>DKTR01000071.1:0-253 GCA_002473385.1 Lachnospiraceae bacterium UBA7225
GTATATATTCACGAAAATACATTTTTATTTTTGTATATTTTTACCATAAATTTTGTGAAGAAGTGATTAGCTGGTATTTTATTTCATTTTGCGAATGTTTACAGGATATTATGTTTTCAGAAGAAAAGCTATGTTCTCTGCCATATAAACGCTGTATTTCTTCTGCTTTTACGTGCACATCCCCGCAAAGCTTTTAGCCGCACAGGAAACCCGCGCAATTTCCCATACAACCTACAGAACCTGCCACCGGCAG
>DKTR01000071.1:563-27809 GCA_002473385.1 Lachnospiraceae bacterium UBA7225
ACCTACAGAACCTGCCACCGGCAGCTTCCTCCGGATACATGGCAACAAAAAAGAGAGTACCGGCATAATCATGCTGTATACTCTCTATATGGCTGATTTTCTGCTGTCTCTCTGTCCGGCAGAGTGCCCTTCCCCCGTCAGGTACTCTCCCTTATCACCAGGCTGACCGGAAAGACACTTCTCGCCGCCACCATCCCGCCAGCTGCGGAACGTGCCACTGCCGAGACAGCCGCCTCCGTCATTTCCTTCACCGGCTGTCTAACAGTTGTTATTCCCGGAGAGGTAAGGGACGCAATGTTCACATCATCAAAACCGACGATTTTCATCTGTTCCGGAACCCCGATATTTTTTTCGCGGCACACCTGGATCGCCTGGGCAGCGATCACATCGGAGCTGGCAAAAATACCGTCTGTCTGCGGATATTGATCCAGCGCGCTGCGGATAACCGGGTAATAATTCATTTCGTCGTAAAACATTCTTCCCGGATCGACCGCATGATGCTCGGTGCCATACCGTCTGCACACATCCTCGAAAGCTGCTTTTCTGCTGTCTGCCGGCATTGGCTGTTCATTTACCCCGCCGATATGCAGAAGATGCCGGCACCCCCTGCTGATCAGATGCTCCGCCGCCTGCACACCGCCGCTATAGTTATCACACTCGATGCCGGCAGTGCCTTCATCCAGAAAGCGCTCGATCGTAATCAGCGGAAATCCAAGATTTTTGAACTTTTCCGTATTGAATGAGCCGCTGCACAGAATCACCCCTGCTACCCGGTTGCTCCTGCACGCCTCTATGTACTCTTCTTCTTTTTCTTCCTTTCCCTTGGAGTTGAAAAGTAGAATCCGGTACTGGCTGTTGTATGCCGCCTGCTCCAGATTACTGATCACTTTCGCAAAAAATGGATGCACAATATGCGGAACGATCACGCCGATTGTCTTGCTGGTCTGTTTAGAAAGCGACCGCGCCATTTCATTCGGCTGATAATTCAGCTTTTTCATGACATCGTATACTTTTTCTCTCGTCTGTTCGCTGATATACCCCCTGTTATTCAACACTCTCGACACGGTACCGACAGTCAGCCCCGCCTCCCGTGCCACATCCTTTAAAGTTGCCATTGCCCCACCTTCTCCGCTGCCTTTCGATAATATTGCTGCTGTTAATATATCATTTTTGCGAAAATGTGTCAACCGTTAGACATATCGGAGGCAAATCCCATTCTCAAAGCAGATTTCCCCCAGATTTACACACATTTCCAGGACAGAATGCAGCCTATTAAAAAGCAAAAGAGGCTTCTCCTTTAATTTTTATAAAAAGATGTTTGCAACCACTCCCAGAACCAGCAGATGCGCCGGATAGAATGCGTAAAATACATACTTGGAAAACTTATCTTTACGCACACCGTTGTAGCACCAGATTGGATAAAACGAAAGCGGTCCGGTAACATACAAAAGGCTTGCAATCACACCGAGAATCGTTTTCAGTACATTTTTGCCATAGAAAATATAGAAATCCGCCGTCAGCAGCACCATGCACAGCCCGTATGCCGAGCGGAAAACTGTCACCCAGGCAATCGCGCAGAGCACGATGAGCGCCTGCAGAAAACCGCCTGCAGCGCCGCCCTTCTCCTTTCCCATGCGCAGAAAATAAAGCATCAGCAGACAGACACACATTGTCACCAGCGCATTCTGGGAAGACCAGTCGATAAATTTCTGGCTGACAGCATAATCATAGGGGATCTCACTGAGCACAGCAAACACCGCCATGCCAGCCAGATAGCTGCGGTAGCTGGATGTATTCAGAAACCCTTCCACCAGAAGAAATGCAAACACTGGTACAGCCAGCCCTCCTATAAGCTGCAGAACCGATCCGATTCCTGCCTGCATCATCAGTGTGGAATCTACTGCCATTGTCTGCGACAGCTCCTCCTGCGTGTAGCTGCCCAGATGGATGATTCCGTTTTGCATCACAGTAATCCCGATCGTCTGCAGCAGCATCGCCGCGCAGGCAAACATTTTCAGCCCGAAGGAGGTAATCTCCGGTGTTTTCCAGACCACGTTTCTTCTTCCCATCATGCCCGCCATTTCTATTTTCTCCTTTCCTGCTCATTCCGGGCAAAGCCGCGGATCACCTCCAGCGCCGGAAGCGCGTTTCCATCGTAGTCAAACAGCGCCTGATTCGCCCATTCGTTTCCCCCAGGTCCCTTTTCACCCATATACACGCAGGCTTTTTCGGTCGCCCATCCGCTTCCCGGCACCGGGATCCAGGCCGGTTCCCAGTAAAAAAAGCCTCTGCCGCGTCCCTGCGGCACCTCGCGGATCACCTGCAGGACATCCCGCATAAAGTCTGCCTGTCCCTTCCTGGTCATCGGCCAGGCAATTTTTTCCACAAGCTCCCTGCGGGTCGCCATTCCTTTGCGCTGTCCGTCTTCCAGCTTTTCGTAAGCCTGATAATCCTCCATTGTAAAGCCCATGGACACCTCTGCCACGATCAGTTCCTTTCCATATCGCAATGCAATATCATTCATATTCTCCCGCAGCATATCCATTGTCCCATGCCAGAACGGGTAATAAGAAAGTCCGATATAGGAAAAATCCTCTCCGCCCTCCGCAAAATACCGGTCAAACCAGTTCCGGTAGAGTGCATTGTTTCCGCCGTTATCCAGATGTAGCATCACCGGAAGCTCCGGA
Source organism: Lachnospiraceae bacterium UBA7225 (assembly GCA_002473385.1). Lineage (GTDB taxonomy): Bacteria > Bacillota > Clostridia > Lachnospirales > Lachnospiraceae > Marvinbryantia. Next base: position 3,251 of record DKTR01000071.1, read on the forward strand.
GCTGTTTCATGCACCGCACGGATACCCGCATTAATAAATTTTACAATATTTTTAAAATCCGGCACTCTGCCGTAGGGCCAGAGCAGTCCGTTTGTCAGTTCATTCCCGACCGCAACCATCTGCGGCAGAATATTCTCCTCTGTGCACCGGCGCAGCACTTCAGCGGTATAATCATGTACCGCTTTTGCAAGTTCTTCCTCATTCATCCCCTGCCACGCCTTCGGCGGAATCTGTTTTCCGGGGTCCGCCCAGAAATCACTGTAATGGAAATCCAGCAGCCAGCCAATCCCCTTTTGCTTCGCCCGCTTTGCCAGCGCAAGCGTCGTCTCTATATCATTTCCGCCTGCCCCGTAAGAATTCCCATTTTCATCAAACGGGTCATTCCACAGGCGCAGACGTACCATATTCATCCCATAATCCTTCAAAATATCCATCGCGTCCCGGCAGATTCCATTCTCATAAAATTTCCCGCCGCAGCGCTCCACCTCAGATAAAGTGGACAGATCCATACCTGTTATCCATTGATTCATTGCATACCTCGCAAGCAGATGCCGTGCAGACCCCTGTTTTTACGCAGATCTGCACGGCGGATTCTTGTAATTGCCCAGTTACGTTTTTAAGGATCAAAAGTTTTCAAAATCCTCTTCCGTAAATCTTGTCATCATATCGCCGTACCTAAAACGTGCCATCTGATTTTTTGCCAGGACATCCTCCTCCGTGCCTCTGTACTGGCAGCGCAGGCAGTAATATTCCTTCTTATCCTTGTCGTAAAACATATCGAGGTCCAGATCACGCATAAAGCACGACGGACAGCGATAATTTAATTTGCCTTTTCCAGATTGAGCCATGTCGTGAAGACCTCCCTGTCACCTAATTTTCCATTATACCCAATGGTAAACATCGGGCTGAATGCATATCCTTCCTTAAAGTATCCTTCCTTTTCCCTGCCCTCGCAGTTCATGGAAACCAGTGTCTCGATCGGCGGGAGCGTGCAGCTTACCTTCTCTGCCGCTGCCATGGAAACCTCGCGGCACTTATACTCGTAGGAAAGTGTTTCCTTTTCGCTTCCTTTTTCGATGGTAAGCGTCAGGCTGCTCATATCCTCTGTGTATTCTGTTGTCCCGTAGCAGCCGACCATATATTCATTGATCGTCACCTCTGCTTCGGGATCGCTCATCTCCAGCACACGGCGCTCCGTCTTAATCGTACCCGTTCCTTCTATGAACGTCAATACTGACTGCAGCTTCACCGTAAGATCAGAAAACTCAATTTCCACCGGGTCAAGCGTCAGCACACGGTTTTTACCGTCCTGTGAAAAATGCGCTTTTGTCCGGCACAGGCACAGATCCACTTCCTCGCCGTTATGGCAGATTTTCGCGCTGCGCACGGTTCCTTCCCCCGCATAATGTGTAAAGTAACCTGCACGGTACTTCTCCTGAATGAGGAACGGATAGCTTGCATCCTGGATGTGCGGGGTGCCGATGCCTACCGGCCAGTTCAGCTTTGCAGCATACGGGCGCAGATCGACGATCGCACCGCCCTGGTCCATGTTAACACCCACGCGCATATATGGGTCGCAGTACCAGAATACCTGCTTTTTACTGCCATACAGTATATCTCTCCACAGCGCGCATTCCGGCTCCGTGTAAGATTTCTTCTGACGGTAGAAATCCGCAAACTCGCTCATCGTCATATCCATGAGCTTTCCTTCTTTTTTCAGCTTTCCGTAGTACGCGCAGCCATCCTCATAGGATTTCAGCAGCAGCTCGTAGGGTGCTTCCCAGCGTCCCATCTTATTCATCCATCCCGGTCCTACAAACATCATATTATAAGCGTAGCCATTGTTAAACTTCGCCTGGTAGCGGAACTGGTCGATCAGATTATAAAGATACGGATATTCCCACGTTTCTGTATCATAGATCATACCGCGCAGAACATTCTGCGGATGTGTGCCAAAGTTCGAGCCGTTGCCGTCATAGCATGCAATCAGATCGCGGCTCAGATGCGGAATCGCCACAATACCGGAATCCTCCGCCTCATTTGCTGCCGGTGCATGTGTGTTCTGCTTCGACGGAATCCACGGTGCCCAGGGACCGCCATCCATAAAGGTGTACCAGCTGTTGTTGCAGGTATGATACGCCTTCGGTCCCTCCTCCCAACAGGTCGCGACCGCACATTTTACGGACGGATACCGTTCTTTGATATAGTTTGTCAGCTCTGCATCCATATAATAGGAACCGGTCGATTCGGGATAAAAGCCAAAACGCTCGTGAAACTTTTCAAAGACATCTTCTACGATCGCCTTCTTATCCTCCATCGAAAACATCCAGATGCAGAAGTCTTTTGTTTTATACTTCTCGCGGAACTCCTTGCACGGAAGCCCCAGAAGCGTCAGTGCGATCTCATCGCCGTATTTCTCGTGATACTCCTTCGCAAGCGCAACCGCTTCATCGTTAAACAGGCTGGCATACGTCATCTGAATCGTCGTTTTTAAGCCATTTTTGTGTGCGCATTCCTGCTGCGTCTTAAAAATGTCAAGGCTTTCTGTCAGCAGCGCCTTGCGCCCGATATCCTCCGCCTGCCCATGCCCTGTCACCTTTTCTGCGTACTCTGGCACCATCTCCGGACGGTGGATAATGTTTACAACAAACTGTTCCATAACAGTTACATTCCTTTCTTTGTATTTCTTTTAGCCCTTCACCGCGCCGCCGGTAATTCCCTCTACATAGAACTTCTGCATAATCATGAACAGAACTGAGATCGGGATGGATACCAGCACACCGCCTGCACAGAACATGGTAAAATAGTTGTTGATAAGACTCTTGTCAAGCATCTTGTACAGACCGATCGCTACCGTGTATTTCTCCGAGATACCCGCATTCAGAATCATCTTCGCATAAACGAAATCCATCCACGGAACCAGGAAGCTGCTGATAACGGTGTAGACAATGATCGGACGGCTCATCGGGATAACGATCTGTGCAAAAATGCGCGCCTCGCTGCATCCGTCAATACGCGCCGCCTCACAGAGCGCACGCGGAACCGTATCAAAAAAGCCCTTCGCGATCAGATAACCCAGACCGGCCGAACCGGAATATACCATGATCAGACCGGCATAGCTGTTGGTCAGATTAAAGCTCTTCAACGTGAAATACACCGCAATCATCGCCAGCATACCCGGAAACAGATTCAAGATAACCGCTAAATTCATCAGCGGCCTGCGCATCGGGAAACGCATTACCGAAGTGGCATACGCCACCATCAGCACAAACGCCGTGGAGATTACACAGGTAACACACGCAATGATAAAGGTATTCATAAACCACTGCGGAAACTGTGCTACTGTATCCGGCTGGAACAGCTTAATATAGTGAATAATACTCCACTCCTTCGGGAAGAAGGTGCTGGTGTTCATGCCGGAGTAGGAACTAAAGGATGTGCAGGCAAGCCACACGATCGGGATCAGCCAGATAAATGCCAGAACCGCAATCAGCAGGTTGTGCATTACAATTGAAGATAAACGATTTCCTTTCATCTTTCTCATTATTGATAGTCCTCCTCCTTTCCGTTTCCTATCATGCGGTTAAAGGCTATCAGCGTGAATACCGCACAGATAATAAAGACGATGATACCGATTGCCGATGCCATCTTGTAGTTGTAGTAATCCTGTGTCAGACGGAACAGCCAGGTTACCAGCAGATCGACTTCCTTCGCCTGCGAATTTGCCATCGCCTGATTCGTAGTCGTATACACATCTTGTGTCAGGAGGTAGATTACGTTAAAGTTATTGATATTTTTTACGAAATCCGTAACCAGGGCCGGTCCTGTGACAAACAGCATATATGGCATCGTGATCTTGCGAAAGATCTGGAACGGTTTCGCACCGTCCACACGGGCACTCTCAAGCTGATCCGCCGGCAGATTCATCAGCACACCGGTCGCGATCAGCATCTGGTACGGTACACCGATCCAGATATTAATGAGAATAATCATCACATGTGCCCAGCCTGGCGCCGACAGGAACGGAATGTAGCTTGTGGATACCAGACCAATGTCCCGCAGAAAGCCTGTCAGACCGATATTTGCACAGATCGTATTAACAATACCACCGTTTGAGAAGAAGTTTCTCACCAGCAGCAGGGAAACGAACTGCGGCACTGCAATCGTAACAATAAACAGCGTACGCCACATCTTCGGCCATTTTGTCTTTGTGCTGTTAAGCAGCAGAGACAGCAGAATACCGCCAATGTAGGTGGTAAAGGTTGCAAAGAATGCCCACACCAGCGTCCAGCCGAGTACCCGCACGAATGCGTAGCTGAAGGTAGTAGTGAGACCGCCTCCGCCAAACAGGCTCAGAAAGTTCGTAAAGCCCGTCCATGTAAACAACTCCGTCGGCGGCATATGCTGCTGGTCGTAATTCGTAAACGCCACAAAAATCAGCAGCAGAATCGGGATTGCTGTAAATACTACGATACCGAGTACCGGAAGGGTAAGCAGGGTAATGTGAAATTTTTCTTCAATATAAGAGTGCAGATCTTCTTTAAAAGTTTTGATGTGTTCGCCTGCCTCCTCCATTTTCTGAAGCTTGTAGGCATTCACAATGTTTTTCATCCAGACTACAATAAATGCCGCCCAGACTACGAAGCTGAACAGGGAAAAGAGTAAAATCTGGAAAGAGTTATCATAATCATTGAACTCGCTCTTCATCGTCTTCATGTTGAACACTTTTTCCATCTTTACCGTTCCTAACGTTCCGAACTTCGGAACATACTGCATTGCAAACGTTACGGTAAACGCGATAACGGCAACCTCAAGAATTGTCATAATAACCGCTTTTACATACTGCTTCCGGCGCGCATAGCCTGCCCCCATCCACAGTGCGGACAGCTTGACGAATGCATCGCCCTTTGCAAATGCTGTTCCAAATCCGGAGAAGTAATTGCCGATCGCTTTGAAGAAACCGCCAATCGATGCGGCTGCTCCCTTTTTCTCACTTGCCATATAGACTTCCTCCCGAAAAAAAGAGCCACTGCGGACATTTGCCCCCTGTTGTGCGGGCATAAAGTCTCGCAGCAGCCCCTGTCTGTTCTTTCCTATAATTAACTAAATAAACGCGCCGTGCTGTTCTCACGAAGCCTCCGGCTTCGTTCGCACGCGGGCTCGCGCCCTATGAAGACACCGCCGCTTTCATCCGTCTGCATGCTCGCATGCACGGATTTACCGTCTGTGTCTTCGCACGGCTTGATGCTTTCGCGATCATTCCAGGGGAGCGGTTACACCTTCTACAAGGGTATCCAGTGCTGTCTGGATGCCTGCATCGTCGTCTGCCTTCAGCGTACCCTGTGCGATCAGCTCACCAAAGGTCTGTGCAGGATCCCAGTATTTTCCGCCAACGGTCTGGGTTTGACCAAACTCAGCCTGCTTAGCAAGTGCTGCGATTGCCACGTTTGCTTTTACAGCGTCGGAATCAATGATATTACTGTTGCTCGGACCGCTCTCACGCTGGTCGAAGAATTTCTGCTGGGACTGTTCGTTTGTGATGAAATCTGCTAGAAGAACTGCCCATCCTGCATTCTCTGCATAGCCATTCACACCAACAAACTTATAACCTGCTACAGAACCCTGCTGAACCTGCTGGTCACCAACAGTAAAGGTCGGGAGCTTGGTTGCCGCATAGCCATCGCCAAATGCCTCCTGTGCTGTAATTGCATCCCATGTTCCGGAAACTGCTGCACAGAGACCGCCTGCTGCAAGCTGATTGGAGATATCCCCGTCTGCAATTGCCATAAATGCCGGGCTTGATGCGATCTGCAGCATACCCTTTACAACGTCAACACCCGTGTAACCGTCAGCGCTTGTGCCGTTCCAGTCAATCGCGGTCGTTCCGTCATCGTTCAGATCCGTGGTAAATCCTGCCCCATAAAAGAAAGAAGCATTATACCAGCCGGATGCCAGTGTCATACCAACCTTTTTGCCTGCTGCTTCTGCTGCTGCAAGAAGGCTGTCCCAGGATGCAACATCCTCTTCAGACAGAACAGAAGAATCATAATACAGGAAATAACCATTGTCCGCTGCTCTCGGAAAAGCATAGAGTTTTCCGTCTACCGTTGCCGCCTCAATAGAGCTTGCAACGTTCGCAGCTTTTACATCGTCCAGTGTTTTTCCTGCCATTGTAAGCGCTTCTGCATATTCATCCAGGTCGATAAGCGCACCTGCATTCACCAGATCATAAATCTGATCACTTGCAAATGAATATACATCTGCAGCCGCTTCCACGTCTGTCAGAATAGTGTCTTTTGCAGTAGATTCGGATTCTACACCAATCTTGATATCAAAGGTTACATCCGAATATGCCGCTTTGAATTCTTCTACCAGTTCGCCAAGAAGAGTCTGGTCTTCTTCTGCGCCCCACAGGGTAAGGTTGATGGTTTCCTCTGCATTTACGAGTGCAGCCGAAGACAGAACTGTCACAGCGGCAAGGGCAGATGCCAATACTTTTTTGAGCTTCATATTAGTCCTCCTTTTAAATATGTTTTTTGTGTTGTTGCGCAAATTGCGCAACCGCTTGCTCATATTTCTAGTATATACCTTGCCATTTTACTAGTCAATTATTATATTTTGCCGAAATTTTCTGCTTGTTTTTGGCAGTTTTTTACAATAAAATTATGGCTCTTATCTTTGAGTGCGCAATCGGTTGCTCTTTTGTGAAAAAAAATACACTTTTCGCAATCAACTGTTGCTTTTTCTCTTTTTTGCGTTATAATATTTTATATGGAAGCATAGCTCAGCCGGGATGAGCGTTCGCCTCACACGCGAAAGGTCAGGAGTTCGAGCCTCCTTGCTTCCATTTTTTGTACCCATTTAGCCATACAGCAAATGTCAGAATCAAATGGTAAACCAGATTTTGAAAGGTTAAAGATATGATTATCGGATTTATCTTATGGAGTATAGGAGCTGCCGTCTTTTTAGGAATTGGAATCAGCTGCCGCAAATCAACTGAGGCAGTGGGCTTCTTCACTTTTGTGAAGCCGCCGGAAATAGACGATATAGCGCATTATAATAATGCAGTCTCTATATTATGGTTTACAGCGGCAGCTGTATTTGAGATCACCGGAATTCCTATGTTATTTTTAGAGCAAAATTCTCCTTACTTTATATTCATGATTTTCGGGATAATGATTTTGGTCATCATAATAATGATCGCATATCTGAAGATCGAAGCAAAATATAGAAAATAGGCAGCTTTTCCATTTGCCTGCTCAGACTCATAGTTTTCCCTTCTGAACTGCCTGCAGCTATAAGCAAAAAAGATGTCACATCTGGAGACTTGCTCTCAGATGCGGCATTTTTCTGATTCTATTTCCAGCATACTTTATTATATTGCAATATTCCTTTTGCCCAATGCTCTGTTATATTCTGTCTAAATTCTTTCCGGACCATTTTTGCCCTATACTTCAAAAACATTCCATAATCCTGGCGTATATAAATCCCTTCGCATTCCGAATCACCGTATTTCGATTTCCCAAAAAATTCCGATAATTCCTTTACATCATAAATCCCATATCCTAGCTGCGGTACAACCGACAATTCCATTTTACATAATAAAATATTGCGCTGCTGAACAGATAAAAACCTGCTGTTTTTTATGTCATAAATATCAAATCCTATAAACCAGTCCGGCAAATCGCTGTAATGTATAGAATGTTTCACACAACACCACTCTCCATACAAAATATATTTGTCCATAAGCACATCAAATATATCTTCTTCATGGCAATTTATCCAGTTATTTATTTGCTTCCATTGTCCTTCAAATGGCGGCAATAAATACGATCCCCTATTCTGAAGCTGTAACTCGCCATTATGATTAAATGAAATTCCCAGATTGGCTCCATCAATTTTTTCTTCTATTGTAACAGGTCTGCTTAGAATAGCTTTTACTTCTTCCATCTGCAATATTTTATCATTTCGCTTAATGTTTATATCTGTTTCGATATATGGTGTAGTGGGAAATTTATAAAACAATCAGACTCTCCTTTTACTTCCAAGTTTTCGTTTATGCATCATAATCGCATAATTCATATCTAAAAATTCAATATGTACACCATATTCTTCGAATGTTTCTTTAAATCCAAACCATTTTCCATCAGACGCTTCAACGATTGCCGGATGCTCTGAATGCGTCCTTGCTAATGCGACAAATTTTCTATCACTCCTGTCGAATTCTTTTGTCCTGGCTTCCAGCGGAAACATAACATAGTTTCCCTCAGAGTCTTTGTCCAATTTGACCATATTTTCAAAAGGTATCTGTCCTATATATGTATTAAACCAGCGCCAAAATATTTTTCCCATATCTGTATTCGACGGAATTCTATTTCTATATTCTGTTATTATTTCATAATCCAGATCCAACACCAATTGACTTGCAGGATTTTTTACAAATTTCCCTATAAAGTCAACACACTTTTCCTGCATATCCCATTCTTCAGACTCGCATTCCTCTTGAGGTGTTGCAGCCTTCACTGCAACATTCGTATCCATAATTAGTTTATCATTCACCTTTCGTATTCCTTTCCGCAATCCTCCGATGAAGTGCATTCATAGACTGTTGATACATGTCATCTTCCATATCTCCAAAAAAGCCATCCGGCCAATTTAATATATTTCCATATGCATCAACCTCTAATTTTTCAAGTTTAGATGATTTTTGATTATTTTTCGCAAAATATGCTCTGATTTCGGAAGGCGTAGTTTTTTCTTCAGATATTCTTCTCTGAAACCTTCTTAGCAGATGCTCCGAATGTGTTTCAAGAATAATCTGAATTCTACGCTTACGTCCCCCTTCCCACATATTAGCAGCATCTATTATAACATCAGCCAGTAACGCCTGAGCATTTGGATGAAGATGTATTTCTGGCTGTTCAATAAAAACCACAGAATTATCCGGTGCATAAAACAACTGCACAATTACCGGCAAGACCTGCGAAACCCCAAATCCCACGTCCGGCAGACCTACAAACCGATCCGAACCCTTTATTCGTACCGTCACTTCATATTCTTGACGATCTCCTATTCTATCAATTTTGTATTCTTCAATTAATCCCAGCTTTTTTAATGCTATTCCAACTATAACCTCAAACTCATTATATCGGGTATCCGAAAATCTCAGCTTCTTATTTTGCTTCCTTGCCGACAAAATAGCCGCTATTGTATTTTCACCGGCATCGCCTACACTTTCCGGATTTACTCCCGACCAGCTATATGTCCTTTTTGTTTTGGTCCGCATTGGTCCTAAATAATAAAACTTTGAAAAGAAATCCTCCTGATAAAGGTTTAAATCCTGTAGAAAATCCGAATCTTTATAATATGCCAGCGCAGCATCCGAAAATCCATAAAATTTAACCGGTTCAGTCAATTTCCATCCTCTTCCAGCTTTCGTTCTCTTAAAATCACTATCCGAAGCCAGCACATAGTTACGATTGCCGTCTGCCTCCGTCTCTTTTCTCATTCCTACTGACATTTTGAGTTTTTCATTATCATATAACCTGTATTTAAACTCATTCACCTCTAAATACTGGGTTTGTGGATCGCTTACCCTAATATCTCCCTCAAACTCGATTTGATTATAAATATCTTTTTTACTGGAATTCTCAATTACTGCCTGTTCATCCATGTCCCATCTAAAATAAAATTTCATATCCGCTTCCAGATTATGGTCATAGAATATATCAGATACAAATCCCAGATCCACAGTTGCCTGTGGTCCATTTAATAATAATACTGTCTTTCTGTCGGGCTGCCGGACAGTCTGCTTTAACATAACCAAAAACTGTCCTATACTGGACTTTCCGGAACTATTACTGCCAAACAAAATTGTAATTGGTGCAAGCTCCATTACACCTGTATCTTTCCAGCCTTTAAAATTTTTTATACGCAAATTTCTCAGCATGTCCATCCCACCTTTCCAGGCTATCCGTTTTCACATCCCCTTCGCCTTCTTCACGCATGCTCTCTGCGCCTCAATCACCGCACTGCGCAGCCCCTTTTCTTCAAGTACACGCACCGCCTCAATGGTGGTGCCCGCCGGAGAGCATACCATATCTTTTAAGACGCCGGGATGTTCACCGGTTTCCAGCATCATCTTCGCGCTCCCCATGACTGCCTGCGCTGCAAATTTATACGCCTGCGCACGCGGCATTCCATCCGCCACTGCTGCATCCGCCATTGCCTCCAGAAACATGAATACATAAGCAGGCGAGCTTCCGGACACACCTGTCACTACATCAATCAGACTTTCCGGCACTACTTCTGTCCTTCCAAAGCTGTCGCACAAACGGCACACCAGCTCAGTCTCCTCCTGCGTCACAAATTCATTTTTGCAAAGCCCGGTCATCGCCGCGCCCACCATTGCCGGTGTATTCGGCATAATACGGATAATCTTCACACCATCGCCCAGACGTTCCTGCAGCCACGCCAGCGTCTTTCCAGGGGCAAGCGATACAAAGATCTGCTGTTTTACAGACGGGTAGATTTCTGCAAGAACCTCTTCAAAATATTGCGGCTTCACCGCCAAAAACACGATATCTGCAAATTCCGCCACTTCACAATTACTCTTCGCCGCCAGGATACCGATCTGCTCTCTGATTTTCTGTCTGGTGGCATCCGTCTTTGCAGACGCCATCACTTCTTCCCCCGATACCTTTTTACCCGCCAGAATGCCATTTATCATGGCCCCTGCCATATTTCCGCAGCCAATAAAGCCTATCTTCATCATTATTTCCTCCTATAATACCTGTTTATGACAGCTACGCCCGGCAGCTTATCAGATGATTGTCTGTCTGCTTTGTAGATTCTCTTAAAATCACCTGGTAATTTAAAACAGCCTCTTCCTCCTTCACTTCCTCGCCAAGCAGCTGCAGAAGCGTCATACAGGCGTTCTGCCCCAGCCCTTTCGTATTATAATACAGGCTGGTAATAGTAGGCGAAAGAAATTCGAACTGCGGGTTGTCGTAAAAGCTCGCCAGCTTTATGTCCTCCGGCACACGGATATTGCGCTCACGCAGGCATCCGATCAGCATACTGGTGATAAAATCATCCATACACAGGATACCGTCCGCCTTCTGCACCAGAATCTGCTCCACTGCCTCCGCAGTCGCCGCATAATTTTCTATGTCCAAAAAAATCAGCGCTTCCTCCACCAGAATCTGTTGCTCACGGTGCGCATCCAGAAAGCCCTGCAGGCGGCTCTCCGTGACAAGATGACTGCGGTTTCCGCCCAGCAGTGCCAGCCGCCGAAACCCTTTCAGAAGCAGAATACCGGTAAGCTCACAGCTCCCTTCCCGGTTCAGATTATCTACCCAGACAACGTCATCGCTCTTTGCAGGTCCCACCACCACAAACGGCATCTGCTTTTCTTTCAGATAGCGCTGCATGACAGAATTATCCACAGTAGAGCGGCTCAGAATCATGCCGTCCACCTTGCGGTTTTCAACCATACGGCGGCACCCGGAAAAATCCTGGTCATCCGCCACCGCAATCACAATATCATAATTGTACCTGGATGCCGTCTCGCAGATGCCATTCATGCACTCCTTAAAAAACGGGAAATCCATCACAGAAAAATCCTCCGGCAACACCAGTCCCAGATTGTATGTTTTACTCTGTGCCAATGCACGCGCCAGCACATTCGGGCGGTAATCATGCTCCTCAATAAACGCAAAAACCTTCTCCTGCGTCTCGCGGCTGATACGCCCTTTCCCCGAAATCGCCCTGGAAACCGTCGTTTTGCTTACGCCAAGCTCCCGGGCAATGTCATTAATTGTATAAACCTTTTCCCTCTCCATAAACATTCCCCACAATTTGCGCAACCGATTACTTTCCTTTAGCATAGCAAACCCTGCGTCATCACGCAAGCATTATTTCGCACAAAAACAACACGGGCAAAAAGCCCGTGCCATTTTTTAAGCCTCCCCGAAAGCTTCTTTATTAACCTTTTACTGCGCCCATAGTAATTCCCTTGGTGAAGTATTTCTGGAAAATGAGAAATACCACGATAATCGGAACCGCTGCCAGCGCAGCACCCGCCATGATCAGACCGAAATCCGTGGAGTTCTCCGCCTGCATGCGCGCGATACCAAGTGAAATAGTCGCATTTTCTGTGCTTGACAGCATTATCAGCTGCATGAAATAGTCGTTCCAGGAATTGATGAACGTAAAGATTGCCAGCGCACCGATACCCGGTTTTATCATCGGCAACGCAATATTTGTGAATGTCTTCCACTCACTCGCGCCGTCAATACGCGCAGCCTCCATCATCTCTCCCGGTATACCTTCCGCAAACTGCTTAATCAAAAATACGCCGAACGGCCAGCCAACAATCGGGAAAATAACTGCCCAGATCGTATTGTACAGATTAAGTGCCGACATTTCACGAAGCAGCGGAATCAGAATAACCTGCTTAGGCAGCGCCATCGCACAAACGATCAGAGAAAATAATATGGTTCTGCCGATAAAACGCTTCTTTGCCAGCGCATAACCAGCCATCGCCGAAGTTGCACAGGTAAGGATCATGGAAACAACCGCCATAAATATGGTGTTCATCAGCCAGCGGATAGATGCCGGAACCGTCGGTCCCGCAAACGTGATGCCGGTAAATGGAATACCAATCGACCATAACGGGGCTCTCTGCTTACTAAACAGCTTCTGATAATTGTCCATTACCCACTCGGAAGGTATCCACTGCGGGGTTGTGGAGTTGATTGCTTTTGCCGTCTTAAAGGAGCCGGTAATGATCCAGTAAAGCGGAAATGCAAAGGCAATCGCTAAAAGAATAATCACTGCTATAGACAAAATCTTGTAGCATTTTGAACGTACTGTCATTGTCTTTTTCATTCTCCGGACCTCCCCTCTAATCTGACTGCGCCATCTTAAACTGAGCAGCAGATAGTACAGCAATAATGATTGCCAGCACAACACCCATCGCATTGCCGTAACCGTAGCGGTACAGCTTGAACGCAGTGTGATAGATATAGTACATGATCGTATCGGTGCTATGGTTCGGTCCGCCGCTTGTTAAAAGCTGGATCAGCGCGAAGCACTGGAAGCTGTTGATGGTCGTGATAACAAGAATATAAAGCGTGGTCGGCATAATCTGCGGCCATTTAATTCTCCAGAAGCATTGCATCCTGTTCGCTCCGTCTACCTCGGCAGCCTCTACCAGAGAAGCATCTACGTTATTCAGCGCAGACACATAAAGCACAATTGGCTGTCCCACAGAAGTGGTGAGCAGGATTAGGATAATACATCCAAGGGCAAACCTTTCGTCGCCAAGCCAGTTGATATTCTTATCTATCAGTCCAAGCCCCTTGCCAACGTAATTGAAAATACCGTAGTAATTGTTGTACATCCATTTCCATACTACCGCAACTGCCACGGAACCTGTAACAACCGGAAGATAAAATACACATCTGAGCAGGGAACAGAAGGGTCCCTTCAGATCATAGATAATCGAGCTTACCCACAGGGAAAAGATGCAGGTTACCGGAACGGAAACAACTACAATAATAATTGTATTCCACAACGCCCGCAGGAACACGCCATCCTGGAACAGCTCTATGTAGTTTCCCAGTCCGACAAAGATATCCGCCCGGTTCATTGTGGAATCAAAAAAACTGGTAATTACGCACTGAATCATTGGATAAATAACAAATCCAACAAAAAACACCAGATTCGGCAGCATAAACGCATAGCCCGCAATTGTCTCTCTGCGCACCAGCGCTCTGCTCATGCTGTATCCGGTAGTTTTCTTTGCTTTACCGGCCATGATTGCCTCCCCCTTTCTCTTTTTAAACGAAACACACCCTTCCCGCGCGCAAAGCAGGAAGGGTGCACGAGTTCTGAATTTTATTCATCTGCCATCCAGATAAAAATGCTGCAAGTTCAGGAAGTTTCTTTTTATTTTCCTGCTGCTGCGTTTGCTGTGGTCTGGAAATCTGCAACTGCAGTAGCTACATCCGCGCCAGTGCCGATCTGCTGCAGCATGTTCCACCATGCAGTACGAGCCTCAGCCCATCCGCCAACTACCTGATAGTAGTCACCCATGTACTGGATGAAGGTTGCATATTCTGTCATCAGATCATTGCCTTCGTAAATGTTTCCAAGATCCTTCACCGGCCAATATGTAGAAGCCTTTACGCTGTCCGCCGCAATGGACTCATCATTTGCCATGAAATCGATAAAGGTCTTAGCTGCTGCGATCTTAGCCTCGTCGCCATTGTTGAAGATACCAAATCCCCAGATGCCGCCGCAAAGCTTCGGTTCGCCCGTTTCAGACGGGAATGCCATCGGAAGTACGTCGAAGTCGATGATTTCTGCATTGTTCTTTTCCTGTGCAACGTTCCAGCAGAATGCCATTGCCAGTGTGCCGTTGCAGAAGAGCTGGATTTCGTCGCCGCCTGCGATGGAAGCGTCAAAGTTGATGCCGTCCGTGTCAGCCAGAAGCTGGAGAGCCTTAACGTTCTCTTCGCTGTCCAATGTGTAAGCAGTATGATCTTCATTTGTGAAGGTGCCGCCATACAGGTTGTTTACCAGTGCACGTGTACCCTGGTCGCCGCCCTGTCCGCTGCAGTATACTGCGCCAACCGGATCCTGTCCGCTCTCATAAACTGCTTTCACAGCATTCAGAAAACCTTCGGTCGTCCATGTACGTGTCTCCTCATCAAGATACTGGAGTGCGTCTGCCGCCTCGAATACGTCTCTGTTGATCGCCATAGTGTGCGCTGTCATACAAAGCGGATACTCATAGTATACACCGTCATTGCTCTTGCAGGCATTTTCCACAGAATCGTAGATCGCTTCTTTTGCTTCGTCTGTCCAGAGATCTGCCAGGTCTACCATCAGCCCCTTAGCGCCCCAGTTTGCCACCAGACGCTCCGGTCCTTCAAAAACGATATCCGGTGCCTGTCCGCCTTCGATTGCGGTATTCACCTGATCATCGCCGTTTGTGTAGTCCAGGTATTCTACTTTTACATTAATTTCCGGGTGTACCTCGTTGAACTTTGCAATCAGACCATCCATGACTTCCGCGTTTCCCCAGTCTCCAACCGGATACGTCCACATAGTGATGTCTGTTGTTTCTCCTTCAGCAAATGCAGTTGCAGACAATGCCATCGTTCCAACAAGTGCAAGTGCCAAGATTCTACGGAATTTCATATATAACGCCCTCCTTTAAATATTGGAACGAACAGGAGCACCCCTGTTCATTCTTTATAAATGTTGTAACTATATACTACATTTCTTTGGGCAATTTGTCAATACATTTTTTCAAAATTTTTTCATTATTTTATTTTATGAAAAATTTTTACAAAATCTCGGGGATTTTTTTCAGCAGCGCCTGTGCGAGCTGCCTGTGCCCTTCTTCCGTCAGATGCATATAATCAGTCTGGTTGGGTCCCACAGAAATTACCTTATTCGCGTCCAGATAATGACATCCCATCATCTCCGCAATCTGCTGATACTGCGCTGCAAGCTCTTCTGATTTTTCCGCACAGCCTCTTCCCATCGTCAGCGCTACCTCGGTGTCTGCATATTCCCTGCCAATATTCTGCGGCGTAACCACCAGAATATCCGGCTTTCCATCACGCCAGCAGTCCGTCGTAGCGATTGCCTTGGCAATCAGGCGCTTCAGTCCAAGCGCAATGCACGCTGCTGAGGAACCAAACCGTTCTTTTGTATCATTTGTTCCCAGCATGATAATCAGCAGATCCACCGGCTCATGACTCATCAGACAGGGGTAAATATAGTCCAGACCATTTAAGCCCTCGTGAATGGGATCTGTAAAACAGGTCGTGCGGCCGCTCAGCCCCTCCTCAAGCACCAGATAGTCTTCGCCCAGCCCTTTCTGCAGAAGCTGCGTCCATCTCTGGTTTTCATCAAATCTGCCGTTGTCCGACGCACGATAGCCATGCGTATTAGAATCCCCAAAGCATACAATATGTTTCATTCTATCTTGCCTCCACTGCCTTGATAAATCTCTGCGCGATCTCCAGCGGACGGGTGATTGCTCCGCCAACTACTACGGCAAACGCGCCGGCATCCAGCATCTGAACCGCCTGCTCCGGAGAGTGTACTCTTCCCTCGCCGATCACCGGAATGTCCAGCTCTGCGGAGAGCCTCTTCACCAGTTCATAATCCGGTCCGTCAAGCTTCGGAGAATAGCTGGTATAGCCGCTCATGGTTGTGCCGACGATATCCATGCCGAGTTTCCATGCACGGACACCCTCTTCATAGGTAGAGATATCCGCCATCAAAATTGCTTCCGGATATTTTGCGCGAACTTCCCGGATAAATTCGCTGATTGTTTTTCCGTCGCCGCGCTTCTGGTCGGTGCAGTCCAGCGCGATGATATCGGAGCCTGCCGCCGCAAGCTCATCCACTTCCTTCATGGTCGGCGTAATGTAGCTCTCAAATCCATCATATTTCACTTTTATCAGTCCGATCACCGGCAGCCCGGTCTCTTCTTTAATGGCTTCCACATCGCGGATGCTGCTGGTGCGGATCGCCGGTGTCCCCGCCTGCTTTGCCGCCCTCGCCATCAGATACATAATGGATTTTTCCTCCACATACAACGGCTCTCCCGGGATTGCCTGGCAGGATACAATTACCTTTCCTTTAATTTTCGCAAAGAGTTCTTCTTTTTTCATGAAATTACCCTCCCTATCTTTTTTCGTGCAGTACGGACGCGCCGAGCATCCCCGCACGATTTCCAAGCTCCGCTTTTCTTAACTGCACACCGCGGAAGCTCGGCATAATATTTTCATATAACCGTTCTCTGATTTTTTCCAGCACACAGGGCTGCTCCAGCACCCCGCCGCCCAGGATCACGCCGCCTGGATTCAGCATATGGATGATTGTAATCAGACCATACACGATTTCCCCAACCCACGCATCAATGACAGCCGCCACCGCCGGCTCCTCTTTTCTTGCAAAAATGGCGCGTCCGTTCGTAAGCGACGCATCCAGTTCTCTGGCGCGCTCCACAAGTGCAGTTGCAGAAGCATATTTTTCATAGCATCCGCTGAAAAAGCCCTGCCCGGGGTCCCGCTTTTCAGGATGCGTGACCACCGCTCCAAACTCTCCCGCGGAAAAGCTGCTGCCAGAGTACAGCTTTCCTCCAAGGAACAGTGCCCCGCCGACACCGGTTCCATAGGTAAGGCAGACAAAATCCCGCAGTCCTCTCCCCGCGCCAAACACCGCTTCCCCAAGCGCCGCCGCATTTACGTCATTTTCCACGGCCGTCGGGACCTGAAATTTTTCTTCCATCCTGTCCTTAAGGCGCATACCGGTATAACCGGGAATATTTTCATTAGCCCAGATAATACTGCCCTGCACCGGATCTACCTGCCCCGCTGTACTGATGCCAATTCTGGAAAATGCATGCTCCTGCCGGTACGCTCCTATAATCTCCTGCGCGCGTGCTGTGACGTGTTCGCCTCCAAGCTTCGCCTCTGTAGGAAATTCCCTGACAGCATCCAGCTTTCCTTCCTCACAGATACCGGCTTTAATCGTTGTCCCGCCGATATCCAGCACCATTATTTTCATATTTTCCTCCCATGCCGCATCCGGCACAGCCAGCAGCCGGGAAAAGCAGATATTCCGGCTGCCTGCCCCTTTTTCTGTCAGCTCCGGCAAAATCTGTCCATTGCCTCATCAATCATTTTCGCGCATTTTTCCACCTGCGGCATATCCTCCGGTATCAGCGACGGAAGCGGTTTACGCACGCCGCCAAGCTCCAGACCATCACGTATTTTCATAATCTGCTTCATCACCGCATACAGGTTTCCATGGCAGGCGCACATCTCATAGATAATCTCATCTGCTGCATTCTGTACGTCCTGCGCCTCTTTGATTCTTCCCGTGTCCACCAGTTCCTTGATTTTCAGATACAGCTCCGGCATCACCGCATAGGTACCGCCGATTCCGCCGTCCGCACCGATAGCGAGACCGGAAACAAGCTGCTCATCAGGACCGTTGAACACAATAAATCCCTCGCCGCCTTCCATTTTAAACATCTGGATATCCTGCGTGGGCATAGAGCTGTTCTTTACAGCAACCACCTTCGGATTCTTTCTCATTTCCCGGAAAAGCGGCATTGTCAGCGCTACACCTGCAAGCTGCGGGATATTGTAGATCACAAAATCCGTATTTGGCGCCGCAGCAGAAATATCATTCCAGTACTGCGCAATTGCGTACTCCGGCAGATGGAAATAAATGGGCGGGATCGCAGCGATCGCATCTACGCCGAGGCTCTCTGCGTGTCTCGCAAGTTCCTGACTCTCTGCCGTATTATTGCATGCAACATGTGCAATGACAGTCAGTTTTCCCTCCGCAGCTTTCATTACATGCTCCAGTGTCAGCTTTCTGTCTGCAACCGTCTGATAAATGCATTCTCCCGAGGAGCCGCCCACGTAAACGCCCTTTACGCCTTTTTTTACCAGATGGTGCGTCAGCGCCTCCACCCGTTCTCCGTCTACCTCTCCGTTCGCATCATAGCAGGCATAGAACGCCGGAATGATGCCCTGGTACTTTCTGGCATTACTCATACAATCCCTTCCTCTCCTTATATTTATTATATCCGGGGGACATGTCGTCCCAGCTAACTGTATTATACCTTATTGGAAAATTATTTTCAATAAAATAATTAATGAAATTTCATTTCACAAAACAATTTCAGACAATTCTTCACCCTTCTCTTGCAGATGAAAAAATTATACATTATAATAAGAGAAATATTATCTGGAAATACAGAAAACTATAAACAAAAATATTATGAAAAGGGGGTCTGCTATGTCTGCTAACATACTGGATCTGATCACTGAGCAATATCCTTCTCTTACACGCTCCGGTAAAAAGCTTGCTGATTATATCTTTGCCAACACAACAGAAACACAGTATCTATCTATTTCTTCGCTGGCAGAAAACAGCGGCGTATCCGAAGCTACTATTACACGCTTCTGCCGCAAGCTGGGACTTTCCGGCTACAATGATTTCAAGCTTGCCGTTGCAAAATCGGATTATGTGACAGATATGGGAGAACCAACCGGCTCGCTCTCTACCATTACTTCCCGTGACAGCCTTCCAAGCATTTTTCAGAAGCTGCTGTCCGCAAATATTCTGTCTCTCACAGAAACCTATGATCTGCTGGACGAAAAAGAGATTTCCAGGGCAGTTGATCTGCTCTACGGGGCCCGGCACGTTTACTGCTTCGGACACGGCAGCAGTTCCGTGATGGCAATGGAAGCATGGGCGCGGTTCAGCATGGCTTCCACGCAATTTATCCACATTGCGGACTCTCACATGCAGGTAATATCCACTGCGCTTGCCACTCCCGAGGACGTTATTCTGTTTTTCTCCTATTCCGGCGCCACCCGGGATATGGAGGATATCATGAAAATCGCCCACAAGCGGAAAATTCCTGTAATCCTGGTCACACATTTTCCAAAATCACAGGCTGCCGCCTTTGCTGACGTGATTCTGCTGTGCGGCTACAATGAAAGTCCTCTGCAATCCGGCTCCATCCCGGCGAGAATGGGGCAAATGCTCATCATCGACTGCCTGTTTCACGGCTTTTGTCTGAAAAGCCCCGGCTTCTATGCGACAGCAAAGGCAACCACCGCTGAAGCAATTGCCAAAAAGCTTCTATAATAATAACATACATATAAAATTAAAGGAGGATATTATGGATGCATCAATTTTTATCGGAACCTGGTGGTCGCTCGTACCACCGCTCTTAGCCATTGTACTGGCACTTGTAACAAAAGAGGTATACAGCTCCCTGTTTATCGGGGTGGCTGTCGGTGCCTGCCTCTACACGGGTTTTCATCCGTGGAATGCCTTTGTGGCACTTTTTGATATCATGAAAAGCAGCATGAATCTGAATATTCTGATTTTTGATGTCCTGCTCGGCATGATCATTGTTTTAATGACAAAATCCGGTGGATCGGCAGCCTATGGAAACTGGGCAGGCCGCCGGATCAAATCAAAACGCAGCGCTCTGCTCGCCACCTCCGGGCTTGGTGTCCTCATTTTTGTGGATGACTACTTCAATTGTCTGACGGTCGGCTCCGTTATGCGCCCGGTAACGGACCGCTTTAAGGTTTCCAGAGCAAAGCTCGCCTACATCATCGACGCAACAGCGGCTCCCGTCTGTATCATTGCCCCGATTTCCAGCTGGGCGGCAGCCGTAAATTCCTATGTACCGGATGATGCCGCCATTACCGGCTTCCAGTTGTTTCTGCGGACAATTCCGTACAATCTGTACGCATTGCTCACACTTGCAATGGTGCTTTATATCTGTATCACCGGTTTTGATTTCGGTCTGATGAAAAAACACGAACAGAATGCTGCGAAAGGCGATCTGTTTACAAGCGGCGCAGAGGAATTTGAACAGAGCAGACCGGAGAAAAGCTCTGCAGCCGGTAAGGTAATCGATCTGGTTCTTCCGGTAGCAGTTCTGATTGTTTCCGCAGTCGGTGCAATGATCTACACAGGCTATCTGGATGGCGCTACCGACATCATCACGGCATTTGCAGGCTGCGATGCAGAAACCAGCCTGATTTTTGCCACCATGTTTACCGTACTGTTTATGCTGGTTCTGTACCTTCCAAGAGGTGTTATCACCTTCAAAGGATTTATGGAAAGCTTTATAGACGGCTTTAAGCTGATGATCCCTGCCATAGGCATTCTGATTTTTGCCTGGACACTAAAAGGCATGGGTGATGCCCTGCAGATCGGCACCTTCGTGGAAAATCTCGTTGGAGCCAACGCCTCCGCAAGCGCCCTTATTCCAGCGATCATGTTTGTAATCGCTGTTTTCCTTGCCTTTTCTACCGGCACCAGCTGGGGGACCTTTGCCATCCTTGTACCGATT
This sequence comes from Lachnospiraceae bacterium UBA7225, assembly GCA_002473385.1. GTDB lineage: Bacteria > Bacillota > Clostridia > Lachnospirales > Lachnospiraceae > Marvinbryantia. The sequence continues at coordinate 24,177 of DKTR01000071.1, forward strand.
GTAATAGCAATGTTCCCGAACCCGGAACAGCTTGAAATGATGATTATTGCCGTATCTGCAGTTCTGGCGGGTGCCGTGTGCGGAGACCATGTATCTCCGATTTCCGATACGACCGTCATGTCCTCCGCAGGTGCACAGAGCAACCATATCAACCACGTATCCACACAGATGCAGTACGCTGCCGTGGTTGCGGCAGTATGTATCGTCGGTTACCTTATCGCCGGTTTCCTGAAAGTCTGGTGGATAACGCTGGGGCTGAGTCTCGCGCTGCTGCTGGCCGTGCTGACTATCTTAAAACGCCGCACAGAATAATTCCGGAGATTACCATGAAAATCATCAATGTCCCCTACATAGACCAGAGCACCCTCTATCCCACAGGCTGCGAAAGCGTCTCCACAGTGATGCTTCTGCAGTACCTGGGATATCCCTGTTCGGTCGATGAATTTATCAATCATTACCTTGCAAAGCAGGCATTCGAGATGCGTGGCGGCGAGCTGTACGGACCTGACCCGGACCGTTTTTTCTGCGGCAGCCCTTACACGGATGATTCCTTCGGCTGCTACGCACCTGTCATCTGCAATGCACTTCAAAAAATAACAGGCGGCCGCTACCTCGTATGCAACGAGACCGGTACACCTGTAGAAATGCTTCTGCACGAATATATTGATCACGACATGCCCGTTATTTTCTGGGCGTGTATAGATATGCGGGAGCCAGTAACAGGACCTTCCTGGCGGCTCCTTGATTCCGGAGAGCCCTTCACCTGGATCTCCAACGAGCACTGTTTGCTTCTTGTGGGCTATGACGATGAGGGCTGCTATTTTAATGATCCATACAATAACAACGGCGTGATCCATTACCCCAGAGAGCTTGTGGAAAAACGCCATCTGGCGCAGTATCAGATGGCCGTGGGTCTGAAGCCTGCCCATTAAAGGCAGCCCCCAGCCCTCTGCCACACGCCTTCAAATCTGAAATTTCACATTTACAGTTCCCTGATACAATTCTTAATTATCCCTTGACACCGCCCGAGGTCAGACCGCCTACCAGATGCTTTTCAATACAGATAAACAGAATAACAACCGGTATCGTTGCAAAAAGCGATGATGCAAACAGATACTGCCACTCAATCATATTGTAGCCGTTGAATACTGTGATACCGACTGTCAGCGGTTTCAGGACATCGCTGGAAATCAGTGTCAGCGCAACTGTGTACTCGTTCCACGCGTTAATAAACACGAAAATCAACGCTGTCACGATGCCGGGCGCCGCTACCGGAAGAAGTACCCGGATCATTGCCTGCAGCTGATTGCAGCCGTCAATGGTCGCCGCCTGTTCCATCTCCGGAGATATGGACATAAAGGTTCCTCTCAGCAGCCAGATGGCAAATGCCTGGTTGAATGCCGCATTAATAAAAATCAGACCCAGAAGGCTGTCGGTGAGATGAAGCACACTCATAACCTTATAAATACCAACCAGCAGCACGACCGGCGCAAACATCTGGGAAACAATTACCAGTCCAAGGAAAAATTTCTTTCCTTTAAATTTCATACGCGACAATGCATAAGCTGCCGGAATACCGCAGATAATCGCGATTGCCGTCGCGCCTCCCGATATCGCAATGGAGTTTATGAAATAACGTGCCAGCGGCGCCAGTTTCCAGATCTCCGTAAAGTTTTCCCACTGCCACTCAATCGGAAGCAGCGTTCCCTGCATGGAGTAGATCTCCGCCCGGGATTTCAGCGCCGTAGTGAACATTACGAAATACGGATACAGTGTCACCAGCACCAGTACAATTACCGCCAGGTATAGCAGTCCCCGCAGCACCTTATCTCTGGATGTCTTTGCCTTTTTTATGTACATTTTCTCTTTACGCATCCTGATCCTCCTTTCTCAAGGAAAGAATCATGTAGACTGAGGCGCAAACGCACAGAATCAGAAATCCGATTACGGAAATTGCCGCCGCTTCGCCGGTTCTTCCTTTATAAAAGGCCTGTTTATACAAATAGGTAACAAGGGTATCGGTACGGTTCGCCGGATCTCCCTTGGTGATCGTCCAGATAATCGGGAAGGAATTGAATACATAAATAATATTCAGTACCGTGCTGACTGTGAGGGACGATTTTACAAGCGGCAGCGTGATATTGAAAAGCTTCTGCCAGAAGCCCGCTCCATCCACCGTTGCCGATTCATAATAAGATGCGTCAATACTCTGCAGCCCCGAAAGCACGCAGAAGGTGACAAATGGTATTGTTACAAAAATACCCACCCAGCACTCCCAGGCAAAATATGTCCCCGGCGTAGGTGTCCAGTTGACGTTACCGCTGATAATTCCCAGCTTCATGAGGAGGGTATTCAAGGTACCGTAATCCTGGTTGATGATAAATTTCCAGACACCTGCCTGGATGATCAGCGATGTCGCCCACGGGAAAACCACAATTGCCCGTGCGATCTTCCTGCCGCGAAACTCATTATTTAAAACAATCGCCAATGCAAAACCGATAAGAGTTGACAAGCCTACCACAACAATCGTCCAGACCAGCGTATTCTTCAACACCAGTCCGAAAGTAGAGCTTTTTACAACCTTGGTAAAATTATCGAGTCCTGCAAATCCCTTAATGATTCCCGCCTTACTCACTTCGCTCAGAGATGTGCGGAATACCTCAAAAATCGGAAACAGAATAAAAACTGTCATCAATAAAATGCTCGGGAGCAGCCATATATATGGACCTGCTGCCCTTAATATCTTCTTTTTTTTCATGTTTCACCACCAGTTCAAGCTTATCTGTGCAAAGAGCCGGGCCTTTTTGCAGCCCGGCTCCCGGTTTTCTGTTTGTAAGGATAAAATCAGGGTTTCTTAAATCAGCCTGCGATGTCAGCCTGCAGCTCATCGAGCAGTGTTCTTACGTCTTCGCCGAGAAGTGCTCTCTGTTCAACATCAATAACACCCTGCTTTACATCGGCCCATTCAGCTTTTGCTGTCGGATAGAACTTGCTGGAACCTACAATATCAACCCATGCAGCCATGCTCTCGTCAGAAGCAGCAACTGCTTCGCCGCCTGCGATCGTTGCCGGAAGGAAGCCTTCCATCAGAACCCATTCTGAATAACGCTCATCATCATAGAAATAATCGAAGAATGTGCTGATTGCAGCAAGCTCTTCTTCAGAATATCCGTTGTCGAAACACATAAAGCGGTCCATAACACCTGCAGATACAGATTCACCGGTGTTTGTCGGAATGGAAGCTACTCCAAAGTTTACTTCATGTCCGCCGTCTGCGATATATGTCGGAAGGCTGTTCGGTGCGATAACCATTGCAATCTGACCTGCCCCGAACATATCCTGCAGATCGTAACGTGTATTATTTGCAGGATCGCTGTTGGTATAACCAGCATTTACAAGACCGATCGCATATTCGATCGCTTCTACGTTTGCATCACTATTGAGAGTCCAGTCACCGTTCTCATCAACAAATCCGCCGCCGTTGTTCCAGGTATAATATGCAAATGCAGCCTGACCTTCGTCTGTCGTCATGTCGATGCCCCATGGATAAATGCTGTCGTCATATGCTTTGATTGCTTCGCATGCAGCCGTCAGTTCTTCCCAGGTAGTCGGAACCTCTACGCCTGCTGCTTC
>DKTR01000071.1:28088-28714 GCA_002473385.1 Lachnospiraceae bacterium UBA7225
ACCTCTACGCCTGCTGCTTCCAGAATATCTGCATTGTAGTACATTGCGCGTGCAGAAGCAAGATCCGGAATTGCCCATACTACATCGTCTACTACCGACTGTTCAAGGAAGGACGGATACATCTTCGCATAGGTCTCTTCGGAAACGTAGTCCTGCGCCGGGAGAAGCAGACCGTCCGCCTGATAATCCGCGAAAACATCAATATTCAGAATATCCGGTGCATTATTTCCCTGAATACGGGTGTTTACTACCGTATAAATGTCATTCCAGGAAACTACTTCTACCGTAAGCTTGATACCTGCATTGTCTTTATTAAACTCTTCCACAAAATCTGACCACCATGCTTCGGTGTTTTGTCCATACTGCGCTGCAATTACATTGATTTCCACGTCCTCTGCAGAGCAGACCGCCGGTACGGCCGCCACCATAGATGCGACTGCTGCCATTGCTAAAAATTTCTTGTTCATAGCTAGTATCCTCCTTTTGATGTGAAATCGGGTCTCCAAAGCTCACGTAACTCTTCCGCCCGTCTTATAGACAGATTATATAATATCCGCCCGTAAAAAGCAATCATTTTTGATGAATTTGTTAAATTATTTTTTTAAATCTAATAAAAAATTGTATAT
>DKTR01000043.1:0-11866 GCA_002473385.1 Lachnospiraceae bacterium UBA7225
CGTCTGCCATTCCGACACGCCGGCAAATGTTTTTCAGTCTCATCGACCGAAAAACATTTTATCATACATACCAGTATTTTGCAAGCATATTTTGGTATAAAATTACGCCTGTTCCAGCGCCTGCGCAAGATCTGCCAACAGATCATCCACATTTTCAATGCCGACGGAAAGCCGGATCATTCCCGGCGATACGCCTGCTTCCTGCAGCTGCTGGTCATTCATCTGGCGATGCGTATGACTCGCCGGATGAAGAACACCGGTCCGCGCATCCGCCACATGAGTGACGATTGCCGCCAGCTTCAGACTGTCCATAAACCGCACAGCCGCCTCCCGTCCTCCGGTCAGTTCAAAGGAAATCACACCGCAGGTTCCCTTCGGCATATATTTCTGTGCAAGTGCATAATATTTGTCGGTCGGCAGCCCGGCATAATTGACATGGCTCACCTTCTCATGACTGTTCAGATACTCCGCAATTCTGCCCGCATTGTAGCAGTGACGCTCCATACGCAGCGCCAGTGTCTCCAGACCAACATTCAGCAAAAAGCAGTTCATAGGCGACGGCACCGCACCGAGATCGCGCATAAGCTGCACAGTCGCCTTTGTAATATATGCCGCTTTTCCAAATTTTTTTGTATAGACAATACCATGGTAGGATTCATCCGGCTCCGTCAGTCCGTGAAATTTGCTGCCGCAGGCATCCCAGTCAAAATTACCGCTGTCCACAATGGCACCGCCGATCTGCATGGCATGTCCGTCCATATATTTTGTAGTGGAATGCGTAACGATATCCGCTCCCCACTCAAACGGACGACAGTTGATCGGCGTAGCAAAAGTATTATCCACAATCAGCGGGACCTGATGCGCATGCGCAATCCGTGCGAATTTCTCAATATCTAGCACCACCAGCGCCGGATTAGCGATCGTCTCTGCAAACATCACTTTTGTATTCGGACGGAATGCCGCCGCAATCGTCTCCTCATCGGCATCGGCATCGACAAAGGTACAATCAATACCGAGCTTCTTCAAAGTAGCATAAAACAGATTGTAGGTCCCGCCGTAAATCGTAGCGGACGCAACGATATGATCTCCTGCCTCGCAGATATTCAGCACAGCGTAAAAATTCGCTGCCTGCCCGGAGCTGGTGAGTACTGCCGCAACACCGCCCTCCAGATCCGCAATCTTTGCCGCTACCATATCACTGGTCGGATTCTGCACACGGGAGTAGAAATAGCCTTCCTCCTCCAGATCAAACAATCCTCCCATCTGCTCTGTCGATTCATATTTAAAAGTCGTACTCTGAATGATCGGCAGAATCCGCGGTTCACCGTTTTTCGGTTCCCATCCCGACTGAATGCACTTTGTTTCCTGCCTGTATTGCTTTTCCATACTGTTCCTCTTTTCTACAACAGTCCCCAAAAATGGTCCGTTATTATTTTCTATTTATACCGGAACTCCCCTGCAGATTACTTTAACCAGATTCAGTTCCTTATCAAGAAGCACAAGATCTGCCGATTTGCCTTCGCGGATACTGCCGCATTCTCCGTAAAAGCCAAGTGCTTTTGCCGGTGTTGCAGTACATGCCTGCACTGCGTCCGCCAGCGGAATCTCCATTTCCTTCACAGCAACACGCAGACAGTCCATCAAGTTGGATGCTGAACCGGCAATTGTGCCGTCCTGCAGAGTCGCCAGCCTGCCGACAACCTTTACAGGCTGTCCGCCGAGCGCATAATCCCCGTTTTCCATGCCGGTCGCCATCATACTGTCGCTGATCATGCAAATGCGTTCTGCGCCAAACATGGCAAATGCCGCCCGCACCATCGAGGGATGTACATGAATGCCGTCACAGATCAGTTCCACCGTTACCTCCTTTGCATCAAAGGCAGCGCCGATCACACCGGGCGCCCTATGCGTAAAAGGCGGCATTGCATTAAACAGATGTGTCACATGGCAGGCGCCTGACGCAAACGCTGCGGATGCCGTGTCATAGTCCGCCGTGGTGTGCGCCACAGAAACGACTGTCTGCTCCTTTGCTTCCTTTATGAAAGCAAAATCCCTATCCTCCTCCGGCGCTACCGCCACCTGACTGATTCTCCCGCCGGAGAGTTTCTGCATTTTCTCGAAGAACTGCAAATCCGGACGGTGAATATAGCTGCCATTCTGCGCGCCCTTCTTAGCCGCCGACACAAACGGTCCTTCCATCGTGATGCCGCGGATCCGGCTTCCACGGTTGTTCTCATATTTTCCCACATTTTCAAAAATCTTCGCAAGCTTTCCTTCGGAGAGTGTCATCGTCGCCGGTGACACAGAGGTAACACCGTGCTCCATCTCATACTGCATAATAGCATCAAACGCTTCCACTGTTCCGTCGCAAAAATCATAGCCTGCGCATCCATGAAAATGTATGTCCACCAGCCCCGGTATTACATACAGCCCATCCGCGTCTATGGTCTGCTCCGTTTCCGTCAAAGGTAACTGCGGCGCAATCTGTCCGAAAACATTTCCGCTGATTTCAATATCTTCCTTTGTGAAGGAACCATCCTCTCCGTATACCAAGCCATTTTTTATAATCATAACCGTTCCTCCTGTCCGGCCGCTGTCATAATTTCAGATACGGTCTGCAATTTTAGAAAATGCTGCCTCATCTCCCACAACTGTCACATCCGCGTGAAGCTGAAGAACAGAAGCCGGTACCTGCGGTGTAATTGGTCCGAAGAACGCTTTTTCCACAATGTCTGCTTTATCCTCACCGCTGACGATTACCAGAATCCTTTTCGCAGACATAATAGTCTGGATACCCATGGTGTACGCCTGCGTCGGCACCTCATCGCGGGAAGCAAAAAATCTGGAATTCGCGTCAATAGTTGATGGTGCAAGATCAACGCAGTGCGTCCCCTTCGCAAATGCATCATCCGGCTCATTAAAACCAATATGTCCGTTATGTCCCATACCAAGGAGCTGAAGATCTACACCGCCAGTGCTCCGTATCGTCTCGTCATACTGCCTGCACGCCTCAGCGGCATCCGCAATCGTGCCATCCGGCACATGTGTTTTTGCAGGATCTATATTTACATGCGAAAACAGATGATCGTTCATAAAATAGTAGTAGCTCTGCGGATTGTCATGCTGCAGCCCCCGGTACTCGTCCAGATTTACACTCGTAACGCCTGAAAAATCCAGGTCGCCATTCTCATACCATTCTGTCAGACACTTATACAGACCTACCGGTGAAGATCCTGTGGCAAGCCCAAGCACACACTCCGGTTTTGAAATCACCTGTGCACTGATAATGTTTGCCGCCTTTCTGCTCATGTCGTCGTAATCCTTTGCCTTCACAAATCTCATAATCCTTTTCCTCCTTAAAAATATTTATAATTTCGAGGCAGAGTAGAAGCACACCTCATAAAGTCCGAAGTCAGCCGTCTCTCAATCAAAAAATCCACCAATCCGGCTGCTGATGTCTGCCAGATGATTGTACATCAGTATATGATATTCATCGAGCAATGAAGGAACCAGCTTTTCACCCTCATTATAGCGATATCGCACACCATCACCTGTCATGATCATATTCGCCGTAATCACCGGAATCTCCGCCTGCAGTTCCTGCAGATATCTCTGGTAACCAGTCAGAGGTATGCCAGCCTTTTCAAACAGCATTCCACCCAGATAATTCAGACTGATGTCCTCCCCTGCCATCTCTTCACCAAGACTGAAATTCGCCCACATAATATATGGTACAATGTAATTGTCAAAATATATTTCATCCGAACCTTCCCGCTCCAGACCAAGCAGGCGCAGAATCGTATTGGTAATGTAATCGGACGGCTGATGATCGCCGAACATCAGGATAATTGTATCCTCCTCCTGCCCTGCAAAATAGTTCACCAGCATTTCAAATGCGCGGTCACTTTCCAGCATCAGTGTGAGATATTTCTCCGCTGCGCGCACACTGGTTGTCTTATTTTCCAGATCCGTGAGATGAACACTTTCCTCAAAGCCCTCCACATCCTTGCTGTATGCACCGTGATTCTGCATGGTGACTTCAAAAACAAACATTTTCTCATCCGCCTGTTTTTCCTCATACAGTTCAATAATCTTCGTAAACGCGGAATTATTGCTGATATAATTGCGGATCAGCAGCGGATTGGTGAAGTCATCCTTAAACAGCATATTTTCAAACCCCAGTCTGGGATATACCTCATCCCTGTCCCACCCGGATGCATAATAGGGATGGATTGCCGTCGTCTGATATCCAAGTGAGCCAAGATAACTGGCTAATGACGGTATCCCGCTTTTTATATACTGCTGATACGGCACACTTCCTGCCGGAAGAAAAGCCATCGAATCCCCTGTCAGAAATTCATACTCCGAATTTGCCGTATTGCCGCCTTTCACGGAGACATAACAGTTTCCCTTAATTACATTATCCTCCAGCGAGTGGATAAAGGGCATATAATCATAATCCGTTTCAAATTCCCCGAACACAGACAGATCAGAAAACGCCTCATTCATAATAACAATCACATTTGGCAGATCATTCCCCGCCTGTTCCACGAAGGTATCTGCCTGTGCTTCCGCTTTCGTCTTTGCATCTCCTTCATCTGTCCATGCGGCAGCAGAATCCGCCTGCACAGTTTCTATGTAAGAAGAAGCGATCTCCTGCGCTTTCTGCGCTGTGTATCCGTCCGGCTTCTGCACCTTCATGTATTTCAGATTTCCAAGGAAGCCGACTGTCAGTCCGTTGTTCCGGTACAAAACATTCGGCGTAAACAGCGTTGTGTCCAGACTAAACATCGAAACAGCAGTGTCTGTCCCGATTGCCTGCACCCATGTGACCAGGGCAAGAATCAGAGCCGCAGAGCCAGCAAGCCGTATTGCGGGCCTTCTCAATTTAATCGAAGTCCGGCTTCCCAGAAAGGATATCAACAGGAATCCCAGCACCACAAAAACCAGCCTGCCCGAGATGGTATATTCATAATTTCCTGCAACAGAAACCGCTGTACCCAGAGAATACAGATCCCATGGAACGATCGGTGAAGACCGGAAGTCTACTACGAAATAATTAACCAGCCCGAACAGCATCGGAAACAACGGTGCCAGCGCACAGCCAATTGCAGTACTGCCAGAAGCAAAACTGCAAATGGCGAACAGCAGATAATAAAACAGCAGGTTCAGAAGAAAAACCGGCACTGTCAGATCCCATGGCACATGTGTATAAAACTCCAGACAGCATAGTGTCAAAGGGGGCAGCAGTACCAGAAGCAGCACATTTGCCCACTTTGCTTTTATTCTAAAATCAGATATTTTTTTCATTTCATGCCTCACATATACTTTTCTGTACTCTATGAGAGATGAACATGCTCATGCGTAAACAGATGATCTTGACAGTACTCGTAATTTCCATCACACTTAGAACAGAAACGAAACTCAAGATCGTCTCCATCCAGCTCCGTTCTTCCGCACACCGCACATTTATGGCGCGTGATCTGCCCATTTTTCACACGTGTCGGTGCCGTTGCCTTCTTAAATTCATACCGGCGCTTCTGCTCTTTCGGCGAAAAACGCTTCATATTGCGCGTACCAAGGAAAAATACAATAAAGTTCAGCAGCGATGCGATAATTACCACTTTGCCCGACCAGCCGCTGTTAATAAAGTTCACAACAATAAAGAAACCATAAATCAGTCCCAGCCACTTCATCTTGATCGGAATGAAAAAATACAGCAGCACCTGGGCGTTCGGATAAGTTGCAGTAAATGCAAGTAAAATAGACATACTGATATAGTATGTGCTGAACGTACCCCCAAACACCGGAATCACCGTGGATGGATAGCTTATGCGGAATATTCCGTAAAGAACGAACGCACCAATGACTGTAAAAATAACTCCGGAGAAAATATACAGGTTATAGCGGAAAGCTCCCCAGGTTTTCTCCAGCGTATTTCCAACCGAGTAGTAAAAATACAGCATGATGATGGTGAAAATATCCAGGCTTCCCGGCGGGATCAGAATCCAGGACACCACTCTCCACACCTGCCCGCGCAGAATATAGGCAGGCTCCAGTGTCAGCCAATTCAGGATACTCGGGCTGAGCAGTTCCATCAGATATCCCGCCGCATAAAGAGCAATCATGTAAGCTGACAGATTGCGAATGGCATATCTGCCAAATTTACGTTCCATTTTTGTAATCCACTTCATATTGTCACACCTTTTCCATCTAGTCTTCTATTTCATCTAGTATAAAATCATCCGCAAAATTTGTCAATCAGGCCAAACGACTTTACAATCTTTTCATAATTCGCTATACTGTTACTAATCTTTTTTCAGGAGGCAGATACCATGGCAGGTTCTACATATGGCAGATTATTTCAGATCAGCACCTGGGGCGAATCACACGGCAAAGCGCTCGGCGTTGTTGTGGACGGCTGTCCCGCCGGTCTTCCGCTCTGTGAAGACGATATCCAGAAATTTTTAAACCGCAGAAAGCCCGGGCAAAATGCTTTTTCCACTCCACGCAAAGAGAATGACACGGTACAGATCCTCTCAGGCATCTTTGAGGGGAAAACAACCGGATGCCCGATTTCCATGCTTGTCTTCAACGAAACGCAGCGTTCTGCGGATTACAGTGAAATCGCCGGTTATTATCGTCCCGGACACGCAGACTATACCTTTGACGTAAAATATGGCTTCCGTGATTATCGCGGCGGTGGACGCTCCTCCGGGCGCGAGACCATCGGCAGAGTTGCCGCCGGTGCCGTTGCCTGCAAAATTCTTGCGTCTCTCGGCATTACCTTTACGTCTTACGTGCGCTCCATCGGTCCGGTAGAGATTGACCCGCAGCGTTTTGATGAGGCACAAATCAGCCAGAATCCGTTAAACATGCCTGATGCCGTGGCTGCAGGGCAGGCGGCGGAATATCTCTCCGGCTGCAAATCAGACGGAGATTCCGCAGGCGGTGTTGTGGAGTGCATCGTCCACCATCTTCCGGCAGGGCTTGGCGATCCCGTCTTTGAAAAGCTGAGTGCAAATCTTGCCAAGGCAATGTGCTCTATAGGCGCCGTCAAATCCTTTGAGATCGGTGACGGACTGGCTGCAGCCAAAGCGCGCGGCAGTGAGAATAACGACGGCTTTGCCTCTACGGAAAACGGTCTGGTCTATAAGTGCACCAATCACAGCGGCGGAACGCTCGGCGGCATCAGCGATGGCAGCAATCTTCTGCTGCGCATCGGTTTTAAACCCACCCCATCCATTTCCATCCCGCAGCAGACCGTCTCACGCTGCGGCGAGCAGCTTACTGTCCGCGTAAAGGGACGTCATGATCCCCTGATCGCTGCCCGTGCTGTTGTAGTAGCAGAATCCATGGCAGCAATCACTATCGTGGATGCACTTTTTGCAAATATGTATGCACGGATGGATGCGCTTCTGGATTTTTATCAGAAATAATATGTCACAAGCAGTATTACACAAGTAACCGCCGGTATGGTACCGGCGGTACACTTTTTTCGGTCATTTTTTATGCCTTTTCCTGCGGCTGCTCCCCGACTTTGGAGATCAGAATACAGTTCGGTGTATCGATTCTGATTGGTCTTCCTTTCATCACCAGCAGACCTCTTTCATAATCAATAGTAAAAAAACGGATTTCATTTGATTCGTGATTAAGTGTTACCAGCGTCTTTTCATCCGGGAACACATCAATGTCCTTCGGATATTTGCCGCTGATTGGTAATGACAGTACCTTCGAAAGCATGCCCGTTTCCTGGTCGATCGCAAAAATAGAGACGCTGTTGTCTCCCGCCGATGAGGTATAAAGATATCTTCCGCTTGGCGCTATGCGCAGACCGGAGCAGGCGCAGCGCAGCTCCTTTTTATCCATGCGGGAATCTACCTTCTGAAGCAGCTCAAACTTCGGCAGCTTTCCGCTTCCGTCATAAGCGTACACCAGTATCTCATTGCTCAGTTCACAGTTGACATACGCAAATCTGCCATCCTTGCTGAAGCGGATCAGACGCGGACCGGATTCCAGCTCACAGCGCAGCACATCCAGCAGCTTTAATTTCCCGCTGGTCGGATTTACACTATAAATGTTGATATGGTCGATACCACAATCTACCACGCAAAGGAATTTCTGTTCCGGTGTCGGCATGACACAGCTGATATGCGGGCGGAAGTTCCGCTCTGCCACGCTGAAGAGCCCCTTGTGGAAAATCCCATCCATCACGCTTCCCAGACGTCCGTCCCTGTGCGTATGGACAACTGTCACCTTACCGTCATGATAGCCCGCAACAAACAAAAACTTTCCACGATGGTCTGTCGAGAGAAAGCAGCCTCTCATACCGTCGATGCCGACTTTGTTGATCGGCGTAAGATTTCCTGTCTCCTGGTCTATTTTTAATACTTCCACGCCCTCGTCCGCAATGGAATACAAATATTTTCCGTTATCTGATTTTGTAAGATGTGAGGCATTATTTACCGGAACAACATCACGCTCCGTCATATAACCGTTTTCCACGTCCAGATCATATACATGAACACCTACACTGCTGCCATGCGTATAGGTTCCGACATACGCTACATATTTCTCTTTGTCCATAACCGTCCGTCCTTTCTGCCGCTTCGCACGGCTCCTTTGTATAATATAACATAATTCTATTCATTTGTTAAGAAGATTCTGCAAAATCTGCCTATGTTCAGAAGCCCCCATCCCTGTCTGCTGTGCGGCCAGCCGAGATTATCCGCTGTTTCCATCAGACGCATTTTTACTTCCACATTTGTAAGCCACGGCTCCCTGGATAAAAGCAGTGCCACTGCCCCTGAAACCATCGGTGTTGCCATAGAAGTGCCGCTTTTGCGGCAGTATGCCGGCTGCCCCTTCTGCCACAGTGCATTGCAGGACATAATCCCGGAACCGGGTGCCACCACATCCGGCTTACAGACACAGTTTTTTGTCGGTCCTCTTCCGGAATATACCGGCGCGGAATCGTCAGATGACCCGACGGTAATCACCTTCCGGCTGTTTCCGGGTGCTGTGATCGTCTGCGGCAGCGGTCCCATATTTCCCGCCGCAACCACGACTACGATTCCCGCATCCCATGCATCCTCTACCGCTTTCACCAGCAGTTCATCCCTGGCATCACCCTCTTTTACGGTACCGACAGAGATGTTCATCACCCGGATAGCGTATTTCTCCCGGTGCCGTATTACCCAGCGGATGCCATTGATGACATCGCCCCGTCTGCCGTTGCCGTTCCGGTCCAGAACCTTTAGATGTACGATTTTTGTTTCCGGGGCAATTCCCCGAAAATTCCGTGACAGGGAACCGTTTCCTGCGAGAATCCCGGTCACATGCGTTCCATGTCCGTAATCATCATACGGTGACGGATGCCCGCCGACAAAATCCCTGAAACAGATCAGACGGCCTGCATAGTCCGGATGCTGCGCCGCACCAGTATCCAGCACCGCTACCGTAATACCCTTTCCGGTAATCCCCATCGCCCACACTTCCTCTGCATGAATAATTTTTCTCGCTCTGTTCATGGAATCCTCCTGCCATAAAACCTGTCTGCCCATCTCCGGCCGCATGCTGTTCTCCCCCTGTCAGACATCACGATACCCGGATAAATATACGGTATTATATGAACAAAAGGAAAATGCTGTCACAAAACCCGATTCCGGACGTATAGAATACTATAGAAAAAAAGAAAGAAGGAAACATCCTATGCCGGAACCCTCCATACAGGATAAGGTATATTCCAATGATTTTTTTGATGCCATTCTTCCTGTCACCATTTCCAGCGAAAATTTTCTTAATGCCTATGCGCATCTCGGCGCACAGTACTTTGGCGCACGCTTCGGTATGATTCATCTGCGCAATATCCCCGGCAGTCTGCCGCAGGGCATCAATTATTCTCTGACGCCAAAGCTCTTTACCACACTGGACACAACCAGCCTGGAGGTATCCGGAATTCTGCGCGTCCAGATGCAGCCCTCCCTCGGCTACCGTGGTGAAGGCATCATCCTCGGCTTTCTGGATACGGGCATCGACTATACGCTGGATGCCTTCCGTACGCTCTCCGGCGATACACGCATTCTCGGCATCTGGGATCAGACGCGTCCCTCCGAAAATCCGCCTTTTGATATGGGTTACGGCACCGGTTACACATATGAGGATATCAACCGCGCTCTGCGCTCGGATAATCCCTATGAGATTGTCCGGCAGCGGGACGAGGACGGGCACGGAACCTTCGTGGCCGGTGTCGCCGCCGGAAGCGAAGATATTTCCGGCAGTTTCACCGGCGCTGCACCCGCCAGTGGAATCGCCATGGTAAAATTAAAGCCTGCCAAACAGAATCTGCGCGATTATTTTCTTATCCGGGACGATGCTGTCGCTTTCCAGGAATCTGATATCATGATGGGACTGCGCTATCTGCTCTCTCTTTCGGCAAGCTATAACCTGCCGCTTGTCATCTGTATCAGCCTTGGAACAAACCAGGGAGATCATAGCGGAAATTCTCCCCTGGAGCGCTATCTTTCCTTCGTTCTGGATTATCTTGGCTGCTTCTGTGTGGCAGCGGCAGGCAATGAAACCGGCCTGGCACATCATTTTTATCAGGCGCAGTCCTTCTCTCTTATCTCGCCAGGCACAGAGCTTCTGATAGACGAGGACACTGATGGGCTGTTTCTGGAGATCTGGGCAGATTCTCCCGATCTGTACGGGGTTTCCATAACCTCCCCGCTTGGCGAGACAATTCCGCGGATTCCCCCGAGGCCGGGCACACGCAGCACCTATAGCTTTATTGCAGAGCGCACCGTTCTGGAGGTGTCCTATGAGATTGCAGAATACACCTCCGGCGCACAGCTTATCATCCTGCGCTTTTTAAATCCTACTCCCGGTATATGGCGGATCAGCGTCTCGAGCGCACAGACACCGCTCGGCTCTTTTCATATGTGGCTCCCAGTCGACGGCTTCATCTCTCCCGGCACAGTCTTTTTGGATCCGAATCCCTATACCACACTCACCATCCCCTCCACGGATGAATCCGTCATCACTATCAGCACTTATGATGCCTACACCAGCAGCCTGTATATACACTCCGGCCGCGGCAATACCCGGACCGGCATGATCAAACCGGATATCACTGCACCCGGGGTGGAGGTTTTTGGTCCGGCAACAAACCCGCACAGTAATCTGCCGCCATTGAATCCCTACACCCGCCGTACCGGCTCCTCTGCAGCCGCTGCCATTACCGCCGGCGCCATAGCTCTGCTGCTCAATTGGAACCAGGATCAGCCCTCGCCACAATTTATCACAAACCGCTCGGTAAAAGATTATCTGACACGCGGGGCTGTCCGCCAGAACGGTGTCGTGTATCCAAATCGCGAGTGGGGCTACGGCACCCTGAATCTTTACCGGATTTTTGAAACTCTCATGTAACACTCCGGAACCCATCTGCATATTTTGAACTGTAAAGAAAATTCATGGAGGATTTATCATGAGTGATTTAACAGCTACAAACTGCGGATGCGGATGCGAAAACAACTGTGACAACGGCTGCGGAAACGGACGTTCTATTTTCGGCGGAGACTGCGGATGCTCGATCCTGTGGATTCTGATCCTGTTATCTCTGTTTAGCAATAATGGTTTTGGCGGATGCGACAACGGTTGCGATAACAACAACTGCTGCTGGATCATCCTCCTCCTGCTGTTCTGCTGCAATGGTAATGGCTTCAACTTCGGAGGCTGCTGCTAATCTCTTTCCCTCCGGCTCCTGACGGAGCCGGAAAAGCCCGGCTTAACCGCCGGGTTTTTTGTGTCAGATCCCGCTTTGCGGGATCTCTTTATGCAGCTTTTTTCTAGGTTCGTGAACCGCCCC
>DKTR01000043.1:12095-34865 GCA_002473385.1 Lachnospiraceae bacterium UBA7225
CGTACGCGCCACATTTTTTTGTCTGCTCTTCGGCTGCTGACCCTTCACCGCTCCTGCATTTGAAACGCCGTCTCTCTTCTGGCGCAGACATTCTTCATCTATCTCATAAAAAGCATTCCCATCTATTACAATATGACTTTTCATAGAAACTCCTTTTCGTTATTCTATTTTACGTTATGTCAGACCTGCCGAATTGGTGTGCCCCGGCATAAATCCGCACGCTCCGGCATATATATGATGGAAAAGAATCAAGGAGTTTTTCTATGGAAGATGTTTCAAAGACACCGCTGACTGCCGTGGACCGGATTGCAGACGGAGAGGGGCTTCAGATGGCTAAAGCAGCAATTCCCTATCTGCCCGTCTCCATACAGAAGGCCTTTTCTGTTTACATCAAAATGATGGAGGTATCCAATATTCTTTCCTACTATAATAATCCGGTGCATGCCTGCAGCGCGCCGTCCGCCAATCCGGAAGAAATCTTAAATGACATTCTTCCATATTGCACCGACAACCAGCGCCAGACCATCGACCAGGCAGTAAACCTTATGACGACATTAAAAATGTATCAGGAAATCCAGAAAATGTGAGGGTAGATTATGGCGAACAATGATTTTAGCTGGATGAATAATCCCGCTCTGAAAAATATCGACACGGCGAAGCTGCAGATGCTCATGACATTGGCAAGCCAGGGAAAGGGTAAGTCACAAAAAGAACTGCTGCCATTTCTCATGGCAGCAGCCTCTCAGACAAAATCAAGTGGAAATGCTTTTACAAATGAAGAAGCCAATCTGATCGTGGAGGTCTTAAAGCAGGGAAAATCCCCGGAAGAAACCACAAAAATTGACCAGATGCTCTCGCTCGTCCAGAAAATGAAACAGATGCACTAATCCTCTTCCTCCAAAATACATTCCCGCAGCATAGTCAGCGCTTTTACCACCGCGCTCTCGCGGATCTTGGCACGCTCTCCCTTAAAATTGAATTCCCTGACGGTAATTCTCCCATGGTAAGAACATGCCATGTACACCAATCCGACAGGTTTATCCTTCTCGGTATCCGGACCGGCAATCCCGGTCAGCGAAATGCAGACATCGGAGCCGGTAATAAACGCCCCGTTTTTGGCCATTTCCTTTGCTGTTCTATCGCTGACTGCACCGTAATCCTTCAACGTCGTTTTCTTCACGTCGAGCAATTTTCGCTTTGCACGGTTGCAGTACGTAACAAGTCCCTGCCGGAATACCTCGGAAGCCCCGGGAACATCTGTCAGGCGTGCTGCGAGCATTCCGCCCGTAATGGATTCCGCCGTCGTGAGTGTCAGTTCCCGCTCACGCAGCATCTGAAGCACTGCCTGCTCCAGCGTCACATGCTCATCCATCGTGTAAATCGCATTGCCAAAGCGGTTTTTCAGCTCCTTCACCACCGGCTTGATCAGCCGCTTTGCCTCTTTTTCATCCGGGGCACTCGCCGTCACCCGCAGATGAACCTCACCGGTCTTTGCGTAGGTGGCGATCGTCGGATTCGTCTGACTGTCTATCATATCTTTGATCTGTGTTTCCACCGCACTCTCGCCCACACCACACAGCTTCACCATCACAGAGCAGATCACCTCCGGACGCTTTTTATTCAGATAGGGAAAAATATCGTGCTCGAACATCGGCTTTAACTCGTTCGGCGGTCCTGGAAGCAGGATCACCGATTTGCCGTTTTCCTCGATGATGATGCCGGGCGCTGTGCCATTCTGGTTATCCACCACAATACAGCCCTCCGGAACCATCGCCTGTTTCCAGTTATTTTCCGTAATTTTCTTCATAGTGCTGTTTTTGAAATATTCCTCAATGCGCTCTCTCGAATGCTGATCCTCCACAAGCTTCCTGCCCATAACGCGCGCAGCAGTTTCTTTCGTCAGATCATCCTGTGTTGGTCCGAGACCGCCGGACAGGATCACAACATCCGAACGGTCAAGCGCCGTTTTCAGCGTTTCTTCCAGGCGCTTTTCATTATCACCCACCGCAGTCTCATAATACAGCGACAGTCCCAGCAGCGCGCATTTTTCAGAAAGATATGCCGCATTTGTGTTCACAATATTTCCAAGTAAAATCTCAGTGCCAACCGAAATCAGTTCTACGATCATGTTTTTCTCCTCTGTCTATGACTGCATACTTAAAACCTGTTTATTTTTCCAGATATAATCGATCAGTGAAACAATCGTCAGCGCCAGCGCCAGCCAGATAAATATCTGCTCCAGTACGGCAAACACTCCGCCAAGATCAGCGATCAGCAGAATAATCATAATCATCTGCGACGTGGTTTTAAATTTTCCCCACCAGCTCGCTGCAATCACAATTCCATTGTCGGAGGCAATCAGCCGAAAACCGCTGATTGCAAATTCACGGCTGATAATAATAATGACAATCCACGCAGGAAGTCTGCCAAGTTCTACCAGGCAGATCATGGCAGCGCTTACCAGCAGCTTGTCCGCCAGCGGATCCATAAATTTCCCAAAATTTGTCACCAGATGATTTTTTCTCGCCAGATAACCATCCAGCCAGTCCGTTACACTCGCGAGAACAAAAAACGCCAGTGCGAGGAAGCGGAGATTTCCGGATTTTCCAACCATCATGCAGATCACAAAGGGAATAATAAGGATCATTCTGGCTGTTGTCAATTTATTCGGCAAATTCATTTTCTATCTCTCCTATTAAATCGTATTCCAGTGCGCCGGTAATGCGGACCCTGGCAAAATCACCACTCATCATGGTTTCCTGTGTCTCGATAAACAGATATCCGTCAATTCCCGGCGCATCTGCATATGTTCTTGCCACATAGACATTCTCATCTGTGAGGTATCCCTCCACCATCGCGGTGACTACTCTCCCGCACATGGCCTCATTTTTATCAAAGACAATCTCCTGCTGCAGCTCCATCAGCTCGTCCCTGCGCGCTTCTTTTACATCCTGCGGTATCTGATTCTCCATCGCAGCCGCAGGGGTATCCTCTTCCTGGGAATAGGTAAATACGCCGAGACGCTCAAATTCTATCTCATCCACAAAAGCCATCAGCTCTTCATGATCTTCCTGCGTCTCTCCCGGAAAACCGGAAATCAGCGTGGTACGCAGCGCAATATCCGGAATTTCCCGGCGCAGCTTCGCAATGATCTCCGTCAGCTGCTTCTTTGAAGTGCGCCGTCCCATCCGTTTTAAGATCCGGTCGCTCGCATGCTGGATAGGCAGATCAAGATAATGACAAATTTTCTTTTCGTCCCTGATTGTTTCAATCAGTTCATCATAAATTTCTTCCGGATAGCAGTACAGCACGCGGATCCAGCGTAGTCCTCTGATTTTACAGAGCTCTCTGAGCAAAAGATGCAGGCTCTTTTTTCCATACAGATCCACACCGTACAGCGTAGTCTCCTGCGCCACCAGAATCAGTTCCTTCACACCCTGCCCGGCAAGCTCCTCCGCCTGCTTCAGCAGCCGCTCCATTGGTACACTGCGGTAATTTCCGCGCACCTTCGGAATAATACAGTAGGTGCAATGCTTATCACACCCCTCAGCAATTTTCAAATGAGCATAATGTCCTCCGGTCGTGACCACACGTCCGGCATCCGTCAGCGGCAGCCGGTCCAGTTCCTGGAAGTGCAGGTATTTCTGTCCCGCCAGTACCTTCTCCACCGTCTCAACAATCTCATCGTAGGAAGAGGTGCCAAGTACGGCATCCACCTCCTCAATTTCTGTTGTAATCTCTTCTTTGTAACGCTGTGCCAGACAGCCGGTGACGATTAACGCCCGGCAGGTTCCTTTTTTGCGGTACTCCGCCATCTCCAGAATCGTCTGGACACTCTCTTCTTTTGCGTCATTGATAAAACAGCAGGTATTGACAATAATAATATCCGCCTGCTCCTCATCATCCGTCATGGTGTAACCCTTCCTGCCAAGAAGCCCTAACATTTCTTCAGAATCCACCAGGTTCTTGTCACAGCCAAGCGAAATGAACAATATTTTCATAATTCGTGTTCTCCATTACCCTTTGCCCCATCTGTGTGAATTACTGCAGTAATCTCCTCTGATACATCTACGGCATCTGCTTTCACATCCATAACATCATAGCGGCCATTCTCTGCCACTTTGCGCAGATGTTTTACCAGATAGCCAATCCAGAAAATACCGGCAAGGTTTCCGACGCCGTCCGCGATCAGCGAAATACCAATCAGAACGACAATCACCTCCAGTCCCTCAAACGGGTTAGCGATCAGCAGTACTCCGGTCACAAGCAGCGCAACGGCAAAAATCAGCATAATGTACCATCTGCGCGAACCAAAGCGCTTCAGATCAAAGGCATTCTGTAATTTTACAATTGATCCAAGAAGCGCCACAATGCCAAGTGCAAACGGTATAATCTCCAGCACATACTCCATTTTCAGCAAAATATACACGCCGGTAGCAATGCCGACAATACCGCATACCATATCCATCTGCATTACGCTCTGCAGCTTATCCTTCACAAAATACATGATCAGATGGGTACATCCAAAAATAATCATTCCGACGCCAAAAACGTAACAAAACGTTTTTACCGATATATCCGGCCAGATCAGCAGCACAAGTCCAAGTACAATGTAGGCTGCCGATAATACGCAAAAGCTCTTTTTTACTTCTCTGATCTGTTCCATGTTTTGTCCTCCTGGACATCTTTTTCAGTCTCTCCTACTGCTCCTCTGCAGATGTTTCCTCCGCCGGTTCTTCCAAAGCCGCCTCTGAAAGCTCCCCTGCCGTTACTTCCGCATTCTGTGTCTCCTCCAGAATATCATCTGTTTCCTGCATTTCACTGATTTCCAGTTCTTCCGCCGCGTCCTCCGGCAGAATTTTTATAAGCCCCTTGCTCAGCTCATCTACAGCAATACTGAGCGGCTTGTTGATCGGCGGCATGGACAAAGGCTTTCTGCCGTCAATCAGCTGCCTTGCTCTTTTTGCCGTCGCCAGCACAATGGAATAACGGCTGTTTACTACCGGCGCTTCCCCTGCCTCTGCCTCACTGTTTACTACTTTAATCAATTCTGCGTAAGATGGATGTAACATAATTTTTCCTCCTCATTTTCTGTCTGTGATATTTTTATTTAAATTTTTTCATATCCTCCTGGAGCACCTTTACAAAGTCTTCATTCCGCTGTACCCGGAAATGCTCGCTCTGGATGATCGCGTGGGTCTTCTGTACGCATTCATCAATCTGATCGTTGACTACCAGATAGTCATATTTGAAAATATATTCCGTTTCCTCAATCGCACGATGCAGACGTTTTTTAATAATCTCCGGTGTCTCCGTGCCCCTGCCCTTCAGACGCTTCTGCAAAGTATCCGCATCGGGCGGAACCACAAACAAAAGCAGCGTATCAGGGAATTTTTCTTTAATTTTCAATGCGCCCTGCATTTCAATCTCCAGGATCACATCCTTTCCCTCCGCCAGCTTTTGTTCCACATAGTCGCGCGGCGTACCATAGTAATTGTCCACATACTGGGCGTACTCGATCAGTTCCTCTGACCGGATCATCTCCTGGAATTCTTCTCTTGTCTTAAAGAAATAGTGAACGCCGTCCTTTTCTCCCTGACGCGGACTGCGCGTGGTCGCTGAAACAGAAAGCGCATAATTGTCGTATTTTTCAAGCAGTGCGGAAACGAGTGTTCCTTTTCCGGTTCCCGCAAATCCGGAAATTACCAGCAATATCCCTTTATGCCTCATCGCTCTCCCCTTTTCCGTCATCTCCCATCATCTGAAACCGTTTTGCCAGCGTTTCCGGCTGAAGAGAAGATAGTACAACATAATCGTTTTCCGTGACAATAACGGATTTGGTTCGTCTGCCCTGCGTCGCATCTATCACCTTGCCGAGCTGCCGTGCATTCTGCACCATGCGCTTCACCGGCGCCGCCTCCGGACCGACTACGGCTATAATCTTCGCCGTATTTACCACATTTCCAAAACCAATATTCATTAATCTAGCCAACTTTTCTCCCACCTATTCAATGTTCTGGATCTGTTCTCTCACTTTTTCAATTTCTGTTTTTAAATTGATCGCCAGATTTGAGGTCTCCAGGTCATTTGCCTTGGATAAAATAGTATTTGCCTCCCGGTTCATCTCCTGTGCAATAAAGTCGAGCTTTCTGCCGACGCTTCCTCCTTGCTCCAGTTCAGCGCGCATACTGTCAATATGGCTCTTTAAGCGGACTGTCTCCTCATCCGTGCAGATCTTGTCTGCAAACAGCACTACCTCTGACGCAATTCTGCCCTCCTCAATCTGCGTATCTCCGAGCAGCTCATGTACTTTATCTGTCAGCTTCTCGCGATATGCCGCAAGAATCTGCGGGAAGCGGGTCTCTACCGCCTCAACATCGCTTCTCATGCCATCCAGCTTTTCCGAGAGATCGCGCTTCAGCGCCTCGCCCTCGCGGATACGGCTCTCCGTAAACTGTCCGCAGGCTTCCTGCAGCGCGCCTTCCAGGATCGCCCACAGCTCCTTTTCATCCACTACCTGTTCTTCCATTGTCAGAACCTCCGGGCATCTTCCAAGCATAGAAACCCGGATATCGTCCTCCAGTCCAAAGGTCTCCGCCATCCTGCGGAAATACTTGAGATACTCAGCCGCAATCCCCTCATTGTATTTCAGAGAGACGTTTTCCTCTGTCATGTCCTCATAGGAAATAAAAACGTCCACCTTTCCTCTCTGAATATAGTTTTTCAGATATCCGCGGATTGCAGATTCAAAAAAGCTGAGTTTCTTGGGCATCTTAATGCTGACATCAAAATACCGGTGATTTACGGCTTTCATTTCTACTGTGAATTTTCGTTCGCCCTGCTGGTTTTCCCCGCGGCCGAACCCTGTCATGCTTTTTATCATTTTTTTATTACCCTTTTTTTATATTATGGCATAAATAACCACTCTAAAACATTATACGGCAATTTGATTTTTCAGTCAATCGCTAATCCTCATTCAATTCTAAAACCTTTGTAAATGTAATAACAGCTATCCGGTCATACAGCAAATCTGCAATATACATGCGTGTAAACAGATATTTCTGAGACTTGCCAGGTCTGCGCGCATCTGCTATAATATAGAACACTGTAGCTATGGCAGTTTTTTCCGTCTTTAGGATGCAAATACTCTTAAAGACGGCATGTTTTCAGAAAGGAAGAATCCAATGGCTTTAGATGGAATTGTAATTTCTGCAATGGTGCAGGAACTGAAAAACTGCATCCTGGGCGGAAGGATCAGCAAAATTGCGCAGCCCGAACCGGACGAGCTGATGCTTACCATAAAAAACGAGCGTAAAAACTACCGTCTGCTGATTTCTGCAGGCGCCAGTCTTCCGCTCATCTATTTGACTGAAACAAATAAGCCGGGGCCGCTGACTGCCCCCAATTTCTGTATGCTGCTGCGCAAACATATCAGCGGCGGTAAAATTCTGGATGTCCGCCAGCCCGGTCTGGAGCGCATCATCCACTTTGATATTGAACATTTAAATGAACTCGGCGACATCTGTCTAAAAACACTTACTGTTGAAATCATGGGCAAACACAGCAACATTATTTTCTGCAGTCCGGACGGCACTATTATCGACAGTATCAAGCATATTTCCTCGCAGGTCAGCTCTGTGCGCGAGGTGCTGCCGGGACGGCAGTATTTTATTCCGAATACCCAGAGCAAGCACAATCCGCTTAATGTCAGCTTTGAAGTTTTCCGTGAAGCAGTATCCGGCAGACCAATGCCGCTCGCGAAGGCAATTTATACGACCTTCACCGGTATCAGCCCGTTGATCGCCGAAGAACTCTGCCACCGCGCATCACTCGAATCTTCCCAGAGTGCCAACAGCTTTTCCGAAAATGAAATGCTGCACCTGTTCCGCCAGTTTGAACTGCTGATGGAAACAGTAAAAGATCACGACTTCTCGCCCTGCATCATTACCCGCGGCAGTGAGCCTGTCGAATTCTCGGTGCTTCCGCTTTCCATGTATAGTGATCTGCAGCAGGCGCACTGCGAAACGGTCTCCCTGATGCTGGAAACCTATTATGCAGCAAAAAATACCATCACACGTATCCGACAAAAATCAGCTGATCTTCGCAGGATTGTGCAAACCTCCCTGGAGCGCGCACGTAAGAAATACGATCTGCAGCAAAAGCAATTAAAGGACACGGAAAAACGCGACAAATACCGCGTCTACGGCGAGCTGATCAACACCTATGGCTATGGGCTGGAACCGGGCTTAAAAAACTTCACCGCACTTAATTACTATACAAATGAAGAAATTACCATCCCGCTTGATGACACGCTCTCCCCTCAGGAAAATGCAAAGAAATATTTTGATAAATACAGCAAACAGAAACGCACCTTCGAGCATTTAAGCGGGCTGATACTCGAGACAGAGGAAGAAATCACCCATCTGGAATCCATTGCGACTGCTCTCGATATTGCTCTCTCGGAGGAAGATCTGGTACAGATCAAAGAAGAACTGATACAGTATGGATATATCCGCCGCCATGCCGGTGGAAAACGTGTAAAGATTACTTCAAAGCCTTTCCACTATCTTTCCTCGGACGGCTACCATATCTTTGTCGGAAAAAACAATTATCAGAATGAAGAGCTTACCTTTAAATTCGCCACCGGAAATGACTGGTGGTTCCATGCAAAAGGCGCTCCCGGCTCCCATGTCATTGTGAAGGCAAATAATGAGATGCCGCCGGATGCCACCTTCGAGGAAGCGGCCCGGCTCGCAGCCTACTACTCCAAAAACCGCGCAGCCAAAAAGGTGGAGATCGATTATATCGAAAAAAAGCATGTGAAAAAGGTGAACGGCGCAAAACCCGGATTCGTCATCTACCACACCAACTATTCTATGGTCATCGATTCTGATATCAGCGGAATTCAGGAAATAAAATCTATCGGCGGAATTCAGTCCGGAAGATAAAATCACAGAAAGGGCATGCTATGCCGGAGGCTGGGAAATTCTCATCATTCCGGATAACATGCCCTTTCCTGTATACAATTTTTTCATGGAATGGCAACACGAAATACAACATGACATAAAAAAAGCGCCGTAAATACGGCACTTTTTACATGGAGCTGAGGGGAATCGAACCCCTGTCCGAAAGCCTATTCATTGCGGCATCTCCCATCACAGTCATTATTTTGACATTCCCTCCGCCAGACGCCTAATGACAGGCTTCCGGCTTTAGTAGCTTCATAAGTTCTTCCGCCCCCGCAAAGCTTTGGGAGTGAAGTGCCTCACAGAATTTGATGCCGGTTGTTCAGGCTGTGAGCAACCTGAGTCCGACAGCAGCCATTAGGCTGCGTACGCTAACTGTTCGTCTGCGTTTATATTTAGTTTCCGGTTTACTGTGCGGTCCCGGCCCGCAGATGGCTTCCCCAACTTCAAAACCCCCGTCGAAACCAGTACAACCCCTGATTTTCTGTGCATTTCTGTCCCGTTTTTGCCCGGTTTAAAATGTACAAACGTTGTATGGCTAACAGACGATAGTTTGTGGATAATCATAGTATAAATGATGTTGTCCGCAGCGTCAAGTATTATTTTACCGCAGATTTCTCACCTTGAATTCCTTTTCCGCCTCTCTTCTCTGGTCGCGCTTTGCAATGTCCTCGCGTTTATCGTAGAGCTTTTTGCCGCGCGCCAGACCGACTTCCACCTTCACCAGGCTCCCCTTAAAATATACCTTCAGCGGAACCAGTGTCATACCCTTTTCCTTCATTTTTCCTGTCAGCCTGTTGATTTCATGACGGTGCATCAGCAGCTTGCGTTCACGCAGAGGATCTTTATTGAAAATATTTCCTTTCTCATATGGACTTATATGCATTCCGTAAATAATCACTTCCCCATTTTCAATGCGGATAAAGGATTCCTTCACACTGCACTTACCCATACGCAGGGATTTTACCTCCGTACCCGCAAGTGAAATCCCAGCCTCAAACGTATCTTCAATAAAATAATCATGATACGCTTTCTTATTATTTGCAATCAGCTTAATAGATTGTGCTCCCACTTAACCTCACTCCTGTCCTGCTGCCAGGCAGCATCCATTTCCCTTTTTTCAGCCCGGTACCTTTTTCTCAGACGTCTCCGGCCGTTCATCTTCCCCGGCGATTCTGAAATCAATCGTACGCATCTCTTTGTCAGCATCCGCAACGATCACTCTTACCTTCTGTCCCATACGGTAAACCCTGCCGGTGGCGCTCCCCGTCATTTCATAGGAAGTTTCGTCGTAATAATAGTGGTCGTCAATCAGATTGCTGACGTGAACCATCCCCTCCACCGTATTAGGCAGCTCCACAAAAAAGCCATAGCTGTTCATACCGGAGATCACACCTTCAAAGGTCTCTCCTATATGCGCACGCATATATTCCACTTTTTTCATTTTGATGGTCTCGCGCTCCGCCTCTTCCGCACGCCGCTCTGTTTTACTGCATTGATTGGCAACGCCCGTCAGAATCTCCTCATAATGCTGTATGCGTTCCGGTGTCATCCGTCCGCGCAGATTTTCTTTAATAATGCGGTGAATCTGTAAATCTGGATATCGGCGGATCGGCGATGTAAAATGACAGTAATACTTCGCTGCCAGTCCGAAATGTCCGCTGCATTCCGTCGTATACTTCGCCTGCTTCATCGAGCGCAGCGTCAGACGGCTGATTAACGACTCCTCCGGTGAATCCTCAATGCGGGCGAGCAATTTTTGCAGCTCCTTCGGGTGAATATCGCCACCTCCCCGGATGCCATAACCGAAATTCGCAATAAAGACTGCAAGCTGGCGTATTTTCTCCGGATCCGGATTGTCGTGCGTACGGTAAACAAACGGCAGCTCCTGCCAGTAATAATCCTGCGCAACCGTTTCATTCGCAATCAGCATAAAGTCTTCAATGATTTTTGTCGCCGCATTGCGCTCGTATGGTTTTATCTCCAGTGGCCGCCCCTTTTCATCCAGGAGAATCTTGCTCTCCGGGAAATCAAAGTCGATTGAACCGCGCGCTCTGCGCTTTTCCCTGAGAATCTGCGCCAGTACCTCCATCTGCTCAAACATCGGCACCAGTTCCCGGTATTCCTCCCGCTCCGACTCATCGCAATCAGTCAGTATTTTTTTCACACTGGTATACGACATGCGGCGGTTTACCCGGATCACTGTCTCCGCAATCTCATGCCCCGTCACATTACCCTTCCCGTCAATATCCATCAGACAGCTTAATGCCAGACGATCCTCACCCGCATTCAATGAACAGATTCCGTTAGACAGCGTATGCGGAAGCATCGGGATCACCCTATCTACCAGATAAACACTGGTGCCCCGCTCACGCGCTACACAATCCAGCGCACTGCCCTCCTGCACATAATTTGTGACATCCGCAATGTGTACGCCAAGATGCCAGATACCCTTATCTTTATCGTATGAAAGTGAAACAGCATCATCCAGATCCTTGGCATCTTCGCCGTCAATTGTCACCATATCCACATCCCGCAGATCCATTCTGCCCGCGCAGTCCGCCTCCGAGACCGGCTTTGCCACACGCGTTGCCTGGTTGAGGACACGTTCCGGGAACTCCAGAGGAATATCATGTGCATACACAATTGATAAAATATCGACACCCGGATCGTTGCGGTGCCCGATAATCTGCTTTACCCTTCCCTCCGGGTTCTTCATCTGGTTTCCGTAGTCTGTCAGTTCCACTAATACCTTATGACCGTCTACTGCTCCTTTTGACCACTCCTGCGGAATAAATATATCCCGCGTAATTTTCTGATTGTCCGGCACTACAAATCCATAATTTTTACTTTTCTCATAGGTGCCGACCACCTCCGTAACAGCGCGCGCGCAGACCCTTGTAACAACGCCTTCACTGCGTTTTCCTGTTTTTCCCGGCAGGACGCTGATCTCCACGGTATCTCCATGCATCGCTCCGCCAACGCTGTTCTCCGGGATAAAAACATCCTCTGCACGCCCCTCAACCTCTACAAACCCAAAGCCCTTTGCAGTGGCCGAAAAAATCCCGGTAAGCTTCACACTTTCCGCCTTTATATATTTTCCGCGTTTCGTGAGCTCAATTTTTCCATCTGCCTGCAGATCCGCCAGAATTTTTTCCAGTTCCTGCCGGTCCTCCCTGGCAACCTGCATCACGATGGCAATTTCCTTTATTTTCATCGGCACATAGTGCCGGTCACAGATCAGATCATATACCTTCTGTCTGCGCTCCTCATATAAATTTCCCATAATACCTCTATATCGATCAGTTTATAAAAAAATCCGTTTGCTGCGAAGCGTTTCTATCACAAAAGCTTTTCTGTGAGATAAAAAACACTCTTGTCTGCCACAAGAGTGTTTTTATCATCAAAAGTTCAGATTCAGAATAACCGCCAAAACAATAAAGCCTATCGCAAGCGCCTTTGTTCCCTTTACCAGAGCACCTTCCATCGAACGACCTTTGTTTTTACTCCAGTACGTTTCTGCCATTCCGCCGCCAAGACTTGCCAGCCCCTGCTGCTTTCCTTCCTGCATCAATACAAGAGCGGTTAAGGCGATACAATCAATGATAAAAATTATGGTAAGAATGATTCTTAAAACTCCCACTTCACCACCTCCTATGTCAAACATAATTACTTTAACACAGGTAGGAGGAATTTTCAACCACTTTTTCACAAAGTACGGCAATTAAAAAAATTTTTTAAAAATGCTCCTCGATGCGCAAAAGCTGGTTATATTTTGCCACACGCTCACTTCGGCAGGGCGCCCCCGTCTTGATCTGCCCGGCTCCGCAGGCAACAGCAATATCCGCAATGATGGTATCCTCCGTCTCACCGGAACGATGAGAAATTACGGTGTGGTAACCTGCCTTCTGCGCAATCTCAATCGCATCCAGCGCCTCACTCAGCGTGCCGATCTGGTTCACTTTTACCAGAATCGCATTTGCCGCTCCCAGCGCGATTCCTTTTTTCAGGCGCTCCGGATTCGTTACAAACAGATCATCACCGACAAGCTGCACCTTATCCCCCAGCTCCTGCGTCATTTTCTGCCAGCCGCTCCAGTCCTCCTCGTTCAGACCGTCCTCAATGGAAATAATCGGGAATTTTTCCAGCAGTCCACGGTAATAAGCGATCATTTCTTCCGCTGTGCGCTCCACCGTCTCCCCACGCATTTTGCTCTCGCCGGGAAAGCGGTACACCTGCCGCTCTTCGTCGTAAAGCTCTGATGCCGCCGCATCCAGTGCAAAACAGACATCCTCACGCAGACGATAGCCCGCCTCCTCCGTTGCCTCACAAAGCAGCTCCAGCACAGCCGCAGCATCGGGAAGATCGGGAGCAAAGCCGCCCTCATCGCCCACACCGGTCGACAGTCCCCGTTCCTTCAGCAGCTTTTTCAACCGGTGATAGATTTCCGCACATATCTGCAGTCCCTCGGAAAACAGCTTTGCGCCGACCGGCATAATCATAAATTCCTGCAGATCCACTGTGTTGTCTGCATGGCAGCCGCCGTTTAATACATTCATCATCGGCACTGGCATTGTATTAGAACGAATTCCGCCCAGATAACGGTACAGTGGGATGCCCAGACACTGCGCTGCCGTCTTTGCCACCGCCATGGACACCCCCAGGATAGCGTTTGCCCCCAGATTTGATTTGTTTTTGGTTCCATCTGCGCGCAGCAGAATCTTATCAATATGTCCCTGCTGCAGGACATTCTCTCCGATCACGGCATCTGCCAGAATCGTGTTAATATGATGCACTGCCTGCGTCACGCCCAGCCCGCCATACCGTTTTTCGTCGTCCCGCAGTTCAATCGCCTCAAACTTTCCCGTCGATGCGCCGGAGGGCACCGCGGCTCTTCCGACAGCCCCTCCCTCGGCAAGTACCTCTACCTCTACGGTGGGATTGCCGCGGGAATCCAGGATCTCCCTGCCAAGCACATCTATGATTTGTCTGTATTCAAACATAAAGCACAATACCTCCTTTTGAAGATATTGTGCCCTGTTTTTTTTATGTTATGTCTGCTGTAATTTACCAATTCTCAGGTATGGCTGAGCAGCAACATCATCAGCGCCCGCAAAAGCCCATGTCAAGCAATTCATATGCCTCCTGTGTCATCCCGCCCTTATACCGGCAGCCCACAAGAAGGCTCTGCAGACGGATTCCGCCCGGATAATCTGCAAATGCAGCGGATTTCTTCGCCATCTCCTGCACCTTTTCCTTCAGCTTCAGGAAATCCTCCTCCTGGCAGAGCTTTTTCACTTCCGCCTCAGGCACACCCATCACACGCAGTCCCAGTCCTGCCGCATAACAGAACTCATAAACAGAAATCAGCGGACTTTCCTCTTTTGTTTTCATTTTGATCTGCACGGCATCCCGCACAAGCCCTTTTACCATGCTATCTGCGCACCAGCAAAGACTGCCCCGTCATTTCCGCCGGCTGCTCCATACCCATCAGCTCAATCAGCGTCGGAATGATATCAGCCAGACGTCCGCCTTCACGCAGTGTGTAAGCCGGATCTGCATTTACCAGAATAAACGGAACCGGATTGGTGGTGTGTGCGGTAAACGGCTCACCGGTCGTGTAATCCACAAGCTGCTCAGCATTTCCATGATCCGCACAGATGAACATCTGTCCGTTCACTTCCTCAATCGCTGCTACTGCTCTGCCAACGCACTCGTCCACAGCCTCCACAGCTTTAATGGCAGCATTCTCCACACCGGTGTGACCGACCATATCCGGGTTAGCGAAGTTAATAATGATTACATCATATTCCTGTGAGCGGATCGCCTCACAAAGCTTGTCGCAAACCTCGTAAGCGCTCATCTCCGGCTGCAGATCGTAGGTGGCAACCTTCGGGGATTTTACAAGAATTCTTGTCTCGCCCTCATTCGGCTCCTCCACACCGCCATTGAAAAAGAAGGTAACATGCGCATATTTCTCAGTCTCTGCAATTCTCGCCTGCTTTAAACCATGTGCGGCAAGATATTCGCCGAAAGTATTTGTAATAGAAACTTTATGGAACGCCACCAGTTTGTTCGGAATTGTCTCATCGTATTCCGTAAAGCAGACATAGGTAACATCCAGGCGTTTTTCGCGTGCAAAGCCAGTGAAATCATCGCAGCAGAAGGCTCTGCTGATCTCTCTTGCACGGTCCGGGCGGAAGTTAAAGAAGATGATAGAATCCTTGTCGGAAATTCTGCCAACCGGCTTTCCGTCTCTCACCAGCACTGCCGGAATCACAAACTCATCGGTCTTACCGTCATCGTAGGATTTCTGGATCGCACCTGTAATAGAATCCGCCGCAACGCCTTCGCCCTTTACAAGCGCCTTATATGCCATCTCTACACGATCCCAGCGGTTGTCTCTGTCCATCGCATAATAACGACCCATCACAGAAACGCACTCGCCAATACCAATCTCCTGCATCTTTGCCTCAAGCTGCTCCACATATCCCTTGCCGGATTCCGGGGGAGTGTCACGTCCGTCCAGGAAGCAGTGAACGTAAACCTTCTCCAGACCTTCTCTCTTTGCCAGCTCCAGAAGTCCGTAAATATGGGTGATATGGCTGTGCACACCACCATCGGAAACCAGTCCATAGAGGTGAAGCGCAGAGTTATTCTCCTTTGCATTTCTGCAGGCTGTCAACAGTGCTTCATTTTTGAAGAAATCACCATCCTCAATCTCTTTCGTGATTCTAGTAAGCTCCTGATATACGATACGGCCGGCACCCATATTCAGATGACCCACCTCAGAATTTCCCATCTGTCCATCCGGCAGCCCGACAGCGAGACCGCTTGCCTGTCCCTCTACAAACGGACATTCTGCCATCAGTCTGTCCATTACCGGTGTATTTGCCTCGGCTACCGCATTGCCCTGCTCCTTTTTGTTTAATCCGTAACCATCCAGAATCATTAAAACAGTTGGTTTCTTGCTCATTTTACTTCTCCTCATCTTTCTTTCATATTTTGTATTTTAGTATACGCGGATAACCGCAGATATCTCTTTAATCATGGACATCGTCTGTAAAATCTTGAGCGAATCATTGAAATTACGCTCTACCACCTGTTCAGTGATCACCACGATCTCCGCCAGCAT
Organism: Lachnospiraceae bacterium UBA7225; assembly: GCA_002473385.1. Taxonomy (GTDB): domain Bacteria; phylum Bacillota; class Clostridia; order Lachnospirales; family Lachnospiraceae; genus Marvinbryantia. Next base: position 28,197 of record DKTR01000043.1, read on the forward strand.
TCCTTCTTTACGTTTCTGGATAAACTGCTCAATACTGACATTATTGTTTCCAAATACGCTGGTGACACCCGCAAGCACTCCAGGACGATCTTCCACCTGCAGACGCATAAAATAGCGGCTGATAATATCGTCCATCTTTTTTACCGGAATCGTTTTGTAACAGGTACAGTTTACATGTCCGGTACAGTGATAAAGGATATTTTTAGCAACATCAAACACGTCTCCGACTACCGCGCTCGCAGTCGGGAGTTCCCCGGCACCGCGCCCATAGAACATGGTATCGCCGACAGCATCACCGCGCACAAATACGGCGTTGTATGAATCATTGACTGAAGCCAGCGGATGGCGGGTGCCAATCAGCATAGGATGAACGCTCACCTCAATGCCGGTCTCCGTGCTGCGTGCTACACCGACTAGCTTGATCACGCAGCCCATCTCACGCGCGTAGCGGATATCGCGCGCCGTCACCTTCGTGATACCCTCTGTGTAGACATCTGAAAATGTTATGCGGGAGTTAAAGGCAATGGATGCCAGAATAGCAATTTTGCGTGCTGCATCCAGTCCCTCGATGTCCGCCGTCGGATCTGCCTCAGCATAGCCAAGCTTTGTGGCAAGCGCCAGCGCCTCGTCAAACTCCATGTCTTCTTCGGTCATTTTTGTGAGGATAAAGTTCGTCGTGCCGTTCACGATGCCAAGGATCTCGGAAATATGATTTCCCTCCAGGCTCTGCTTTAACGGACGGATGATTGGAATACCGCCGGCCACCGACGCCTCAAAGAAGAAATCTTTCTCAGCCTCTTTCGCAGCATCCATCAACGTTTTGCCGTCCACAGCAATCAGATCCTTATTTGCCGTGACAACATTTTTACCTGCCCGCAGCGCTTCCAGCATATAAGTGCGCGCCGGCTCCATGCCGCCCATCACCTCAATAACAATGTCAATTTCTTTATCTTCCACAATCTCCTGCCAGTTATTAGTCAGCAGACTGCGGTCCACCTTTGCCGCTGCCTTTTCCAGATTACGGACAAGAATTTTCTTTATCTCCAGCTCCACTCCAATCTTCGGAAGCATTTCTTTCTTCTGGCTCTCCAGAACCTTATAAACGCCGGTTCCCACCGTACCAAGCCCCAGCAGGGCAATCTGAATCCTATTGTTTTTCATATCTGTTTTTTGTTCCTCCCGGAGCATCCGGCGCACCACTAAATGTCTGCCAGATGTTTTTCATACACCCGACATACGAAAAATGCCAGGCGGATATTTTTCGTATGTACAGCAACATAAGCAGGAACCATTTTCAGCCCCTGCTCACATTTTCCGTAACAGTCCAGATAAGCTCTGTCCCATTACATGTTTTTTCTTATTTCTGACCACTATTCTTCCTCGTCAATATTGCGATGCACAAAACCCGCCACCGCACCAGATACCGATACCACAACAGCTACAACAGCCGCAACAATGACAAGCGCGATTGCAATGAAAAATACTGCTAAATTGAATTCCATGACAGCACCTCCAATATGTGGGTAGTATAACACAAAAAGCACTCTTTGAAAAGGCTTTTTTCAAGTTCCTCTCAGAGCTCTCTTACAGCCTGTTTCGCCGCCTCCAGATCCTTCCGGTATACAATGATCTCATACTCGTACATCTGATCTGACGGCACACCGATGCTGCCAATATTTCCGCGGATTGTTCCCCTTCCGGTCCACTGACCCAGACGATTGTCCACTTTGTGCTTATAAGGAATCTGCTTTGCCTCGAGCGCTTCCCGTATCTGGTTGAATTTCTTTAAATCCTTTCCGGACCACAGAATTTCTGAATTGATGATGGTAAACATCTGTCCGCCCTCCTCATACTCTGCCGTGTACGCCGCTGTGTCTCTTAAAAAGATGATACCACGCTGCCAAGAATATGCCAAGGAAAATTATTGCATCAAAAAGCAAAAGCCACTCTACACATCTTACAAGCCCCTGCACATACAGCAGCGTAAATCCCTGTACAGAAAGCATCACAAAGCAAAGAAAATTTGCCATATAACCCGCCGCTTCGCTGCCATTTATCCTATATTTGAAAAAAGCTCTCCATATAAGTGGTTTTATCATATAATGAATAAGTACACAGGCTGCCGGATAGAAAAAAATAGCATATCTTCCGGCTGTCCGGATGGTCAAACCATTACTCCACTGCACCGGAATCTGCTCCGGGAGAAACGGAAACATCAGCAGCGCCAGCAGCAGGCTTGCCGTGCAAAGAGCATTCCAGGTTGCTTTTCTGCTCCACATATCAATAAAGCCAACCGTGTCCACTTCAAGCAGCCGCCTGTGTCCATTCCAGTACGCAGACATCTTCTGTTCCGGCACGTATGCCGTAACATCCAGCGTATCATAATCCAGACTTTCATCTGACAGCATCAGCTGACAGATTTCCTTCGCCTCCTTCAGACGGGTTACTTCCATTTCAAGCAGTACATCCTGATCATCGAGAATTTCCCGCAGCGTTGTCTCATGATGCACGATTTTATACAGATTGTCTATGGAAATCCCCATCGTGCGCAGATATGCAATCTTTTTCAATTCCTGCACATCCCTCTCCGTGTATTCACGGTAACTGTTTTTCTCGTTGCGTGACGGCATAATCAGCTTTTCCTTCTCATAAAAGCGGATATTCGAGCGCGTCAGTCCGGTTCTCTCCTCTGCCTCCCTGATCGTCATATAAGCCTCCTTCCTGCCAAACACCCCACAGCCTTTTGGAGCGCAGCAGTCCGTTTTCACTTATAATAAAGTATAAACCAGGTTTACAGTCAAGCTCTTTTCATTATTTTTACACTTTTTGCAGAGATTCTCTACATAAATACAATCATCTTTAAAACAGGCTCTGCTGCTCATATTCCCGGTACTGTTTCAGTGCATCTGGTGTCTTTCCAAGAATGCGCGGCAGAGAATGATCATCGTAAATCCATTCCTGCCATTCGTTTTCATTTAAGATCAGCGGCATTCTGGGATGTATGCCACAGACAGATTCATTTGCCTGCGTAGTGAGAATCACAAAACGCTCTTCTTCACGGATATGATTATAGAACCCGGCAATATAAAGCACTTTTCCGTTCTCCCGTAAGAATGTCACTTTATTTTTTCCGGAATCCCATTCATAAAAGTGCCGCGCCAAAATCACGCAGCGCCTGTGCAAAACGCTCTCGCAAAACATCGGGCGCTGCAGCGCGGTCTCCGCTCTGGCATTGATCACCAGTCCGCTTTTCTGGTACTGCGAAAATCCCCACCGCATCTGACGGACGTGCACAGAGCATTTCTGCGCCACATGCGCTGAGATACTCTTTACCATCTCAGGCACAATCTGCACGTTCTGCTGTTGCCTTATCTCCGTAGAAACTCCCGTTTTACACAAAACCGGTGCCAGCTCTGACGGGTGAATATCTCCCGACCGCAGCCGCAATAACTTCCGGTCAATTTCCGTCACCAGCTCTCCGATTTCTCCGGCAATTACATTATCATAATAATAACATCCGCACATCTCTTTTCTGCTCCTTCACCGCCTAATACCGCAAATTTTTACACAGTCCAGCTCTCTTCTTTCTCAAAACGGTATTTTTGCTTCACCTCTGGATACTTCCGGCGGTCCACCTCACTCATAAACATAGTATACGGTCTCGCACATGTTTTATACGGTGCATACAATGCCTGATAAATCACCAGCATTTCTCCCGTTTCTGTATGCTGCGCAAATGCTATCACCCGATAAAGATATTCCGACGTGTTTTCCGCTGACCTCTCCCGCTTAAAATGCCGCACGACATCTCCCACCCGGATGCCATGTGCATCCGGCAAATTCTCTGCACAATCCGGCTCTGCCTCCGTAAAACCCGGCATATCTTTCGCTAAATCATGCATTATCCCCGCAGGATCCTGCATCTTCTCTGCTGAATCCGGCTCTGCCTCCAGCAGGACATATTCCTCCCGGTCCAATGATACCGGCACACCCGATCTTCCCGCAACGTGCACCCCGCCATACCATGTTCCCTGCACCTCCAGAATATCTCCCACCTCATATTCTATTGAATAATCATCATTTTTCTTCAAAATTTTTACTTTTGCCATTTATCTGAATCCTCCATTTTATAAATACCTGCAAGCATTCTATCGCCGGGTATCAAGAATATGCACCAACAGGGCTTCGCAGCCTTCCCAAATATCATCATAAGTAATGTCAAAGTTTCCAGTATACCAGGGATCCGCGATGTCCCTCCCCGATCCGGCAAAAGACAATAATTTATATACCTTCCCATCCGGATCACCCTTCAACATTCTGTTAAGATTCCGTATATTCCAGGTATCCATACCAATGATATAATCAAACTTATTATAATCACTCCATGTGATCTGCTTCGCTCTATGCGGCACTAAAGGGATCTTTTCCTCTTTTAATTTTTTTACAGTACCTCTGTGCGGAGGATTTCCAATTTCCTCCGTGCTGGTAGCGCAGGAGTCAATCACAAACTGATCCTCCAGTCCTCGCTCTTTCACCATATAGGTAAAAACGCTCTCGCACATCGTAGAGCGGCAGATATTGCCGTGGCAGCAGAAAAGCACTCGAATCATAAAAAAACTCCTTTCGCAAGGCAAAAATATGCCGTGTTTTGCCCAGATTTGCGAACCTTATCACGTCCATGATAATTGTTAAATTTATCACTGAATAAGCCCCTTTAGGGGCAGAACAAGCCACCTCCAAGCGGGTGGTCTTGACAATTCACTTTAGCAAATTAGTTTCTGTGTCATCACGAGTTATTTTGTAGTAGTTTAGCTGTACTTGTATGTGTGGTAGCTTTTTCCCTTGGTTTCTTTCGCAACAATTTCCATTATTTTAGCCATCGAACTTCTCCTTGCCCCATGTATTTGTTGATGCAATCCACTGTTCATTGAAGCAAGTTGCATGGATTGCCGCTAAGATTGGTTTGGTCAGGAAATCTTTGATTGTCCGTAGGACGGTACTATAGTCATCAGTTTTTGTGTCAATCTTACGGCAGAATGCTTTCCACTTTTTCTGCATGGCCTCATCATCATCGAAAGCCATAACCTGTTCAAATTGCTCGACAGTAAAAGTGTGGTCACGGTTTTTGAAAGTTTTTCTTAAGGCCTCGGCCAAGACAGAACCATCAAAGTCAAATCTATTCGCAAGATAATAGATGTCGTAGTAGTCCTTCATGCGGCTGGAAAACTCCATCAGACTAAGAATCGCATCGATTTTTTCAGCAATGGTAGTTTCCAGAGAGTATGTACTCACCGTAGGAGCTACAAAATCATCCAGTTGGGTAGGGATTTTGCGTTTTTCCTGACTCGGTACAATGACATCTCCCACACCAAAATCAATACTGAACGGCGTTTTTGTATTCTTAATCCTCGCTATCAGTGAAGCACCAATACCAGCGTATTTCTTTGCAACTGCGATAGGCGCAATGTCAGTAATTTCAAACGTCACAAAATCATTACCGGTAGGTGTTGTAATGATTTCTTCCAGCACTTTCTTCAACTGCTCCGGTGTATTGGGAACCTTTCTGAGCAAGAAATCCACATCCACGGTTACTCGGCTGTCAAAGTCGGTAACAGAGTAGATGAACAGTCCGCCTTTCAGAACAAGGTTTTCGGCATACTTAGATTTTTCCAACCGACGCAGAAATTCTTCCTGGCAAAAGAGTTGCAGGCAAAGCTGATAGCTTCTTCCGCTTTCCTTGCCTTTATTTTTTAGCCGTGCAAGCACGGATGCAGCAATATCAGCCATTCAGCAGTACCTCCATCAGTTCGGTAACTTTTTTATACACTCGCAGTTTCTTTGCATATATGGAAAGGTTTTGCAGATTCTTCTTTGTGTCATTCGCATAGGCATTCAGTGCCTTATTAAATATTTCATTGTCCAGTCTTGAACGGTATTTGAAACAATCGCAAATTGTCCTCTCTCGATCATATACAGAAAGAATGACCCCGTCAAAGTCATCGGTTACTTTTCCAAGCCCATATATCTCAGATTGAACAAAATAAGGTTGCAGAGCCAGCGCATCTACATCCAGCTTTGTTCGGGACATGGATCTTGGTACAGCAATAGACCATTTACGAGGAGCAAAGTCACTATATCCGTAATGAAATAGTGCAGATTCTACGCAAACAATTCCCTTTGGAATCAGCGTTGCAAGAAGCTGTTCTTCAGAAGATGTATCTACCCCTGCAAGCTGATAATAACCATGCCGGATGCGGTCAAGGTATCCCGCATTGCACATATTTACAACATCGACTGCACGCATTCCTGCTGCAACGAAATCTGCTGATTTGGCAACACCACCCTTTTCAATAAGGACTTGTTTTGCAACTGTTTTAATATCCACGTATTCATCAACTCTCATTCTTAAAAATCACGCACACTTAATTCGTTTCTGTGTATTTATTTTATTATAATGCTTAATTTCAAATAATCAATATTTTTACACACATTTTTGTGGGTTTTGTGTGTAATTTTTTTTGTTGTGATCAGATTTCGCTCAATAACACATAATGATGTGATTACATCCGATAAGCAAAAACTGGGTGCTACCTTTTTACGAAGCAGCACCAGCTTTCTGTAAATTTAGTTATCTCTCATGACTTCTGATGCTGTACAATAAAAATTGAC
>DKTR01000073.1:0-146 GCA_002473385.1 Lachnospiraceae bacterium UBA7225
TATTTGTGAATCATGCAATATTGACCTATTTTATAAAATGAGTTAATATAATTGCATAATATATAAAGTCGTTTTGTAAAATTAAATATATAAATTTATGAAATGCAGAAAAGGAGAACACAAATGGGAATTATTGAAAAAATGAG
>DKTR01000073.1:458-960 GCA_002473385.1 Lachnospiraceae bacterium UBA7225
AAAAATGAGACTGGACGGGAAAAAAGGATTTGTCACCGGAGCTGCCAGGGGAATCGGAAAATGCACGGCAACCGCTTTTGCCGAGGCCGGCGCTGATGTGGCGATCGTTGATCTGGATTACGAGGAGGCAAAGAAAACTGCTGCAGAAATCGCAGAACAAACCGGCAGAAAGGTAATTGCTATCAAAACCGACTGTACGGATAAAGAGCAGGTAGATGCGATGGTTTCACAGGTCGTACAGGAGCTTGGCGGACTTCATTTCTGCCATAACAACGCAGGCATCTGCATCAATGCCCCGGCAGAAGAAATGACCTGGGAGCAGTGGAGCAAGGTCATCAATGTTAATCTAAACGGCATCTTTCTCACGGATATCGCCGCCGGAAAATACATGCTGGCAAATGGAGGCGGCTCCATTATCAACACCGCTTCCATGTCTGCGCATATTGTAAATGTCCCGCAGCCGCAGTGTGCCTACAATGCCTCCAAGGCCGGTGTCATCCAG
>DKTR01000073.1:1222-19182 GCA_002473385.1 Lachnospiraceae bacterium UBA7225
CTCCAAGGCCGGTGTCATCCAGCTTACAAAATCCCTTGCCATTGAATGGGCGAAACGCGGTGTGCGCGTAAATTGCATCAGCCCGGGATATATCGGAACAGAGCTTACCTTAAACTCTCCGACGCTGATCCCGCTGATTGAAAAATGGAACGAAATGGCGCCGCTTGGAAGAATGGGACGGCCGGAAGAGCTGGAATCCATTTGTGTATATCTCGCCGGAGATACCAGCACCTTCACAACCGGCTCTGACATTATCATTGACGGAGCATTCACCTGCTTTTAAGCATCGCTTTATCGAATCCTAATTATGGGGCTGGAATTTTTCTATTCCAGCCCCACATATTTACTCCCCGGTAAACGCCTGCGCGATCGGAGAATCCTCCGGAAGCACGATTGTCTTATTTTCCCCGGTCATGGAAGCCTTCAGTGCATCCAGGCTTCTTACGTAAGAATAAAAGTCTGTCTTGTCCTCATCCGAATAGGCATCCGCCAGAATTCTCATGTACTCCGCCTCACCCTCGGCAACCAGGATCTCACCCTGTCTCTTGGCATCAGAAATCTGAATAGCGACTTCCTTGTCTGTCGTATTGCGGATTACCTTTGCCTCGGAATTTCCTTCCGCCGTATAGGTCGCCGCAATATTATTACGCTCAGAGATCATACGCTCATAAACGGAAGCTTTATTGTCATCCGGCAGGTCGAGCTGTTTCAGATCAAATTCCAGCAGCTCAATACCATACTGCGCCAGATTGTCTCCCACGGCTGTCATCACCGCCCCGGCAAGCCTGCCGTCACGCCCGCTGATTACCTCATCCTGGGACAGGCTGCCAATGATATTTTTGGTAGCATTGTACACCGCTGTGTTAATACGGTTCTCGGCATTTGTCATGGATGAGTTCAGCGACTGTGCGAATTTCAGCGGATCGTTAATCCGCCAGAGCACATAGCTGTCGCTGATCATGGTTTTCTTTTCCTTCGTAATGACATCAGAAGGCACCAGATCATACAGAAGGATCTTCTTGGGCAGCGTAGATGCTTCCTGGACAAACGGTATCTTAAAGCTGATACCCTCCTCGTTCACTACGCTTACCACCTTTCCGAATTGACGGATCAGTTTATATTCATCTTTATTTGTTACTACAAGAGATGAGCCAAGCAGAACAACTGCCAGCACAACACCCGCTGCTGCCACAATACCTGATTTCTTCATATTTATCTTCCTCCTGTCTCTGCTTCGCTTTCACTTGGCTTACTTTCCGTTTCCGCACCGGCACTCTCTCCGGTGAAGGAATCCAGCGGCAATACCTTCTGCACACCGCTTCCGCTGTCAATCACAACCTTCATTCCCGGCAGCACCTCTTCCATGGTCTCATAAAACATACGCTGCTTTGTAACGACCGGATTCTTACGGTATTCCTCGTACATGGCATTAAATCTTGCCACCTGGGCCTCCGCCTCATTGATGCGCGTCTGCTTCTGCGCTTCCGCCTCTTTAATGATCTGGTCCGCTGCTGCCTCTGCCTCAGGGAGCTGCTCGTTACGGTACTTATTTGCGTTGTTCAGAGCGGTTTCCTTACCCTGCTTTGCATTTTCCACTTCCTTAAATGCCTTAATAACCTCCTGTGTAGGCGGCTCGGAATCCTGCATGGAAATGTTCACAAGCTGGATACCAATATCCTGCTCCTCCAGCTTCGCCGTGATCATTTCCTTGATTTTCGCCTGAATCTCGCTCTTTCCAGTCGTCAGTACGTCGTCCACCTGATAACTGCCGACCACAGTACGGATCGAGCTCTGGGCGATATTTTTCAGGATGCTCTCCGGTTCACCCGCCGCGTACAGATACTGCACCGGCTCTGTAATACGGTATTCAACGAAAAAGTCAACATTAATAAAATTGTAGTCCGAGGTTATCATCAGACTTTCCGCCTCGACATTCTCATTCGTCGCCATTTCGTAACCGATTGGGAAACCCTGTATCGTTGTGTTTACCTTGTACACCGACTGGATCAGCGGAATCTTAAAATGCAGACCAGTCTCTGGTACTGCCTTTGCCTTTCCCATCGTCACAAGCACTGCCTGCTCCTCCTCACCGATCTGATAGAAGGAATCGCCCGCAAAAACCGCCACCAGTATCACGGCTGCTGCTGCCGCAATGCCGGCTTTTGCCGCCCCTTTCATTTTTTTATTCTTCTTTCTTTTCCGTTCGTTTTTTTCCAGTTCTTCCGGATCAATTACCCGGTCACTGTCGTTTCTGAATTCTGTCATACCTTTTCCTCCTGTGTGCTTAACCGCATTTCCTAAGAAATGAGAGATTTCCGTCTTCATGAGAACCGCGTTATTATAAAAAAAGACTTTTGTCCCAGTATATACCCTGAAACAAAAGTCTCGCTATTTGCTCACATGAGGCGGATATTACTATCGTCCTGACGCCGCATGTACCATCTGATTCGACTGTACGATGTAAGCTACTCCCTTTTCTTTGATAATTTTTTAACACATTTTTGTATTTTTGTCAATACATTTTTCAAAATTTCTTCCACTTTTCATAGGAACATAATCCTTTTGCGTACCATTCACAATTTTGGCAGGAATTCGTAAATATTTCCTCTGTCAGCCTCTGCGACGCAAGTGTTTTCAGCTCCCGGTATGTGTAACTCTGCCCCGGCTGTATGCCAAGTGCCTCCGCCAGTGCATAGTCTTTCTGCTCCACCCGTGCGCCGCCCGACCGGCAGGTATTCTCCCCGGTCAGATTCGGACAGCCCGCACAAATGATGTCCGGCGCGCAGACTGCCTCCAGAGGTTCATCTGCCTGTTCCTCCAGTATACCAATCATTTTTTCCATGTTCTCGCAAAAGCCATCGCTGTATCCATAGCCCGCAAACAGGGGGATACACAGCAGATGGTGGATGCGCAGCCTATATCTCATATGCCAGATTTGCCGCAGAAAGCCCTCTGCGTACAGCCAGTGCCAGGAAATATGCCAGCACCACAGAAACAATATCCTTCACCAGATACGGCACAGAAACAGCCATTGCCGCCGGAACAAACCCCATTCCCATTACTGCCATGAACTGGAAGATGCCGAGCAGATGACAGATGGTGAGCCCTGCCGCGCTCAGTACGATAAGCAGCCCTTTGTTTTTCTGCTTCATGCCAAGACCGCACAGAAGCACCATAAAAAGAAAGCCCCAGATAAATCCGCCGGTCATTCCGACCAGCTTATCCGCACCGCCGCTAAAATTTGCAAATACCGGTACTCCCACTGCCCCGAGCAATATGTAAACGGCTGTCGCCGCCGTGCCCATTTTCCAGCCCAGCACATACGCCGTCAGCGCCACTGCAAGGGTCTGCAGCGTCACCGGTACTCCGGATGGCATCGGAACCGCTATCTGCGAAAGTACTGCCAGTACCGCCACAAACATGCCGGTAAATACTACGTTTCTCGTTGAAATTCTCTGTTTGTTTTCCATAATCACGATCTCCTCATTCAATCATCTTCTTTATCCTCAGCGGATAATTGTAAACCTTTTCTTCTCCCTTGGTTTACATTCTGATTGTACACGGAAGAAAATGGATTGTCAACTAAATTATTTATATGGTTTACATTTTTCTCCCAACAGTTTTCACTTTCTTTGCTTTTCTTTAAGACTTTTTTTCGAATTCAAACAACGTTTGGACACAAACCTGCATTATACTTAAATCATCAAATGAAGCCGGCGCGATGTACGGCGCGTCTGCATCAGACCGGCTTCGACAAACAACAATCTTCCCATTCCCAATACCATATGCGGGACGGAAGTTTACATACATTATATCCTCTAAGTGTTTACGGCACCGGCAGATTTTCTCTGCCGGCGCCGCATTTTCTACTCATTTATCTTCAGTTCGTCGCAGATGTTTGCTTTCCGCATTTTCCGCATGGTCAATGCCATCGTGCCCGACACGATCAGAAATACGCCGCCGCAGCAAAGCTGCAGGGCATAAAACAGCACTATTAAGAAACCAGAAATTTCTCAGCCTTTTACGGCTCCGGAAACCATACCTTTGATAATCTGTTTGCTGAATACGAAGTACAGCACGATAATCGGCGCCATCGTAATCAGCATCGCAGCCATCTGCTTCGGATAATCCGACGCGAACTGTCCCTTAAACTGGGTCAGTGCCAAAGGCACAGTCTGAAGGGACACGTCCTTAATTAATACCAGCGCGAACGAGAATTCATTCCAGCAGCTAAATACTTGAATAATCGCTACCGTCACCAGAATCGGACGGCAGATTGGGAAAATAACCATCCACAGTGTACGGCTGAAATTGCTGCCGTCAATCGCCGCAGCCTCTTCCAGCGATACCGGAACCGACTTCACAAAGCCCTCGACCAGGAAAATTCCCATCGGCAATCCAAAGGAAACGTAAGGCAGAATCAAGGTAAACCAATTGTTTGAAATTTTGCATCTCTGGAATACGACGTAAATCGGAACAAGCAGAGAGTGAATCGGAATCAGCATTCCCATCAGAAACATCGTATACAGTACGCGGTTCATCTTAAACTTTACTCTTGCCAGAATGTATCCGACAATAAAGCTGAACAGCACAATCAGTAGTATGGACAGCGTCGTTGTGCGCACGCTGTTCCACATGGATTCTCCCAGGTGATAATCCGGATTGGTGAGAATCCGGATATAATTACCCGGCGTCGGATTCTTCGGCAATCCGATAATATCCGCATTGAATGCGCGTTTTTCCTTCAGCGAGGAATAAAGCATCCAGATAATCGGAAAAATACAGGAAAGTGAAAATATAATCAGGATGGCGTTCATGAAAAAACCGAGAATGCCTTTTTTTACTTTATTACCGCTCATGCCCTTCATATCTACGCCTCCTTTTCTCTGGTCAGACGCCCAATCAGTCCGCGTGTTCCGCCGATTACCAGCAGCGACAAAACAAAAATCGCCACGGAAATGCAGCTTCCGTATCCCATATTGCTCTGGTTGAACGAAACCTGGTAGCCGTACATCGCCATAACCATCGACGCGGTACCCGGTCCGCCCTTCGTCATAACGTAAATATTATCAAAAGCCTTCATATTGCCGGCAATGCACAGCGTAACACATACCAGCATTGTATTTTTAATGAGAGGAAGCGTAATATGAAGCGCCTTCTGGAATCCGTTGGCTCCGTCAAGCTCCGCACTCTCAAAAATATCCGTATCAATGGATGCAATTGCAGAAAGTATAATTACCATATAGTAACCGATATACTGCCAGATAAGAGGAATCGTCACCAGCAGCATGACAAGCTTCGTGTTATTCAGCCACACCTGGCACAGATCGCTGCGCCCGATGGCTCGCAGGAACCAGTTGATGATACCGTACTGGTTGTGATAAATCATATTCCATATCAGACCAAGACATACCGCCGAAATCGTGCTGGGGAAAAAGCCGAAGGTACGGTGAATCGTCTTGAATCTGACAAGCTTGGAATTTACCATCATAACAAGTACAAACGCAATTCCGATCTGACCGATGATACATGCCACGACAAGATAAATATTGTGCCCGAACGCTTTCCAGAAGGTGTTGTCGTGCAATAGCGTTATATAGTTTTCCAGACCGTTAAACGTCTTCTGCGGACCGCCCTTCCACTCAAAAAAGCTGTATACAAACGCTGTGACCAGCGGTACAAACACGGTGAATACGAACATTGCCACGGGAATCAGCAGGTACAAAAAAATTGTTTTGCCTTTTGGCTTTATTGTAGTTAACATTTTTTACTCCTCGCTTTCCTGCCGTTGAAAAACCGTTCTGCCCACCGCCGCGGGCAGAACGGTTCCATACTTTTTCACTTCGTTCTGTTTTCGGAAGCCGGTTTTTTAGCTTCCCAGTCTGCCATGATTAATAATTTGCCTCATATGCCGCCTGTGCGTTCTCTGCAACCTCCTGCGGTGTTATTTCTCCGTTGAGCATAGTCTGCAAATCAGTATTCAGAACATCCCATACTGCGTTTGTCAGATAGGAGTCATAAATTTCGCACGGCTCCGTGTCAACATAAGACCAGTTATAAAAATCCTGTGTAATCTGGTCGAAGCTGGAAAGGTCAACCTCGTCAACCATCGTCAGTCCGCCCAGCGCATAGTTCTCTGCTACAAAGCTTGAAAATGCGGGACCTGTGAGCTCCTGTGCCAGGTCGATTGCCGCCGCCAGCTTATCCGGATCTTCAGCAACCTTCGAGTTAATAGCCACTGCATAGCCAAGACCGATATTCTGGGAATTCGGCGCTTCAGTTGCGTCCGCCGGCTGCGGGAGAACTGCAAATCCGATATTCGCGAATTTCTCCGGATCCGTTCCTTCTACTTCGTCAGTTCCGCCCAGTGTAGCTGCAATGTAGGATTCATCCCAGTTTCCGCCGATGAATGCTGCAGCAGAACCGGAAATATAATACTCGCGTGCATCTTCATTTGTTACTACATTGAAATCTTCATTGAAAATAGAGGTCTCTGTGAAAAGTCTCTGCATCTCCGTCAGCGCTTTCACAAACGCTTCGTCTGTGAAAGCAGCGCCGCTCTTCTCAATCAGACTGATGAACCAGTCACCGCCGGTGTAACGGTTGCCCAGTGTGGACAGGAAGTCTGAGTTCGCCTGCCACTTGCCGCCGTTGCCGAATGCGATCGTATAAATGCCCTGCTCATTGAAATATTCAGAAGCCTTCTCCACCTCTTCCCATGTGCCTGGGAAGGTATCGTAGCCTGCTTCAGCCCACATAGCCTTGTCATAAATTACTACGGTGCAGGTTCCGCCTGTCAGCACTGGATATCCGTAGATAGAATCGTTATATGTAAACGGGGTAAAGTACGCCTGGTTATAATTGTCGTAATACGGTGATGCCTTGATTGTATCCGTCAAATCGTAAACCAGTCCCTGCTCCGCCCAGTCGATGGTATTCATACCCTGAAGTAAAAATACGTCCGGAAGGTCATCCGCTGCTGCCAGCGTAGCAATCTGTGTCTTGTACTCCGCGTTTGCCAGAACATTTTCATTCACCGTGATTTCCGGATGTGCTTCCTTCCATGCAGCCAGCGTTGTACGGAATCCGTCCGAACCGCCGTTGCCTTCCGCTTCCTCTGCAGTCGAATAGTGCATAATTTCCAGTTCGCCTGTGTAAGCGAGGTCATTCACTGCCACATCGGCAGCCGCACCCGCGGTCAGACCAAGTGATGCTGCCATCGCAGCTGCCATTGCTGTGCTGATAATCTGTCTCTTCTTCATTCTTACTTCCTCCTTAAATTTTGTTTTTGCTTTGCACTGGTTCCATCCGTTTTACAGAAGCGCCTTTAAACAGTGTGCCGTTTACCGTGTATCTGTCAGTCAGAGCCGTTTTCGGATTCTCTATCAGCTCCACCAGCTTCTCCGCCGCAATTCTTCCGATTGCCGCCGTATCCTGGCAAAGGGTTGTCAGCTTCGGCTCCAGAACTCTTGCGATGATGCTTCCGTCGTACCCCGCAATAGAAATATCCTGCGGGATTCTCAGTCCTCTTTCACGGATTTCGTTAATTCCTCCAATTGCCGCGAAATCGTCCGGATATAAAATACAGGTGGGCGGATTTTTCAAATCCAGAAGCTGTCCGGTTGCTGCCGCAGCCCCGTCCGCATCACGGTAGGGAGACATAATCGTGTACTCATCCGGTACCTCCACTCCCTCCCTCTGCAGCGTTCTGTGGAACGTGCTCAGACGGCTTCTTGTTACTGCCGAGTCCTCTCCGTAGATATAGGCAATTTTCCGGTGTCCCATACTGTAAATATAGGAAACCAGCTCCTGCATCCCCTGAACGTTATTCGATACGACAGCCGTTCTCCCATCAAACACATGGTCAATTGTGACCACAGGAATTTCGGAATTAACCAGCTCGCGCACCTGTTCTGATTCATAGTTCACGCAGGCAATCACCGCGCCATCCACGCCCCGGTACCGGCAGTGCTCATAATAAGTCATCTTCTGTCCGGAAATGCTTCCGTTTGTAAAGGTGATGTCGTAGCCTCTTTCCTCTGCTGTACGTTTAAAACTCTCCAGCACATGATTAAAAAAATCATGTGTCAGACCACTCATCGCTTCATCCATAAACAGCACGCCGAGATTGTGACTTCTCTTTGTTTTCAGCGCCCTCGCAGAAGAATTCGGGAAATATCCCATTTCAGACGCTGTTTTTAAGATGAAGTTTCTTGTTTCTTCGCCGATGTCCATATATCCATTCAGCGCCTTACTGACGCTGGCTACAGAAACATTGCACCGGCGGGCAATTTCTTTCATGGAAACCATCGGTATCCTCTCTCTTTCTTTTCTCTTTTTACTAAATCGTTTTCGTATTCTCATTTTATTCCACTTGGCACAAAAAATCAAGTTATTTTTTCTTTTATTTGTGCATTTTACACTTATTCTCTTTACTGCACAATTTCATTTTTTCTTTTTTGCATTTTTATATCATATTTATAACAAAAATTATTATTTTTAACGAAAAATTTCGTAATTCACTATTTTACACTCTCCCTTCGCCGTTTTGCAGGCGGCAGCGGCATCCGCTTTTTCTGCAAGTCACCTCTTCCGGGTCACTTTTTCTCTCATTTCTTTTCAGATTATTATTGATTTCTTCTATTGTTTTCGCTATACTGTATGGGACAGAACTTTTCTTTTCCGTGCTTTCTTTTATTTTATCTTTACTTATTCGTTTTCGTATTTAATTTTTCCGTTTTTCCCGAATTGTATTTCGTGTTATAAAATAATTTAGGAGGTTTTACCATGAACTTCGGTCATTTTGATGATACAGCAAAGGAATATGTGATTACTACCCCGGATACGCCGCTCCCCTGGATCAACTATCTTGGAAGCCGTGATTTCTTTACCCTGATATCTAACACATGCGGCGGATACAGTTTCTACAAGGATGCGAAGCTCCTCCGCATTACGAGATACCGTTATAACTCCCTTCCGCCGGATTCTAACGGAAAATATTATTACATCAATGACAACGGGACAATCTGGAACCCGGGAATCATGCCCTCCCGGACTCCGGTCGATTCTTATGAGTGCCGCCACGGAATGGGCTACAGCCGCTTTTGCTCTTCCAAAAACGGGCTGGAAGCAGATCTGCTTGCTTTCGTACCAGTAGACGCAGCCTGTGAGATCAACCATCTGAAGCTGAAAAACACCTCTTCCGCAGAAAAGCACGTTTCTCTCTTTTCCTATGTAGAATTCTGCCTTTGGAATGCGGTCGACGACATGAACAATTTTCAGCGTAATCTGAGCATCGGTGAGATTGAAATCGAGGGAAGCACCATTTACCATAAGACCGAGTATCGCGAACGCCGGAATCACTACAGCTTTTTCAGCGTCAATACTCCCGCAGACGGTTATGACACAAGCCGGGATGTATTCCTTGGGCCGGGCAACGGCAATGCTTTCCCGGATGCCGTCAAAGAGAAAAAGTGCCGCGGCTCCGTTGCCAGCGGCTGGTATCCGATTGCCAGCCACCAGATCAATCTCACACTTGCCCCGGGTGAGGAAAAGGAATTTGTATTTGTGCTCGGCTATTGCGAAAACCCGGAGGAGGAAAAATGGGAATCGCCAGGTGTCATCCGCAAGGACGGCGCGCATGCGCTTCTTGCGCGCTTTGCCAGTCCACGGCAGGCAGAGACGGCGTTTGCACAGCTAAAGGAATACTGGGACACTCTTCTCTCCAGGTTCTCAGTCAAAAGCAATAACGAACATATCAACCGCATGGCCAATATCTGGAATCAGTATCAGTGTATGGTGACATTTAACATGTCGCGTTCCGCATCTTATTACGAATCCGGCACCGGGCGCGGAATGGGCTTCCGCGATTCCTGCCAGGATCTGCTTGGTTTTGTCCACCTGATTCCGGAACGTGCCAGAGAACGTATCCTGGACATTGCGGCAACCCAGTTTGAGGACGGAAGCGCCTATCATCAATATCAGCCCCTTACGAAAAAGGGAAATCTGGATATCGGAAGCGGTTTTAATGATGATCCGCTCTGGCTCATTGCTGCCACAGCGGCATATCTGAAAGAAACCGGAGATTTTTCTATTCTGGATGAGATGGTACCGTTTGATAGCCGGCAGGAGCTGGCACAGCCGCTTCTGGAGCACCTGTACCGCTCCTTTCATTATACCGAAACGCATCTGGGACCGCATAAGCTTCCGCTTATCGGACGTGCCGACTGGAATGACTGTCTGAACCTCAACTGTTTTTCCCGTGAGCCTGGAGAACCGTTCCAGACTACCGGTCCCTCGGAAGGTCCGGTGGCGGAATCCGTATTTATTGCGGGCATGTTCGTAAAATATGGAAAAGAATTTGCTGACATCTGCCATCGTACAGGCAGAACTGATTATGAAAAAGAAGCCATCCACGCCATAAATTATATGTATCAGGCTGTTCTGGACGCAGGCTGGGATGGCGAATGGTTTCTCAGGGCTTATGATGCGGAATCAAAAAAGATTGGTTCGAAAGAATGCAAAGAAGGTCAGATTTATATTGAACCGCAGGGCTTCTGCGTTATGGCCGGCATCGGTGTGCGGGAGGGACTTGCAGAGAAAGCACTCGATTCCGTAAAGGAGCGCCTGGATACGAAGTATGGCATCGTGATTCTGCAGCCAGCCTATACGGCGTATTATCTGAATCTTGGGGAAATTTCCTCCTATCCGCCGGGATACAAGGAGAATGCCGGTATCTTCTGCCACAACAATCCATGGATCTCCATCGCGGAGACAGTAATCGGACGCGGAGACAGAGCCTTTGAAATTTATGAGAAAACATGTCCGTCCTGTATCGAACATATCAGCGAAATACACCGGACAGAGCCATATGTTTATTCTCAGATGATCGCCGGTGCAGATGCTTTTTATCACGGAGAAGCCAAGAATAGCTGGCTGACCGGCACCGCCGCATGGACCTTTGTCAATGTCTCCCAGGCAATCCTGGGCATGCAGCCGGACTACGACGGACTGCGGATCGATCCCTGTGTGCCGTCTGCCTTCGGCGACTTCCGGCTGATTCGTAAATTCCGCGGCTCTACATACTACATCGACGTAAAAAAACCAGATGGCGTACAGAAGGGTATTTCCGGAATCACTGTTGACGGAAAATCTATCGAGGGAAACCTGCTTCCGCTTGAGGCAGGAAAAACAGAATATCACGTAACCGTCCAGATGGGTTAACAGGGCACGGGGTACAACAGGAAAGAATGCAGTTTTGCGCTGCCTCTTTCCTGTTTTTTAACCTTCCCGATATCCTGTATCTTTCCACTCACATATGCGGGATTCTCCGCATAACCAGACATTTTCACCATTCCTCCATTTATGCCTCATCCCGTACCAGAACAGCTCTCACGCCCAGGCGATATCCCACTCCGCGCACAGTCAGAAGAATCTGCGGATCTGCCGGGTCATCCTCCACCAGCAAAACATCCGTAAAAACCCTAAAAACCTCACAAAACAACTTGAACCAAAAAACAAACTGTGTTATAGTAAAAACAAGGAAGAACAACCGCCCACAAAGTGGTTAGCCTCCCGGGATTATATTAAGCCTGCCCAGACCGCTAAGTACAAGGTAGGCTTATTTTTATTTTCGCTTATTCTTCCTATCTATGTGCGCGAATAATGAGCCATGCGGATGTGCGGGCACATCCATTTGGCGAATATCGCGTCACCGACAGCCTGCTGCCGGATAGGTAAGCAGTGTTACTACGAATATACCGAATGAAACCATTAAGGAAATCGCTTCGAATACAGACATTTCACACCACCTCCTTCTCACCAGATGTGGAACTTACTTACTCCAAATTAAGTATTGGAAGTTATTTATTCCAAATGTTATACTCTCTTCATCCATCTCCGGACTCCGGCCGCACTTAATTTGCTCTTACAAAGTGGAATTAACTTTTACAAGTGGCCATCACAGGCTAAGCCGTGTTATCAAGATCACCATTTATCCGTTGGAACCGGAAGCGGATCTACGGTATCGCTCATCCTGTCCGCCAGCAATTCCAGCATCCGGATCTTGACATCCTTATATTCCGGATGATCCCATAAATTGTTAAACTCATCCGGATCGTTTTTCAGATCATATAATTCTCCTTCTTTTGACGTGTGGAAACGCGATAATTTATATCTTCCGTCGAAAACCATGGTGCCGTATGCCTGCGGGTCCGTATGCCAGGGCATTGCCTCGTAATACTCGCTGTATACACTGTCACGGTGTTTATCTGGTTCTTTGTCACCTGTCAGGATATCCGCCAGCGAACGCCCCTGTACGCCGTCCTCAATTGTTCCCAGGCAGAATTCTTCGATAGTTGGAACAATGTCTGTCAGCTCCGTCAGAGTATCCAGCCGCACTCCCTCCAGAAAATGCCCCTTCCAGGACATAATAAGCGGAACATGCGCCATGCCTTCGTAAAAATAAGGCCCTTTCAGATAAATCCCGTGATCCCCCAGCATCTCTCCGTGATCCGACGTAAAAATCACAATTGTATTCTCTATTTCTCCTGTCTCTTCCAGTGTCTCCATCAGACGCCCGAACTGAATATCGATCAGCTCTACCATTGCATAGTAAGCCGCCTTGATCATCCGGTGCTCTTCATCATTCATTTCCTCATAAATGAAATGATGCGGGGTGGCGGTATTATTGTACGCGCTTGCATGATCCAGCTTCTGGAAAATTGTTTTTGTCTCCAGCTCACCGGGACGGTATTTCGGCAGCGGAAGCCGGTCTGCCCGCTCCAGATACTTGTCCAGCAGACGCTTCGGCGGATCAAACGCGTGGTGCGGATCAAAAATATTCACATTATAAAACCAGGGCGGGCTGTTAAATTCCGGCATCTGACGTTTTTCCTCCGCCGAATAACAGATCCAGTCAATTACCGTATCCACACACCATTTTGTAAAGTGATCCTCCTCATCCATTCCGGTCTTTACATAGCCCATCCTATCATAATCGGGATACTGATATTTTTTCCCGCGCTTAAAGAGCCACTGGCTGTACTCGTTACCGCTCCAGTAGGTGCCGCCGGACTCCGGAAGACCTGCATTTCCGATACCGGATGGATTATGCGCCCAGTGGAAGTCTATAAATCCGTCATCAATGCGCGCCTCCCTGATCGGGCACGCAGTCGGACCGCAGGGCGCCAGATGCAACTTCCCAACCAGCGAACAATAATATCCATGATCGGAAAGCACCCGCGAGATCAGACGCTCCTGCGGCGGCATGGATTGCCCGTTAGAACGGCATTTTGTTGTACTGGGATAGCGCCCTGTTAAAAACGATGCCCTGCTCGGCGTACATACCGGTGACTGGCAATATGCGTTTTCAAACAGCACGCTGCCCGCCGCAAACCTGTCTAAGTTTGGGGTATCCACCCAGGGATTTCCATAGCACCCCAATGTGTCAAAACGCTGCTGGTCTGTAACAAACAGCAATACATTCGGACGTGTATTTGCATATCTATTCATTATTAATTTCCCCCTTTACCACCATTTAATCAAATCTGTGATCCGGTTTCTCATCTCTACAAATTCCGGAGCGGCAATGTCGCGCGGATGCGGCAGCTCGTCCATAATGATTTCTTTAATAGAAGTCGGTTTATTCGTTAAAACAAGAATCCGGTCGCCCAGGTAAACCGCTTCTTCTATGTTATGTGTAATAAAAATCACAGTTGTATTCGTCTGCTTACAGAGTCTGACTACCTCATCCTCCAGTTTAAACCGCAGATTAATATCAAGCTGTCCATATGGCTCGTCCATCAGAAGCAGCTCCGGATGAGTGGCAAACGCTCTTGCAATCACCACCCGCTGCAGCATACTTGCCGACAACTGCTTCGGATAGTACCCGGCGAATTTTGTCAGTCCTACTAATTCCAGGGCTTCATCCACCTTGCGGTCAATATTCTTATAATCCTTCTTGATTTCCAGGCCAAACCTTACATTCTGCCGCACTGTAAGCCACTCCATCGCAGAGTATTCCTGGAAAATATAGGCAATATTGTGCTTCTCCAGATTTACCTCTTCTCCGTTAAACAGAATTTTCCCGGATGTCGGTTCATACAGATGCGTAAGACTATTCAGAAAAGTTGTCTTTCCACACCCGGTAGGTCCTACGATACACAGAAATTCTCCCTCGTATACTTCAAAAGAAACTTTATCTAATACCAGCAGGTCGCCAAACCGCTTTGTCAGATCCGTCACCTGGACCTTTACCTTTTTGTTCATCCTTTTCCTCCCCTCAATCTGACATATTCATCTGCTCCGTAATTTCCTTGCGCAATTTGAGAAATTCCGGGCTTACCAGGCTGCGCGGACGCGGCAGTGTGATCCGGTATTCTTTTTTTATCTGACTTGGACAGTCACTCAGCAAAATGATCCGGTCCGCCAGATACAGTGCCTCCTCTATGTTATTCGTCACAAACACAATTGTTCTTTTTTCATTCTCCCAGATCTTTCCCAGGGATTCCTGCATCATATAACGTGTCTGGGCATCCAGATGTCCAAACGGCTCATCCATCAGAAGCACATCCGGATCGCTGCAATAAGCCCTTGCGATACCGACACGCTGTTTCATTCCGCCGGATAACTGTACCGGATAGCTTTTCTCAAATCCGGTAAGTCCGACCAGATCAATAAAAT
The DNA here is from genome assembly GCA_002473385.1 of Lachnospiraceae bacterium UBA7225. GTDB lineage: Bacteria > Bacillota > Clostridia > Lachnospirales > Lachnospiraceae > Marvinbryantia. The sequence goes on from DKTR01000073.1 coordinate 15,905, forward strand.
ACTGTGTCCTTTCTGCTATCACTTTTTTCTCTGCTTTTCTTACCTTCTGGCTGAAGCTGACATTATCCCACACCGTCATCCAGGGAAATAGCGCCATTGTCTGGTAAACTACTGCCCGTGAGGGAGCCGGTCCGGTTACCGGTTCGCCATTATGGAACACCTCCCCCTCTGTGCATTCCTCCAGTCCCGCCAGCATATAAAGCAGCGTCGTTTTCCCGCACTGTCCCGGTCCAAAGAGGACCAGAAATTCATTTTCATACACATCAAATGTCAGATCATGCAGTACTTCAAAATTACCAGACGAAGACGAAAAGCTTTTTGTAATCCCCCTGCATGACAGCTTTTCTTTTCCTATTTTCCCTGATTGTTCCATACCAGACATCTCCTTTCCAGCAGCCGCATTCCATTCGCAAGCAGAAAGCCCACAATGCCGATTGCAAGCATTCCGGCGATCATCTGCGTCATATCATTAATCCCCTGTCCGGCGATAATCAGCCATCCGATTCCTTCTGACGAGCGGACCATCTCCGCTGCCAGCATTGTCATCCATGCATTTGACAGCGCAACCTGTGCGCCGGAAAAGATGGAAGGTACGGCTGACGGCACTACGATCCGGAAGAACACCTGGGAATGAGAAGCGCCCAGCATCCTTGCAGCTCCGATCAACTGCCTGTCAACCCGTACTGCCCCTGCATAGGAATTCAGCGTAAATGGCACAAATGCCGCAATAAAAATCAAAAAATATTTATACTTTTCACCGATTCCAAACCAGAGAATTGCCAGAGGAATCCATGCCAGGGGAGCAATTGGACGGAGCAGATCGAAAACCGGCTTAAAAAGAGCCTTTACATAGGGGAACCAGCCCATTGTCAGACCAAGCACCACGCCCAGAACACACGCAAGCAAATATCCAATTACGACACGACTGAGGCTCCATAGTGTATGTCCCCAGATGGTATAGCTGCCCACCTTATTTGACAGCATATGGAAGAATCGCCCGATCACTGCGACCGGAGTCGGAAATCCAATCTCTGAATTCGATGTCATTGCTGCAATCTGCCACAGGGAAAGCAATACTAAAAATGTTCCTGCCCCATATAGGACCACTCTGATCTTTCCGTAATTATGTCTCATTTACCGCACTTCCCCCTTTACCACTATTTTCTCCAGGCTATCCAAAAACGCAGACAAAATCGTTCCGATGATTCCTATCACGATCATTCCTACTACGATCAAGTCTGCACGGCTAAGCAGCCGTCCCATCTGAATCATATAGCCAAGACCGCTCGCCGAGCCAAGCATCTCCGCCGCAACTAATGCGCCCCAGGAGGAATTTAAGGAGACCTTCAGTCCGGTAAAAATATAGGGTAACGCTGTCGGAATTGCTACTTTAAACAAAGTTCTTGTCTTTGATCCTCCAAAAGTCTGCGCCACCCAGATATGTACCGTTTTCGTCGCCTTGATTCCTGTATATGAATTGATCACACAAGGGATGAAAGCTGACAGAAATACAATCGATGCCTTTGCTACCACGCCAATTCCAAGCAGAACAATCATGATCGGAATCCACGCAATGGGCGGAATCGTTCTCACGAAATCAAAGACCGGCTTTAATGACAGGTCAGCCTTTTCCCACCACGCCATTATAACGCCAAGCGGTACGCCGATTACCGCACCCAGACAAAAGCCCAGTCCCGACACCTGCAGGCTCGCCAGAATATGCTGCGGAAGCGTCGAGCCATCCGGTTTCTTTACCGACCATTTCATCCCGATCGTCTGCAGTACTTTTACAGGAGACGGGAGCATAGTGGACGGAATTACCCTGTAAACATCCGTGAGCAACTGCCATATTGCAAAAAAAGCAATCAGCGAGATAATTGATATTATCTGAAATTTTAGTTTCGATTTTTTCTTCATAATAACCACCAGCCCTATTTTAGAGTGCAAAACAGGGCGGCGTCTTTTCCGCCGCCCATTTAATATGCTATTTCCTTCAAAAGATGTATTTTCTATAAATATGTCTCCGCATAAACGGAAAGCGCTTCGCTGATGATTGTATCATCCATATTTGCAAATACATGCTCCAGATCCTCTTCCGTAATATTTCCGATGGTTGCGTAAAATTCTGCCATAATCTTGAAAGAAGCTGTTGCATCAATACTGCTGAGATCCTCATAAGTAAAGAACGGACGTTCCAGAACCTGATGTTCAATCTTATCTCTGTCGACAGTCTGTCCATTTAATTCATACCACGCCATCATCGTATCCATCAGCACTGTGTCATCCTTAAAGGTCTCTGCTGTCCGAAGGAGCTGTACGCAAAGTGCCACCAGCGCATCATGATTCTTCTCATCTTCGAAAAAGCTGCGGGATGCAATAATATTATCGTAATAAGGCAGTCCCACTGTGTTCATGCTGAATGCAACGGTATACTGTTCCGGATCATATTCATCCGCCGTCGGATAACAGGTATGAGCCATATCCCCTTCTCCCGATACAAACGCCTGGTATGCCGGAGCCGTATCCATATTTACCAGCGTAACATCATCCTCTGTCAGACCGAAGCGGTCCAGATAGGTATCCACATTAATTTGCGAGCCGGTTCCCATCGGCAGCAGAATCGTCGCATCCTTAATGGTTTCCGGAGAGCCAAGAAGCTCCGGATAATCTTCCAGATAACCCTTTTCCTGGGCGATCGGGCTGTCGTTTCTCACCATTACCTGCTGCCCGGCTGCACTGTCCTCATGAGAAAACAGATACACCGCATCATAGATACAGCAGGAATTCACACCTGCAGCACCAATCGTGCAGACATCTACCAGCCCGGAACCAAGCGCTTCGTTGATTCCTGTTCCCTGCGAGAAAGTGGTGATTTCCAGCTTAAATCCATTTTCCACATCCCAGCCCTGCTCACTGATGTAATACATTGGCAGACTGAGCTGCTGTGCCAGAGTCGCCACACGGATGGTTACAGGCTCTTCCTCTGCTGCCAGTGCTGTCACCGTTCCCAGTGATGCCGCTGCTGCTGTGATTGCTGCCATAAGAACTGCTGCTGCTTTTTTCTTCATAGTTATAATCCTCCTTTTTTAATCTTCCCGTTCCTTTGTTCATCTGAACTGCCATGATTATACAATGTCTTGTTCCCTTTTCTCTATCAAATAATTAACCTGTATTTTCCCTTTTTTGTTCTCTTTTTTTTATCTCCCAGAACCGGGTTTGCAAAAATTTGATATTTTTTTACAATATTGACCACTCCCATTAAAAACATTGATATTTTT
>DKTR01000073.1:19457-25583 GCA_002473385.1 Lachnospiraceae bacterium UBA7225
ATTAAAAACATTGATATTTTTCTTATTTTTATATATAATACACTTACTTTTATCATTTAGGAAGGACGATATTATGCAACATTCACATACAATTTCCACTAAAAAGCTGCTGATTATCGTTATGTCTGTGCTTCTGGCCGCCATTACATTTCTGCTCTCATTGTGCTACTATGTATTTTTCCGCCAGGAAATCCTTACACAGCTCAGTAACAACTACACAGACCAGCTTCATCTCTTTTCACAACAGTTTGATTCTATTGCAGGCGGCACAAAAACAATCGCCCAACTGCTGTATCAGGATGAAAGTATTGCCGGTACACTCCTCAGCAGTGTGAACGATGTCCGGAACAATATCACTATAAAGGGAAAAATTGACGAGCTCTATTCCAAGTATGACCAGGCTTTCCAGCAGGCGCGTCTCTCTTTTGAGATCGTCTGTTTCAGTGAAAACGGTTTTTCTTACTCTACAGAAAATCTTTCCGACGAGGAAATACACCGTTTCAGCTCATATGCATGGTTTACAAAGCAAAAATCTCTCAATATACGCGATTACACCATAAGCAATTTTGCAACCCCCTCTGATAAAGCAGCCTCCGGTTTCCTGGGATTTGCTGTCGTAAAAAATATATATAACACAAACGAAAGCTACGCCGGTTCTATCATCGTATATGTCCCGGAAGCAGTGCTGCGCTCTGTTTACGAGGAATTTTCCTCAGAGGAAAATCAATTTTTTCTGCTGAATGAAAATTCCGTTGTCATTTCCTCCAACATTCCGGAAGCTATCGGAACGACGCTCAGCTATCTCCCGGATTACCGGTTTGTCCGCGGCAATGTCAATTACTCAACCCATACCAACCCGGAAGGAATTCATTGCTTCAGTGTAAAATATTTTTCTTCCTTCACTGGATGGACTATTTACGAGCAGCTTCCTCTGTCCACCGTACTCGCCCCGCTGCACCGTATTATCCTGCGCATTATAGGAATCGCTCTTGCCATCTTTGCCGTGGTTCTGCTCATCATCATTATAACAGCCTCCTATATATCCAGACCGCTGAACAGGATTATTCTGGAAATGGGAAATTCCATTGAAAATCATTTTGCCAAAATCCATATCCAGACAAACATCCATGAGATCGTAAGCATTGCAGACTGCTACAATCATTTAAGCAGCCGGATAACCTGTCTTCTGCAGGATATCCGTGTTTCCGAGAAAAAAGCAAATGATGCTCATTTCCGTTTTCTGAAAGCGCAGATTAACCCGCATTTTTTGTATAATACACTCTTTTCTATAAAGTGCATGATTTCAATGAAGGAAAATCAAAAAGCCAGTGAAATGATTACGCTGCTGATTGCACTTTTGAAAGATACTGTCGGTTCCAATCAGATTGAACACGCCCTTCTGGATGAGACAGCCATTCTTTCGCAATATGTAAAGCTTCAGAATCTGCGTTACAACAACAATGTCCGGCTGCAGATGGATCTTCCGGAAACAATGGCAGAGCTTTCTATCCCTCGTTTCCTCATACAGCCCCTTGTGGAAAATGTTTTTCTGCATGCCATTCCTGTAACAGATACTGCGGTCAGTCTGATGATACGTTTCCGTGAAAACACGCATGATATCTATGCTGAAGTATGCGATACCGGCATCGGATTTTCTCCGGAAGCCTTTCACCGTATTCTGGAAGGCATCGGTTCCGCCGCTCCCTCACATATCGGTCTGCACAACATCCAGGATCAGATCCGCACTCTTTACGGTTCTTCCTACGGGCTTTCCCTGGAAAAAGATCCGCATTACAGTACCGTTATCCGTATTACCATTCCCAGACACTTTGGAGGTGAATATCGTGTTTCGAATATTAGTAGTTGATGATGAATATCCTATCCGCGAAGGACTGGTTCACATGATTACTGCCGAACATCCCGATTTTGAAGTTGAGAGTGCTAAAAACGGTCTTGAAGCACTTGAAAAGATGGACGCATCCGCTTTCGGACTGGTCATTACTGACATCCGTATGCCGCATATGGATGGATTGGAGCTTCTGGAGAAAATGCGCGAAAAAAATATTTCCACAGGAGTAATCGTACTCAGCAGCTACGACGATTACCCCTTCGTGCGCAGCGCATTTAAAAACGATGCTGTCGACTATCTTCTAAAAACAGAAGTCGATTCAGGGAAGCTTCTGGAAGCTATTGAAAATTTCCGTCAGAAAAAGCGTCCCGTCTCTGATCTGCACAGCTTGTGCCAGAAGCTGCGGGGCCCGCTTTCTTCTGATCTGTATAAGCCTGCAGATTTCTGTGCTCTGCTCTCCTCCTATGGAGATTTCGTGCCGCAAAACAGCTATTACTGTTTTGTATTGAAGCTATCCCCTGATGAGACTGCGGCAGATTCTGCCCCGTTTCTTCCTCTTGTTGATTACGCAAAAGCAAAATTCTGTCTGGCAATTGAAGAACGTCTTTATCTGGGCTGTGTGGAAATACGCCAGCCAAGCTTGCTGATCCAGCTTCAGAGACAGGCTGCATACAACCGGCAGCTGCAAAAATATAATGCACCTTCACTGCTTCTTTATTCAGATATCCGCACTGACTCCCTGTTGCTTTTAGACAGTCTGCGGCTGCTTTATAGTTGTCGTAATCTGGATTTCTACGGTATCACTGTCCATCGCGCGGAGCACTATCCCACCGCGCAGGAGGCACAGTTAAAGGAATATTATCTCAACCTTATAGACTCTTTCCGTTCGGGGGCATTTGATCTGGCATACACACAGATTCAAGATTTTTTTACTTACGCAGCCAGAACTCTTTATCCGGATATTGCGAATCTGAAAGCAATGTGCCAGAATTTTTGTGAGACAGCTTATTCGCATACAGTTCCATTTGACAGAGATGCCTATTATCAGTATACACAGGAAATATCTGCACTGTTCCAGGATTCCTGCAGAATCGCTTCACTCCAGAAGTGCCTGACAGATACACTAAAACGACTGCAGCAGCATCCCGCTACCTGCACCCGCTGCTCTCAGAGAATTGCACAGGCCGTTTCTATTATAGAAAAAAACTATATGGAGGAAATCACTCTGTCCGGCGTAGCCCAGACACTCTACATCAGCCCGGAATATCTGTCCCGCAGCTTTAAAAAAGAAGTAGGCAGCAATTTCAATGCATATTTAAACAATGTCCGCCTGCAGCATGCGCTTCAGCTATTAAAAGAACCTGCCTCCCGTATATCGGAAGTGGCTGAAAAAACCGGTTTCCAAACACCTGCTTATTTCTCAAAATGCTTTAAAAACACCTTTGGCATCTCGCCGCAGGAATGGAAGGTGAAAAATTCTCTCTGACCTGTGCATAAAAAAACCTGCAGAGAACTGTTTTCCCTGCAGGATTACTATCATCTGGCTGTCAGTCGCCGGATTCTTATGCAAGCATAAATCCGCCATCTGATGCCAGATGGCTAAACCGTTACTGTAAATTCGTATACCCCATCAGCGATTCGTCCACCGCCTTTGCTGCCTCGCGTCCCTCGCGGATCGCCCACACGACAAGCGACTGTCCGCGGTGCATGTCGCCTGCGGTGAACACGTTCGGAATACTGGTCTGATAGCTGCCTGGTTCTGTCGCCACGTTGGTGCGCCCGTCGAGCGCCACCTTGAAGGCATCCGTCACGTACTTCTGGGAGCCAAGGAAACCTGCTGCGATCAGCACCAGATCGACGTCCACGATCTCCTCTGTGCCCTCCACAGGCACCATCATCATGCGTCCGCTCTTTTCATCCCGCTTACTCTCCAGCTTTATCAGCTTCGCCTGACAAACCTCGCCCTTTTTATTGGCAATGAATTCGGTGACAGTCGTCTGGTAAACGCGCGGATCATGCCCGAATACAGCGATTGCCTCCTGCTGACCATAGTCAGTCTTGCAGACTCTCGGCCACTGCGGCCACGGGTTGCCTGCCGCGCGCGTATCCGGCGCCTTCGGCATCATCTCAAGCTGCAGCACACTCGCCGCACCCAGACGGATAGAGGTACCGACACAGTCGTTTCCGGTATCGCCGCCGCCGATCACCATTACCTTTTTGCCCTTTGCGGGAATATATTTTCCGTCCTCAAAGTTGGAATCAAGCAGGCTTTTGGTAGTTGCCTTTAGGAAATCCACCGCAAAATAGATTCCCTTTGCTTCGCGCCCCGGTACCTTAATGTCGCGCGGGTTGGAGGCGCCGCAGCAGAGCACTACGCGATCGTAGTCTTTTAAAAGCTGCTCCGCCGGAATATCCTCTCCAATGTTTGCATTTGTCACGAAGGTAATGCCCTCTGCCTCCATGATCGCCAGACGGCGGTCAATGATATGCTTCTCCAGCTTCATATTCGGGATTCCGTAACGCAGAAGCCCGCCGATGCGGTCGCTGCGCTCAAACACAGTTACCGAATGCCCCCGCTTATTAAGCTGCATTGCCGCAGCAAGACCGGAGGGTCCGCTGCCGACCACCGCCACCCGCTTACCGGTACGCACCTTTGGCGGGTTCGGTTTTACCAGCCCTTTCTCGTAAGCATTCTCTATGATCGCGCGCTCATTTTCCTTCGTTGCTACCGGCTCTCCATTCAGATTGCAGGTACATGCCGCCTCACAGAGCGCCGGACACACGCGCGACGTAAACTCCGGAAAGCAGTGCGTCTTCATCAGACGCAGATATGCCTGCTCCCAGTTTCCTGTATAAACCAGATCGTTCCATTCCGGCACCAGATTATTCAGCGGGCAGCCGGATGCCATGCCGCCGATCATCATGCCCGACTGGCAGAATGGTACGCCGCACGCCATACAGCGCGCTGCCTGCTGGCGCTGCTTCTCCCTGGAGAGCGGAGTATGGAATTCATTGAAATTTTTGATACGGACCTTCGGGGAAGCCGCCTCAGCGGTCTCCCTCTCATAGTCCATAAATCCTGTCGGTTTTCCCATCTTCGTCTCCTCCTATCTCTTCTTAATAGCATTAAATGCCTCGATCTGTGCCTGTTCGCTGCTCAGTCCCTTTTCCTCCATCTGGATAATGGTGTTCATCATCCGCTTGTAGTCGTTCGGGATAATCTTCTTAAACTTCGGCAGATATTCCTCAAAATGCTCCAGAACCTCCTTACCCTTTACAGAGTTTGTGTAAGCAACATGATCCTGGATCATCTTCTTCAGTTCTTCCACATCGTACTTGTTCGTCAGTTTTTCAATGGCAACCATCTCTTTATTGACTTTCTTATAAAGGTCCCTGTCCTCATCCAGCACATAGGCAATACCGCCGCTCATACCTGCCGCGAAGTTCTTGCCTGTTCTGCCGAGAATGACCGCCCTGCCGCCGGTCATGTATTCGCAGCCATGCTCGCCGACACCTTCCACTACCGCAACTGCGCCGGAATTGCGGACGCAGAAACGCTCGCCTGCCACGCCGTTGATGTATGCGCTGCCGCTGGTCGCGCCGTAGAGCGCCACATTGCCGATAATGATATTTTCATCCTGCTTATAATTGATACCCTTCGGCGGATACACGATCAGCCTGCCGCCGGAAAGCCCCTTGCCAAAATAATCGTTGCTGTCGCCCACCAGCTCCAGGGTAAGTCCCTTCGGGATAAATGCGCCAAAGCTCTGTCCGCCTGCGCCGCTGCACTTTACGGTAAAGGTATCATCCTCCAGAGTATCGCCATACAGCTTCGTGATCTCCGATCCAAAGATCGTTCCGAACGCACGGTCCACATTGGAAACGTCCACCTCGATGCTGCGTTTCTGCCGCTTCTCCAGCGCGCCCTTCAGCTTCTTCAGCAGCACCTTCTCATCCGCTGTCCGTTCCAGATGGAAATCGTAAACATGCTCCGGCTCAAAGGTGCACTTCTGTCCGGCATAGGGATTGTCGAGAATAGCGCTTAGATCCACACGCGCCGCTTTTTCCTTGTAGAATCCCTCACCTTTTCTTAAGAAATCGCTTCTGCCAACCAGTTCATCCACCGTACGCACACCGAGCTTTGCCATGTATTCGCGCAGCTCCTGTGCGATAAAGCGCATGAAATTGACAACATATTCCGGTTTACCGCGGAAGCGCTTGCGAAGCTCCGGATTCTGGGTGGCAACGCCCACCGGACAGGTATCCAGGTTGCAGAC
>DKTR01000073.1:25849-29081 GCA_002473385.1 Lachnospiraceae bacterium UBA7225
ATCCAGGTTGCAGACACGCATCATCACGCAGCCCATCGTTACCAGCGGAGCGGTAGCAAAACCGAATTCCTCCGCGCCGAGAATCGCCGCGATAGCAACATCGCGCCCGCTCATCAGCTTACCGTCTGTCTCAATGCGAACCTTATTGCGCAGTCCATTCATCATCAGCGTCTGGTGCGTCTCGGCAAGGCCCAGCTCCCACGGAAGCCCGGCATTGTGGATGGAGCTGCGCGGTGCGGCTCCGGTTCCGCCGTCATAGCCGGAAATGAGGATGACCTGTGCTCCCGCCTTGGCAACGCCCGCCGCAACGGTTCCAACACCCGCCTCGGATACCAGCTTCACGGAAATACGTGCATCTTTATTGGAATTCTTCAAATCATAAATAAGCTGTGCCAGATCCTCAATGGAATAAATATCGTGGTGCGGCGGCGGAGAAATCAGGCTCACACCCGGTGTTGAATGACGTGTCTTTGCGATCCACGGATACACCTTTCCGCCCGGCAGATGTCCGCCCTCGCCCGGCTTTGCGCCCTGCGCCATCTTGATCTGCAATTCTTTTGCGCTCACCAGATAGCGGCTGGTCACGCCAAAACGTCCGCTTGCCACCTGCTTGATCGCCGAGCTGCGGTCGTTTGCCGTGCCCGCCGATGCCAGACGTTCATCGCTCTCGCCGCCCTCACCGGAGTTGGATTTTCCGTGCAGTCTGTTCATGGCGATCGCCAGCGTCTCGTGCGCCTCCTGTGAAATGGAACCGTAGGACATCGCTCCTGTCTTAAAGCGCGTTACGATCTCATCCACACTCTCCACCTCGTCAATAGGCACGCCCTCCGCCGGATAGTTAAATTCCATCAGACTGCGCAGATAGCCGGATTCTTCGCGGTTCACACGCGCCGTATATTCCTTGAACATCTGATAATTTCCCTGCTTCGTCGACTCCTGCAGCAGATGGATGGTCAGCGGATTGTAGCGGTGCTCTTCACCCTGGCTTCTCGATTTATGACGCCCGATGCTGTTCAATGTCAGATCAGTGCCGAGTCCTAACGGATCAAATGCTTCGTTGTGCAGCGCTTCCGTCTGGTTTTCAATATCCTGCAGGGTAATGCCTCCCACACGGCTTACCGTATTGGTGAAATATTTATCGATCACTTCTTTGCTAATACCGATCGCCTCAAAAATCTGGGAGCCCTGGTACGACTGGATCGTGGAGATTCCCATCTTCGACGCGATCTTGACGATCCCGTGCAGCACTGCCGAGTTATAATCGTTGACTGCCGCATAATAATCCTTTTCGATCATGCGGCTGTCGATGAGCTGACGGATGGTTTCCTGTGCCAGATACGGATTGACCGCACAGGCCCCGTAACCCAGCAGCGTTGCAAAATGATGCACCTCGCGCGGCTCGCCGGATTCCAGCACGATGGCAAGCGACGTTCTCTTCTTCGTCTTGACCAGATACTGATGCACAGCAGACACGGCAAGCAGCGACGGAATCGGCACATGGTTTTCATCCACGCCGCGGTCTGTCAGCACAAGAATATTTACACCATCACGGTGCGCCTTGTCGACCTCCACAAACAGCCGCTCAATCGCACGCTCGATGCTGGTACTCTTATAATAAGTAATCGGAACCTCCGCTACCTTAAAGCCTTCCACCTTCATATGCTTGATCTTCAACATATCGGTGTTTGTCAGAATCGGGTTATTCACCTTCAGCACCTTACAGTTTTCCGGCGCTTTCTCCAGAAGGTTTCCGTCTTCTCCGATGTAAACGGTCGTTGATGTTACGATTTCTTCACGGATAGCGTCGATAGGTGGGTTCGTTACCTGCGCAAACAGCTGCTTGAAGTAGTTGAACAGCGGCTGCTGCTCGTCAGAAAGCACTGCCAGCGGGGTATCGATACCCATAGAAGCAATTCCTTCCGCCCCGTTTAATGCCATGCTGCGGATGGAAGTGCGGTATTCCTCGTAGGTGTAGCCAAAAGCCTTCTGCAGCCTTGCACGCTCCTCATCCGTATATTCCGGCACCCGCACATTGGGGATCTTCAGGTCCTTCAGACATACCAGATTGCTGTCCAGCCACTCTCCATACGGCTCACGTGACGCATAGTATTCTTTCAGATCCTCGTCGTCGATGATTTTCCCCTTCACGGTATCGATCAGAAGCATTTTACCAGGATGCAGGCGTTCCTTCCGGACGATTTTTTCAGGAGGAATGTCCAGCACGCCCACCTCAGAAGACAGGATCATATAACCGTCATCTGTGATGTAGTAACGTGACGGACGCAGACCATTGCGGTCGAGCACCGCACCCACCTGGTCGCCGTCGCTGAACATGATCGCCGCCGGACCATCCCACGGTTCCATCATGGTCGCATAATACTGGTAGAAATCACGCTTGTTCTGTGAGAGATTCTGGTTGTTTGCCCATGGCTCCGGAATCAGGATCATCATGGCAAGTGCCATATCCATGCCGCTCATGATAAGAAATTCCAGTGTATTATCCAGCATCGCGGAATCAGAACCGGACATATTAATCACCGGCAGCACCTTATGGAAATCATCCTGCAGATAGGACGATGCCATTGTTTCCTCGCGTGCCAGCATTTTGTCTGCATTGCCGCGGATCGTGTTGATCTCCCCGTTATGTACAATAAAACGGTTCGGATGTGCACGCTCCCAGCTCGGATTTGTGTTGGTGCTGAAACGGGAATGTACGGTAGCGATCGCCGATTCATAATCCGGACTCTGCAGATCGGTAAAGAATTTGCGGAGCTGTCCTACGAGAAACATACCCTTGTAGACGATGGTTCTGCTGGAGAGTGAAACAACGTAGGTGTTTTCATTACTCTGCTCAAACTCGCGTCGCGCCACGTACAGTCTGCGGTCGAACGGAAGTCCTACTTCCACATCCGCCGGTTTTTTTATAAATGCCTGCATGATGTACGGCATCTTATCGAGCGCCTTCTGCCCGAGAATTTCCGGTACCGTCGGAACGGTGCGCCAGCCAAGGAATTCCAGCCCCTCCTTTTTCAGAATAATCTCGAACATTTTCATCGCCTGTTTTCTCTTCAGCTCATCCTGTGGAAAGAAAAACTGTCCGATGCCGTATTCCCGCTCGTTACCCAAAAAAATACCGAGGGCGTTGCAGGTTCTGGAAAAGAATTTGTGCGAAATCTGAAGCAGGATTCCTACACCATCCCCTGTTTTTCCCTCGGCGTCTTTGCCGGCTCTG
>DKTR01000137.1:0-3725 GCA_002473385.1 Lachnospiraceae bacterium UBA7225
AATGAGAGGTGCTACCGGTTCCTGTTGGACAAGATAGCAATGAACAGCAGCCGGTTCGACGCAACTGCAAATATTGAGAAGTGGGGGATCATTGACGGGGATTATGCTGCCTTTTATCCGCAGGCATTCAATGAGCTGTGCCAGCAGGGAGGTTTTTCACGGAAATCTTTTCTGTCGTGGGCAGAGCGGAAGAAACTGATACAGACGGACTGCCAAGGAAAGAGGAGCAGGGTGAAGAGCATCGGCGGCAAGAAGGTGCGCTGCATTTTTCTGAAACTGGCAGAGGAAAAAGAGACAGATGCGGACGGTTCAGAACATCTCGGAAATGGGATGAAGGTGGATAAAAACGGGTTCCTGCAGCTCGAAGATGGTGTGCAGGAAACAATTCCGTTCACTTGAGTAACGCCCCTGTGTTCCGGCAGGTGATACCGCAAAATGTTCAAAAAATCCAGTATTTATGCGGGTTTGCGGGATACGGTAACACTTTTACACCTGGAACACCGGAAAAACCATCTATATATAGAGAAAAATAAAAATATTTTTTTAAGATGGGAATTTTATTATTTTTATCCCCACGCGTAGGGGTACACAAAAAAGGTGTTACTGTGTTACGTATGACAAAAAATCCAGTATTTACGCGGGTTTGCGCGGGAACACAGAACGGAACACAGCGGTAACATAAAAAATAAAGGTGACACCGTTAATGCGGTATGGAGGTGTTATATGGCAGGCGTGACAAAAGCAGACATCCCCAACGAATCGGAAATGATGGGAATGCTCTGGAACATGATAAAAGAATTTTACATACCGGAAGATAATGATGAATTCTGGCTTGCCGTTATAAGGCGGACGGAGGAGATAGACCAGAAGTGTCATTCGAGGCTCGGACAGAAGCTGATGGTAGCCTTTGCGGATTATCTTGAGGAAAAACAGAAGGATATGGGGGAGACAGGCAATGGACAGAAACTTAATAGCAGGGACTGCACATAAATTATACGGACAAGGAAAATCGCCGAAACAGATCGCGGCTGTACTGCATACATCAGTCCAGACCGCATATGAACTGACACGCGATATTCCGAAGGGAGAACTGAATGACAATGGTCTCACGAGCAAATTACAGGCCATGCCGGATTTCCCAGAGCGGTGGCTCAACGCCATAAATCCGATAAGGAGATATTACGGGCATGAGCCGATGGAGCTGGCATATGGGGACGGGACGATCGGAAGGAACCGTGCGGAACTGGGAATGTAAGTAAATGAAAAGGAGCCGACATAAGGCAAAATGATTAAGTTGGTTCTGGAAGGACCAGGTAAGGAATGAGGAAAGTATAGCGAACATGATGTTTGCGGGAAACGATAACTGAGAAAAATGAAACATGTACCTTGATAATTGAATATTGGCTAGTGGTTTATTTTAGGCGCATATATTTTAAAAACCTATTGACATTTGCTAGCTAACATAATATACTTTAGCTAGCAATCAAAGAGGAGGTGTTGCTTTTGGTTGCTAAAAGAAATACATCCGAGTACTTCAAAGAAAGACGTAAAACTATTGGTCAGTTTAATATTTCAGTTTCAAGGGAAAAACTAAATGCTTTGGAAGAGAAGCTGAAAGAAAAAGGAAAAACAAAGACGCAATGGCTTAATGAGAAGATCGATGAAGAAATCGGAAAGTAAAAAAGGCGCTCGCCTTGCCCTGAGAAAGTACTTGCGAACGCCACCCCACTAGGAGGATGTAAATAGTATAGCACTGCATACCTCCTTTTGGCAAACACTTTTGAAAGCGGAGGATTTTAAAATTATGAATTATTGCAGATTACCAAATGAGAAATTACAGCAATATCCATATCCGAATTTAATTGCTGAATGGCGGGAAAGCGGGTATAGTATCTGCACACTGGGAGACCATATGGGGCTTGGATGTTACAGAGAAGAAAATGATTCGGAAATTTGGGCGAAATTGAGGGGAGAAGAAGCTATTACGGCAAGCGAAGCACTTGGCCTTTCCAGACTATTTGGTGTTGAAGCAGGATATCTTTTTAATAAAGAGCTTACAGTTTTTAGTGAAAAGCCTATAGCGTACTGGCGCTGGTTTGATACAAACAGGCGAAGAGAAGAGGAGATGCGACAATTCAAAGAACGTGAGGATATCATGAGTGAAATGAAAAAGAAGCCATATCTCTTTAAAGCCTTTAAGGTAATTGCTAGAATGAGTGAACCGGAAATGGGGAAGTTACTTGCTGCATGGAAGTGCAATGGAAGCGTTCCCACGATTCGGTCGGAAGGCGGTGATGCGGCATGAATAAAGATTTATACGAATTATCGGTAGAAATCACCGGAGTATCAATGATAATTGTCGGCTTATCAAATCAGTTGGATAACGAAACAACGGATACACTTACTCCAAACGCAATGAATGATGCTCTTTTTGGTATATCAAGGTATCTTGATCGGATTGCTGATGATTTGACAAAACTGAATAATGCGTATGTGCTGAAAGCGAGGGTAGCGGTATGAGTAAAACTGTAAACGAATCTCTTAACAAAGAATACCGTCAGAAAACTGTAGAATTTCTGGACATGATAGTGGATACCAGATTTTTATGTTGCATTTATACGATTGCATTAAGATATCTTGAAAAGAGGGGGCTGGTATCATGAATGAGTTAATAAATACAACGGAGCAAACGCCAATCGAGATCGCGGTGGGGATTGATGAGAACGGTATGACTACAGCAAGAAAGTTATATGCGTTTCTGGAATTAAGACCAGACAATTTTTCCCGGTGGTGCAAAGTAAACATCACAGAGAATCAATTTGCCGAAGAAAATACGGATTATTTGCGACTCGTCATTGAGGACGAGACGCCCACAGGTGGTAAAATACGGCGTGAAGATTATAAATTGACAGCTAATTTTGCCAAAAAACTTTCGATGACGTCGAAAACGTCTAAAGGTGAGGCGGCGCGTAATTATTTTATCAAAACTGAGAAAGCCTTAAAAAATGTCGTAGCGAATCAGCAGCTGACAGAACTTGATCAGTTAAAGATACAGGCGTTTAATCTGGCAGCAACAAATACAGTGCTTACGAAACGGATTAAAAATCTGGAAGAGCGACAGAACATTCTTGAGCAATCGGCAGTGTCTGGTTTTTCAGATAGAGAGCGAGCTGCAATGATTCAGTGTTTTTCAGTACTGGCGGATATATTTTCAAAGGGCGAGAATCAGAGTAATGGAATTTACAAAGATATGCCATTGACTGCAAAACAGCAGGAATCTATCAATTCGGAAATTAGACTCAGCATTTCCCGTCAACTTATGCGTCTTCGTCCGGAGTATAGGGGCAGGTCGTCGGCGAAAACAAGGATTCGTGCTGATATTAAACGGAAAATAAAAAACAAGATTGGGAATTGGAGTAAAGATGCTACACAATCACAATATCAGGACATTATGAGAACAATCCAACAATACGAAATGAGTGAGGAATTTATAGATGAGGTACATAGATTTGCATGTCATAGTTGGTGAAGGGAGATATTTTTGCTTTGTGGTGAAGAACATTTAGACATGAAAATATATTAGTAAATCAAGAATGATTGTTCATTAAGCTGCTAGCCAATATAAGGTTAGCAGCTTTTTTCGTTAGGAAAGTAACAGGCAGTTATGATTTGAGTGAGAACTTGAAAATAATGCTATGAATAGAATATATAGTTAATCGAAAGTA
>DKTR01000137.1:4009-26184 GCA_002473385.1 Lachnospiraceae bacterium UBA7225
GAATATATAGTTAATCGAAAGTAGAGGAAAGGAAAAGTACTATGAGATTAATATTTTTGATTCTTTTCATTTTATGTGACGGAGCACTGGATAAAGAGAAACGGCAGCCGGAATACATCGTGATCGAGAGAGATTACGCCGGGACGGTTCTGCTGGATCAGGAGACGGGGACGCGGTATTTGAAGACAGATACAGGGCTTTATGAATTAGAGGAAGGGCGAGATGAACAAATGCAGAATGAATACATGTTCAACCGGGCATTCCGGGAATACGTAAACAGATATGCCGCAGACCACGGCATCACGCCGGAGCAGGCGCTGGAACGCACAGAGGTGCAGCAGGCTGCAAGGTTTTATTCGGAGGTGTAGAGGGATGGAACGGATAAGGATCTGCGAATTAAGAGATCTGCAGCGGGGAGATATTATCATACTGCACCATAAGATTCCGGTAAATGCAGCCGTAAAAGAAGATGATAAAACACTGAGGAAATACAGGGTGCTGCAGGTATGCGGAGATTATGCGCTGTGCGAGAGCCTGAACGGGTATCCGCACAAGGAATGCTTCTCGTTCTGCCAGTTGCAGGAAAAGAAAGCGAAGATATACAGGCAGTAGTTATGCCGGGAGGGAGGGGATACCGATGGGAATGACGAGAGACAAGCTGAAGCAGTACCGGGCACTGAAGAAAGAAATTGCCGGACTGGATAAGGCGATTGACAAACTGCGGGAACGGGCGCTTGACATACCGACCGTAATCGGCAAGGTAAAGGGTTCCAGTCATGAATTTCCGTACATAGAGGAGCATTTCAGCGTCCAGATGGATGAGCCGAGAGAAGCGGATATGATTTCAAGACGCATGCGGATCAGACAGCAGCGGAAAGAAGAATGTGAGAAGCTGGCGCTGGAGATAGAGCAGTTTGTCAGAGAAATACCGGACAGTACGGACCGGCAGATTTTTGAGATGGTGTTTCTGGAGGGAGCGAAGCAAAGAGAGGTAGCTGAGGCTGTAGGCTATACGCAAGCACGTGTGTCACAGCGAATTAGTAATGTTCTGCAAGATTTATACAATTTATAAAAAATCTATGTTATACTTATACTGCAAAAGTTTAAGAGGCGGGGAGCCATGATCCTGTCTCTTTTCTTTTGCGTCTTTCTTCCTCATAATTTTGTGGGCGCCCTGTAGAAATATGGGGCGTCTTTTTTACAGGAAGGAAAATGGATTGAATCCAGGAAAGGAACTTTATGGACACAGTTAAAATATCAATCGACCAGATTACCCCATATGACAGGAACGCCAAGAAGCATACTCATGAGCAGATTGAACAGATAAAGGAATCCATCCGGAAGTTTGGTTTAACCCGTCCGCTGGGCGTCTGGGGACATCAGAATATTCTGGTATATGGACATGGCACATTTCTGGCATTAAAAGAACTTGGGATATCCGAGGTTCCATGCGTCCGTTTGGATCACCTGTCCGATGAAGAGCGAAGGGCGTATACTTTGGTGGATAATCAGACTACGCTCAATACTTCGTGGGAAGATGCTCTTTTGAAGGAAGAACTGGCAGGAATTTTTGACATTGATATGTCTGTATTCGATTTTGATGTGTCAGATGTTCTTAATGATGTCATTGAACAGAATGAGCAGGATGAAGATGATGGATATTATGGGGATGAAAGGGAACGCACAGCGGACGCTTATAATATGCTTGAATTTGATGAATCGGCATGCAGGGGATACTATCAGATGCCCTTCCTGGAGCCATGTGGCTGCATTCCGGACGATATAGTATCGTTTAATTATATGCTGTCTGCAAAAGATAAAGATGTCGGAATACATTTCTGCATTGATGACTACCAGTTTGAGAGAGTCTGGACAAGTCCGCAGAAATATATAGAGAAAATGAGGGATTTTCAATGTGTTTTCACACCGGATTTTTCTTTATACATGGAAATGCCGGTTGCCATGAAAATCTGGAATATTTACCGGAGCAGGCTGATCGGACAGATGTGCCAGCGTGCCGGATTAAACGTTATTCCGACTGTGAGCTGGTGTGAAGAAAAGACCTTTGATTTCTGCTTTGATGGACTGCCGGAAAACAGTGTATTATCGATCAGTACGATAGGAGTGAAGCGAAACAAAGAAGCATTTTCTCTTTGGAAAGTCGGAGTTGATGAGATGATCCGGCGCCTGCATCCGCAGGTATTACTGATATATGGCGGTAAAGTAGATTATGATTATGGAAATGTAAGGACGGTTTATTATAAAAATCATGTTACGGACAGGATGAGTGGTGGTGCATAAGGGGTGGACGTGGTGCGAGATTCGGGGTGAGCGATAAAGGGCACGCATACGGGAATGAATATAAAACTGTACTGCAATCCGGGAATGTTAAATTTGTAAGAGGAAATTTTGCTGATGGTACAGCGCCATTTGAAACGGAGACAAAAGGACGGGTTTATGTTTCAGTCAATAGCAGGAACCAGTTAAAAACAATAGCATATTATGATGCAGAAGGAAAACGCAGTAAATCCATTGATTTAGGGCATCCGCATAAGAAGATGCAGCCGCATGCTCATCATGGTTATGTTCATAACGAAAATGATGGCAAAAAAGGTGCGAGCAATTTGACGACCGAAGAAAAGAAAATGGTTGAAAGAGTAAAGAAACTATGGCATAATTATCTTAACAGTTAGGAGTGACAGGGTAGCACGGGTTGATAGACCAGGATCCGGTTCGATTCCGGACAGACTGTTAAGGGATTGCAGAAATGCAGTCCCGTTTTTATTTTGAAAGGATGATTGCAGTGGGGGGCAGAGGAGCGGGATTTTCGAAGCGCAGTAATTCGGTTATTGATCAAGAAGCAAAGGAACAAACGATCGAGACGTATTATAGAAGGTCTGGAAAATATGGAACTCATTATGGCGATATTGTCTTGCAGGCAGTAGATAGAGGGGACGGGAATTTAGAGTTCCGGAAGGCAATTGGTGATTTTGATGACAGCAGACCCAATGCAAATACAGTAGATGTTACATATACATTAAAGGCGGGATCTGTAACGCATTTTAATAACGGGCGAACATATACTTTTGGAATCAACTGGGATAATGTAAGATCGGTATCTGGAAATACATATGATTTGCGTCGCGAAATGAGAGAGAAGGGTTTTTTATGGGATCAAAAGAAAAAGTCATGGTATAGAAAATAATAAAATAAGCAAGGAGTGTGACTATCAAGGGCAAAAGGAAAATATGAATACTGGCTGACTGAAGATGGTCTGATGCTTCTTTCTGCATGGGCGCGAGATGGTGCAACGGATGAAGACATTGCGAAAAATATAGGGATAGCACCTGCAACACTGTACGAATGGAAGAAGCGATTCCCGGAGATTTCGGAGGCCCTAAAAAAGAGTAAAGAACTTGCTGATATTGTAATTGAAAACGAGCTGTATGAATCGTGCAAGGGCCGTACAGTGACGATAAAGAAGCCGATTAAGGTAAAGAAAGTGCGGGTTACCGAAAAAGGCGAGCGATTCGAAACTGAGGTTATAGAATATGCAGACGAGGAAGTGCATATTCCCCCTAGTACCACGGCACAGATTTTCTGGCTTAAGAACAGAAGACCGGATCGGTGGAGAGATAAGCCGGAGGAAAAGAAAACTGATAGTGTGCAGGAACTGCTTAAAAGCATCCAGACTATGGCTGACATTGTCAGAAACCCTGTTCCGGATAGAAACATAGAGGACTTTGAGAAATGAACCAGCCGTCGCCATTTACAGAAAATCAGATCAAATATGCAAAGCGCTGCCTGCATTCATGGTTCAGCGTTGCAGAAGGCGGCAAGCGTGGAAGCAAGAACGTTCTGCAGACGTGGGTATTCTGCAGCCTGCTGGAAACACATCAAAACCGCATCCATCTGATCGGCGGGGTTTCCACGGCAACGGCACGGCTGAACATTCTTGACTGCGATGGCTTCGGTCTGCTGAATTTCTTTGAGGGAAGATGCCGGCCGGGAAAGTACCAGAACCGTGACTGTGTGTATGTCCAGACCAAAACCGGGGAAAAGATTGTTCTGATATCCGGCGGCGGCAAAGACGGGGACGAAAAACTGATCAAGGGAAATACCTATGGAATGGCGTACATTACGGAAGCCAATGAGTGCCATCCCAATTTTATCAAAGAGGTTTTCGACCGAACCCTTTCCAGCAGCGACAGAAAAGTTTTCCATGATCTTAACCCGAAAGCCCCGTCAAACTGGTATTATGTGGATATTCTGGATTTCCACGAAAAGATGCAGAAGGAAAACCCAGGATACGGGTACAATTATGGACATTTTACCATTGCCGATAATATGTCGATCAGCGATGAGAAGCTGCGTGAGATACTGCAGACTTATGACAAGGACACAGTCTGGTATAAGCGCGACATCCTCGGAAACCGGACAGCGGCAGAGGGACTGATATTTAAATATTTTGCCGATAACAGCAGACCTTATATCTGGCGGGAAAGCGATTTATTTGACCGGAATGGCGTTCTGAAGTTCCGGTTCTTGATGATCACCATAGGGATTGATTTCGGCGGAAACAAGTCACGTACAACGTTCTATGCGACAGGATTTCTTCCGGGATTCTCAAAGCTGATCGTGCTGGATGAGGATAAGCTGCCTGTATGTGAAGAGGTTAACACAAAGATGATCCAGGAAAAGTTTCTGGAATTCTTCCGGCGGGTGGAGGCAAAATACGGGTATATCTGTGAATGCTTCGGGGATAATGCGGCATCTACTCTGATATATGATCTGACACAGACTGTATATGAGAATCATCTCCAGACCACAATGAACGGCTGTGATAAAGATACAATACTGAACAGGATCCGTCTGGTGGACAATCTCCTGCGGAGCGGGAGGCTTTATATACTGGACATCTGTACAGGGCTGATAAAAGCAATATCAGAACTCAAATGGGATGATGAAAAGGAAGACGAGGTGGAAGACTTGAATATCGGTTCCATCAATGATTACTGGGATGGATTCAACTATTCATTCACGCATTATATGGAGCGGTTGTCGATCACGTATTAAATAAACAGGCGGTGGTTTAAAGGAATCTGGTAAATACGGTAAAGGAGTGGTTCGCAATGCTGTTTAAAACCAATATCGATACAGCATTTAAAGTAAATGCGGTCCGGTCTCCGGACATGGAGAACGCAATCCGGCTCTGGATGAATATTGCTGCCGGGAAGCCTCCATGGCTCCGCGAAAAGGAATTTATACGGACAATCAGTTTTTCGAACACCATGGCACGGGAGCTGGCAGGTCTGGTTACACAGAATATTGATATCAAGATGGATGCTGCATATGCCGGCGGAAATGTGCCTTTCCTGCAGGCAGCCATAGACAGCTCATTCCTGGAAAAAGCGCAGGATATCATGGAAAAGGTGATACGGTATGGCGGGATAATGGCAAAATGGAACGGTACGGGCGTTGAGTATCTGACACCGGACCGTTTTGCTGTCACGGAGGCAGATGGTGACGGGCATATCACGGCAGCAACATTTTATTCGTATTATGCTGAGGGGAAAAAGTATTATACCCGGGCAGAATGGCACCGGTTTGACGGGACAACAGAAGAGGGGCAAAGCATTTATAAAATATCAAATAAAGCATTTATTTCAGATACAGCAGATACTCTCGGGACAGAGATCGCTCTTTCCCGGACAAAATGGAAGGATATCCAGCCGGAGGCGCGGATTGACGGGCTGGACAGTCCACTGTTTGTATATCTTAAAAACCAGTACAGCAATGTGATTGATCCGGACAGCCCTCTGGGCGTTTCCAGCTTTGCGGAGTGCACGGAAGAGCTGCGCTGGCTCGATATTGCAATGTCGACCCTCGGGGTGGAAACAGAGCAGTCGAAACCGGCAATGTTTGTGGATGAAGACACTATTATGTTTGCAAAAAACGCCGGAATCGAAATCCCGGATTTTATCATGGGACTGAGAAGGGGCGTGAAAGCGGAAAACACTGTGCAGCAGTGGACGCCGGCGCTGCAGACCCAGGCGCGGATTGACGGGATCAATTTCTATCTGTCCATCCTCTCCTATAAAGCCGGATTTGATCCGGGCTATTTTGTATTTAACGGGCAGTCGATCAGCATTGCCACGGCAACGCAGGTGGAAGCCACGGAACGGCGCACGGTAAACACAGTGCTGTCATACCGGAACCTTCTGGACCGTCCGAACAGCAATGGCGACGGAAGGACCGGTTTTATCCATGAGATAGTGCATATCATCGACACTATGGCAGTCATGTCCGGGACGACGTCTCCGGGTGACTATGGAAACTATGAATTATACTGCGATTTTGCCGATATCACGGCAAATGAACAGGAAGACAAGATGTTTGACTATCAGCTGGCAAATGCCGGTTATATGTCGAAAGCGCGCTTTCTGGTGCGGCGTCTTGGTCTGACAGAGGACGAGGCACTGGCAATGGTGGCAGAAGCGGCGGCAGAGCAGAAGGAACTGAACAGAAGTAAGGGAGGGCTATTTGATGACGAATAGGGAAATGATCGGACATGCGAACGATCTGAACGCGATTATCATGGAAGAACAGAAACGACCGGTTGCAGAGCGGGTTTTTAACGGCAGGGCATTCCTGCTGATGATGAGAAACCACCGTTCCCTGCTGGAGGAATACAGGGCAAATTACGAAAAAGACCTGCAGGCGCTCAGAGAGAAATTCTACACAAGAAAGGAAACAGATGTGACTGTTCCGGCAGACGAGGCAGCAGGTACGGAGGAGCATGTGGAAAAACGCGAAATCGAGGTGCTGAAGCCGGACTGTACGGAGGAGCAGTTTAAGAAAGAGCTGGATGAGCTGCTCAGTCTTGAGACGCGGAAAATCCAGATTGCAAAAATCAAAGCAGATGATCTGGTGAATGTAAAAGACTTCAGTGTTGCCATGGCACTGGATTTTATGGTGGAGTGATGCAGAAGGAAGATAAACACTACGATTGGCGGTATTACGATCCAGCTTGATACAAAGCGGCTTGACGGGAACTTAAGGGAAGCACAGGCGCTTTTAAACCAGCAGGTTGTGTCTGACTCTGATCCGTATGTACCGTTCTCGCAGGGCGGACTGCGTGGCAGTGTGCGATACCCGGATGGGATTTATGGCGGTGAGATCGAGTACGATTCCCCGTATGCCCATTATCAGTATATGGGAGAAATATATGGTCCCAATATCCCGGAGAAAGATACGGAGGGTAATATTATCGGCTGGTGGTCCCCTCCGGTGAAAGCTCCGACGGGAAGACCTCTGGCATATTATACTGCCGGAACCGGTCCACATTGGTTTGAGACTGCAAAAGCGGCGCACGGTAAGAAATGGATCGATCTGGTGAAGCGGACTGCTGGAAAGGGGTAATGAGATGTTACCGCCGGATTATTTTACAGGAAAAGAAGACCGGCTTCTCGAGCTATATCAGAAGTGGGAAGAGTTTGTAATGCAGGATATTGCCAGACGTCTGTTATCTGCCGGACAGATGACCGGCACGGCTGACAGGCTGGTCTGGAAGCTGCAGCAGGCAGGAATGCACCGGGAAGCCATCATAAAGAAGCTGTCAGCGCTTACAGGATTGACCACAAAAGAGCTGAAAACACTCCTGCAGGATACAGTGCTGGCTTCGTGGCAGGATGAAGCGGAAACCCTGGAACAGATTGGCATTGTCCTGACGGATCCGCTTGGAAATCCCCGGATTATTGAGGTTATGGATGCCGAATATAAAAAATCCCTGGCAGAACTGGAAAACCTCACGCGGACCACGATGGATAAAACACAGCAGGATCTGATCAGCCTGCTGGATGATGCGGAAATGCGTGTATCAGCGGGAACGCAGAGCTATAACATGGCGATCTGCCAGGTGCTGGATGAATACGCCGGAAAAGGAATCAAAGTCCGGTATCCGACAGGCACGGAGCTTACGCTTGAAGCTGCTGTCAGAATGTGTGTGGTTACGTCCATGAACCAGACGGCAGCGCAGATCACAAACCAGTATGTAACTGAAACGGGCAGCAACTATGTTCTGTTCAGCGCGCATCCGGGAGCAAGGACAGCCAGGGACGGACAGCCAGTATATGCCGGGCATGACACCTGGCAGGGAAGGGCTTTTTCCATCAGAGGGAGTGAGCCGGGATATCCGAACCTGCTGGAATCCACCGGATATGATATCGACCCGGTTACCGGACAGGGGACAGTAGTGGATCCACTGGGTGCGCATGGATATAACTGCAGACATTCCCACCGCGTATGGGATAAGCGTCTGAAGAACCCATGGAGAGATGAGAATGGGAATCTGCTCCTGGGAAGCGGGGAAACCCTGTCAGCAGAAGAGAATGAAAGGCGCTACAAGCTCCAGCAGAAGCAGAGAGCCATGGAGCGCGGTATCCGGAAAACGAAGCGCGAGCTGCTGATGAAGAAGCATGAGATTAATGGGATTGCAGAGACCGATGTGCGTTCTGTCCTGCAGGAGGATTATGACAGGCTTGCTGCCAGATTAGTGCAGCAGAATAAGGCATACAATGATTTCTGCAAAGAAAACGACCTGCAGCCGGATTATGTGCGGGTGAAACTGGCTGATTTCGGGAGAAAGCAGCAGGCGGATGCAGATGCCGGGGCAAAGCGTGCAGGCACGAAATAAATGCAGTTACCGTATACGGGACTATTCCAATTTGAGGAAAATGATGGTATAATGAGAAAAAGTGTCGAGGGGAGGACGTGGAGTATGAAAAAAACAGCGGTTGCCGTATTTGAAGTGATATGTTTCTGGTGCATCCTTGGAATGATGGGACAGTGTGAGAATATGGTAACGTACAGTGACGAATATATCTCATTTGAGTATGATGCGGATTTTTTGGCATCAATCGAATGTTACGATATTCCCTCAGACGATACATGGAGGCTTAGACTCTATAGCATTGGAACGGCTATGGAAATAGAGGAGAAAGCTTCTGCGCCAACTGCATCTATTACAATTTCCAGAACTGAACCAGCACTTAAATCCGAGGTATATCCAGATGGAATTGAAAGTTATTATAATTCTGATAGAGAAACTCAAAATACATTGGTTAAGCGCGTGGAAGAAAACGAAATTATGGTTGTACCAAAAGATGAAGAAGATATGCCGAGCTACGGGAAGCTGCTGTATTGTGATGAAAATACATTTATTACAGCAATGAGAACTGAAACAGGAAAGTTTTCTGAGCAATCAGAATTCGTAAAACATATCTATGATACCGTTTCAGTGGTAGATACATATGGTCCGGAAAGCTATGCTGAACCAGAAAATGGATTTTATTACAAAAGGATAGCGAGCAATGTATTGATTAGCAACCAGGTGATAAATTATGTAAACGAGGCTATCCGGATAATTGAAGCATATCTTGCATTTGAGGCAGATGCGGATACTTCCAAAGAGGAAATGAAAAATCTTTATGAAAGAGTGGAGCGCTATGTAGAGCAGTCAGCGTATGTACATGATGCGGATGTGGAAAATATACTTTTTCTTGCGGAATATGATTTTGACGGAAACAGTGACATAGAGTTACTTGACAGAGTTGACGATCTCAAAATGATCTGTGGGTTAGAGGACAAATGAAATAAAAGAAGTGAAATTATAACAGCAAGCAGAAAGAGCGGCGGAGAAATCCGTCGCTCTTTTATAAGATACGTAAAGCGAAACAGACAGCCGTTTAAGGCTGTTTTTTTGTACGCAAATTCAAAAACTATCGAGGAGGAATAGTACGATGCTGGTTGAAATCAAGAAAATTAACAAAGAAGAAGTAACGGTCGTGACAAGCCTGGATATAGCAGAGACATTTGAGAAAAGACATGCAGATGTATTACGTGATGTGGAGCGCCTTGAATGTTCTGATGATTTTAGAGAGCGCAATTTTGCGCTGTCCTCTTACAAGTCGTTACAGAATAAAACATTACCAATGTACTTAATAACTCGCGATGGCTTCACGCTTCTGGTTATGGGCTATACCGGGGAAAGGGCTATGCGTTTCAAGGAATCTTATATCTGCCAGTTTAATGCCATGGAAAAAGCGCTTATTGGAAAAATGAGAGAGCGTGAAAAAGGCATTGCGGTACGCCAGGCTCTTACTAATGCATTGAAGGAATCGCAGGAAAATGAGCGTATGCACGGATACGCGTACTCGACATATACCAATGTAATTTATAAATCCATCTTTGGGAAAAGCGCCAGCCAGCTCCGGGAAGAATATGGCATCGGCAAGAAGGATAATCTGCGCGACTGCTTCAGCGAAGAAGAGCTGAAGGCGGTGCAGTCCGCTGAAATGCTGGTGAGCGGTCTCATAAGCTATGGCTGGGGATATGAACAGATTAAAGATTTCATACTGAAAAATGTACCGAAACAACTGGCAGCGTGAAATTAAACCCGAAGGAACGCCAGAACTGAATGAGAACTGGGCGGGGCTGATCTGTAAGAGATTTTTACAGACTGGCTCCGTTTTATATGGCGGATTGGTGTAAAAGGAAGCACAGCGGTCTCCTTAACCGCAGATCGTGGTTCGATCCCACGGTCCGCAATTACCCCGCATGGTGGTCTAATCCATGCAGAATCCATACCTGCGGCGGCAGGTCAATAAACACGACCAGGAGGAAAAGAATATGCAGAAACTTATTGAAACACTGAAACAGTTTGGTATTGAAGTGCCGGAGGACAAGCAGGCTGAAGTGAAAAAAGCCCTGTCCAAGCATTACAAAAATGCTGCCGAGCACGAAAAGGCGGTCTCAAAACTCGAAGGAGAGCGGGACACCTGGAAGGAAAAGGCGGAAACAGCCGAAAGCACACTGCAGAAATTCGAAGGCATTGATCCCGAACAGATCCAGACGGAACTTAACGACTGGAAGCAGAAAGCAGAAGCTGCCGAGAACAACGCCAAGGTGCAGATCCGGCAGCGCGACCAGCGTGATTTTCTGAAAACGGAATTTGACAAGCTTGGGATCACATCGGAGAGAACGCGCAGATCCTTGATGGCAGACATCATGGGAGAAGACGGGCTGAAATGGAAAGATGGCAAATTTATGGGTCTGTCTGATTACCTGGAGGCGGAAAATGCGAAAGACCATTTCTACCAGACACAGGAGGAAAAGGAGCTGGAAGGAAAACAGCAGCAGGCAGCCGGAAGGGTTCCGAAATTCACGGAGCCGTCACAGGGAAAGCCGAAAGAGCAGCCAGACAATAAACCGGTACCAACAATTTTTTAAACGAAAGGATGATGAATAATGGCTACTGAATCATTAAACATTACGAAACTGAAAGACCTCGCAGGAACAGAAGACGGAAAACTTCTTCTGGCAGAAGAACTGAAGGGGATTATCAAAAACGTATCGCGGAAAACGATCTCCAGCATTTTTAAGAACACACTGCTTTCCGGGGATCCGGATGCCGGTACATTAAGCGCAAGAAGATATGCTTCTGCGCAGTCCAAGCAGTATGGTACGGCAAGGGCAGCAGGAAAGAGTGATACAGGGAAAGCGCTCCCGGTATCTGTGGATATCGACATCAACCGGGAGATTTTCGAGGAATACGAGGAAAAAGATATTTCCCTTAACGGCATCCCCGGACTGCTGGCAGAGCGCAAAGTGGCGATCGAGAGTGCAATGGAAAGGGAACTGGATGAAAAGTTTTTTGAAGTTGCGGTTGATGACGCCATTGGCGGAACTGCTCTGACACCGACTGGCACTACTGTGAAGGATAGACTGTCTGAGCTTGCACTTGTCCTTCACACGACAAAGAATGATTTTGTGGATGGCGTGGAGAAGAATGATATCCATGTGGTTTTATCCCCGACAGCGTATGAGGAGATGCGTGATTACATCGATACCAAAGCAAATGCCAACGTGCAGACGGATATCGAGGAATTTGGCAGATTCCATGGCGTATGGGTGTATTCCAATAACCATCAGCCGGAAGGTGTTGAAATGATCGCCATGTGCAAAGGCTCCATTGCCGAGCCGGTAAAAGCGAGCACATACCGTGCCGAGAAAATCCCGTTTTCCGATGCGTACAATGTCGGGCTCCCGTATTATTATGGCTGCAAACCTGTCATGCCGGATCTGATCTATTACATCAAGGAGGCTTCCGGGGCAGATGACTCCGGGCAGGGCGGTTCCGGGCAGGGCGACTCTGAGAAAGGAGAAAATAGCTGATGACGGTAAAGGATAAGGCAGGTCGGATTCTCACAAGTGGGAATCTGGTAATCTGCAACATGTGGAAAAAGGCTGGATATAAAGTGATTCCGGAGAAGAAGAGCACCGGAAAACAGAAACAGTCCGGCTAAAGGAGGGGACGGCATGGCACTGGTTGATACTGTATTTTATGAAGACAAATATGGCGGCAGCGCCATGGATGATGAGCTTTTCGAACGGCTCTGCCGCAAAGCTGAAAACATACTGAACCGTATGACATTTAACCGCATTTATGCGGCAGATGGCGTATACGGGCAGCGAATACTGCACGGCACACGCGAAGATTTCGAGGCATTTACAGAAGATGAACTGGATGCACTGAAATACGGGATGTGCAGCCTGGTGGATGCCATACTGAAACTGGAGAATGCGGAGCAGCAGGCTCTTGCAGGAAATTCAAGCAGCGCGAATATGAAAAGCCGTTCGTCCGGTGGCGAATCTTTCAGCTATGAGATCCGGAAAACGGTTTATGATGAGGCACTGGCAGACAGGCAGAAGAGAGACGGACTGTTCCGGGATGCATTAATGGAGTACATGCAGCCGTGTGCATTCCGGCATAATCCATTTTATGCGGGAAGCTGGTGATTGATATGCCTGATCCGTTTTACAACAAAACTGTCACAGTCTGGAACCGGCATGTTGATAGCATCTGGGAAAAAGAAACATGGTTTCCGGCAGTTATCGGAAATGCCCGGCTGCTGGTATCGCGTGGCAACAATATACAGAACAGCGGCAACGCGGCGGCAGACAGTGCAAGACTGCATATCAGTGACGAGATCAGCGTCCCCGCAAAGCCGTACCTGCCGCCGGAAGTATGGGGCAGGCTGCAGCCGGATGAAAAGAAAGCATATTTCACGCTGGACAGCGGAAATGAAAGCTTTTTCACTGAGGGTAATACATCCGGTGTAAACGCGGAAGAGTATGGCGATGGATTCTTTTCATTCATGAAAGAGAATTATTCAAACTGTTTCAGAATTACCAGTGTAGACAGATTTGAGATCATACCGCATTTTGAAGTGTGGGGAAAGTAGGTGTATATGCCGGAAGAAGCAAGACCATTATCTTCAAAAGAATATGATGTCATCGGGCAGGGACTGTTTGAAAAAATCAGCGGATATCCGCAGCTCCCGGCAGGAGTGAAACTGGATTACCAGTCACTTGACGGAACCGGACATATCGGCTTCATAACGATG
This sequence comes from Lachnospiraceae bacterium UBA7225, assembly GCA_002473385.1. GTDB lineage: Bacteria > Bacillota > Clostridia > Lachnospirales > Lachnospiraceae > Marvinbryantia. The sequence goes on from DKTR01000137.1 coordinate 17,476, forward strand.
CCGGGCGGAAAATACACAAAGGAATATGTCACCGGTGGTTTCGAAGCGCAGCTTCCGTTCCAGATGTGCTATAAGCTGGCAGCGACCGGAAACAGCCAGATGCTGGCGGCTGAGAAGGTAATGGACGGAATCGCAGATTACCTGGAAGAAAATCCTGGCATGAATCTGAGCGGGGGCAGGGAGGTGACAGAAATCGTAATGAATTCTGTCACTTACCGGAGCAGTGCAGAGGATGATGGCAGCATGGTGTTTGTCAGAAATGGAACTGTAAAATACGAAAAATTATGAATTTGTTATGAAAGGATGATGAAAAAATGGCTGGAGAAACAGGAAAGATACTCAGAGGGCAGAGAGCGAAGTGGATCTCTTTTGATGGAGAGGACTGGACGCTGATCGGTGTCCGTATGGATTCTGAATCAACGAACATGAATCCGGATGTAACCAATGGAAAAGACGTAACCGGCGCGCCGTATATCGACCACAATGGATTTGCGCCAGAATCGGATATTGACTACAAGCCCAGAAAGGAAGATTCTATTTATCCGCAGATCCAGAAAATTACAAATGAACTGCTGAAAGATGAGGAAAACTGTACATTTAAAATGATTGTTGCAACGCTGGATATTGAGGTAAAGGATACCGGCGTGAAGTCGGCGTCAGGGACGGGATATCAAGTTGATGTACTCTGTGTCCCGCAGGAGGATGGCGGCGACACATCCGGGTATACGATTCCGGTAAATTTCTACGAGAATGGTACCCGCGTGCAGGGAACAGTAACTGTCGAAAACAAAAAACCGACATTTACACCGGCAGGCTCCGGAAGTACGGGAGCCTGAACGAATATCGCAACGACACTGGTCTAGTATAAACGGGGTGATCCTTCGGGATCCATCCCGTTTCTGGAAGGGATGGTAAAAATATGTCATATTCAATAGGCAAAAAAGTCAGCAGCCAGCTGATAAAGGTGGAGCTGAATGAATACGGGGATTACATACTGATCAATCCGGGAGATTACACGCTTTCAAAGCGGTTCAGCGAGCTAATCCAGTGGATGGAGGACAAGCAGGCGGAACTTGGGAAACTGGCTTCCGAAATGAATGAGAAATACAAAGATACACCGATGATATCAGCTGACAAAGAAGGCAACGCCAGCGTGGATACAGAGCAGCTGTCCCTGTATGTAAAAATCAAGAACGAGCTGTATGAAGAATGCCAGCGCCGCATCGGCGGCTTGTTCGGGCAGGACGTGCTGAAAAAGTATTTCCGGGCACTTTATGAAATTAATCCGGATTTTGTCCCGGATGAAGAATGTATCATGGATTTTCTGGAAGAGATATCCCCGGTATTGCAGACTATCTACCAGGAAAGGGCCAGACAGATCAACCAGAAATATGGGAAGAACCGGAAACAGGGAGTAAAGAGAAGTGATATCCCATGATTAATGTGCTGGTGGACACTCTTCCTACGGAATGGAAGGCACCGGACGGCAGCGCATATGCGATTGATACGGATTTTCGCATCGGTATCCAGCTGTGCCTGCTCCAGGAAGACACGGAACTTACGAAGCGCGAAAAAGCAGTCATGATGATGGAGCTTTTATTTACTGATGCTATACCGGGAAATGCGCAGGATGTAGGGGAATGCGTAACTTTTTTTCTTAATGGCTGGTTTCATGACAAAGAAAGCGGGGAAAAAGCAAATAAGCGTCTGATGGATTTTAACGTGGACCAATGGAGGATATATAGTGCATTCCTGGCGCAGTACCGGATTGATTTAGATACCGTTGGATATCTGCATTTTTGGAAATTCATGGGGCTGCTGTCTTCTCTTGAGGAATGTTCGTATACACGGGTCATAGATATACGGCAGCGTAAATTCAGACCGAAAATGGGTTCCGAGGAGAGAAAACAGTTCAAAAAAGCCAAGGAAGTGTATGGGCTGCCAAGGCTGCGCTCAGTTGAGGAGCAGGAGATGGACGCAGATATCTATGATTTCCTTGGTGGAACCGTAAGCGGGGATGAGCAGCGGCGGATAACTGAATTTGAAAAATACGCCGATGCGGAAGATGATGAGGAGTATTGATTTGCAGGAAAAGGGCGGTGAGTGATTAAGGTCGGCAGGTTATGATGGAAGCATACGTATAAATACAAAAATTGAGACGAAAGCAGCAGAAAAGCAGGTCCTGAATCTTGAAAAACAGATGGAAAAATCTGCACAGAAAATAGACTCACTGAAAGCAAAAATGAAGGCGCTGGAAAGCACCAAAGTTCCTACACAGGAATATAAAGAAGCGCAAAGGATAATTTCTGATACGGAGAAGAAACTGACTTCACTGGAATCCCGCATGGATAAGTTCAGGGAATTAAGCGGAAAAACGAACAGCCGGCAGTTTAAGTCAATGCAATATGATTTAGCTGAGCTGACCAACCAGCTTAAATACGCGAAGGCAGATATGCAGGATCTCATGGATTCTGGACAGGCTTTTTCGCTTGGGGATAACTCTGCAAAGTATTCTGCACTTAGTCATCAGTTGTCTGAGGAACAGGCAAAGCTTAATAATCTCTCAAACCAATATGCGCAGCTGCAGAACAACACGGCAGGCTCGAACTGGATAGAAAATCTGATTAATGGATTTCGTATGGTTGCCAGTGCTGCGCAGAGTACATTTGCGAAAATCAGCAGCGCTGCCGGAGCCGCTGTAAAAACTGTTAAAAGCATTGGCTATGGATTGCAGAGCGTTGCAAAAGGCTTTGCAAATCTTGCAAAACTCAGTACAAGGGCTGTGATGACGCTTTCCGGACTCGGTCCCGTTGCAAAAGGGATAAGCAATAGTATTTCGGGGCTCGGACAAAGAATATTCAGCCTTGCGAAATCTGCGCTGATTTTTAATGTCCTGAGTGCCGGGTTCCGTCAGGTGACTGCCGGGATTGGATCGGCTTTTGACGTATACCTGGGTTATGATGCCGGGCTGAAAGGCGCCATAGGCGGTCTTAGGGCACAGCTATCTGCATTGCAGGGCAGCCTTGCATCGGCTTTCGCGCCGATTGTATCTGTGGTCGTGCCATATCTGTCCACTCTTATCAGCTGGGTTACAACAGCGGCAAATGCAGTTGCGCAGTTTATTGCTGTGCTGACAGGGAAAAGTTTCTACAAAAAAGCTGTTGCAAACGTCGGGGCTGTGGGAGCTGCGGCTGACGGGGCGGCGGGAAGTCTCGGGGATGCCACAAAAGCTGCGGAAGAACTGGAAAAAGCCCTTGGGGATTATGATGAGCTGAAAGTGATTGACCAGCCAAAGGATTCTTCTGGCGGAGGCTCCGGTGGCGGAGGTGGCGGTGGAGCCGGCGGCGCTGGAGATATCACGTATGAAGATGTCGAAATCGCATCGGCTATTTCCGACTTTGCGGAGAAGGTCAAGGAAGCGTGGATGAATTCCGACTTCACGGAAGTTGGCGGAATCATCGGGCAGAAGCTGAACGAGGCACTTGAAGCTATTCCATGGGACGGTATCCAGGCAACCGCGCAGAAAATAGGTAAATCGCTGGCGACGCTGATCAACGGCTTTGTGGAAACTGCAGGTCTTGGCAATATGATAGGAAAGACCATTGGTGAGGCGATTAATACCGGCATTGTTGGAGTTGAATCATTTACCGGGAATCTCCATTTCGACAGTATTGGGCAGTTTGTTGCCAATGGGATAAACGGGGCGCTGAAGACAATCAAGTGGGACAATCTTACCAGTGTTGCGAATAATCTTGGCAGCGGTCTGGCAAGCGCGCTGAATAAGGTCATGACGGTGGATACTTTCTCGAATATTGGAAAATCCTTCGCAAGCGCAGTAAATACAGCGATATCCGGGGCGTATTCGTTTGTAAGCAGCGCTGACTGGAAGGGCTGGGGAAATGCAATTGCTTCCAGTGTAAACAGCTTCTTTTCTACTTTTGACTGGAAGAAGGCTGGGCTGACGTTTTCGAATGCCGCCAAAGGGCTGCTGAATACATTGTGCTCTGCTGTGAATGGAATTAGCTGGAGCGCTGTCGGAACCGATATTGCCAATGCATTAAAGACGGTAGACTGGGGAGGTCTCCTGCAGTCAGCGGCAGATCTGGTCTGCAGCACATTTAGCGGATTGCTGGATTTTGCAGGTGCGGTAATAACACGTTTAGGGGGCAGCGAATGGGATAACTATCTGTTAGATGTGAAAAATGTTACAAAAGAACTTTCGGATGCTAATAATAAAATCCAGGAAAGGATAGAAAGAGCCTCAGATTGGCGAAAAGCTGGGGATGAATATGACTATGCAAAAGAGCTGGCGGATGAATATTTTAAACTGGCAGAGAAAGAAGATCTTACCAATGACGAAAAAGAAAGAATGAAAGAACTGGCTAGGAAATTGAAAGATACGATTCCGCAGCTCGAAACATATTACAACACTGAGACAGGATTGCTGGACACTACAAGAGATTCTGTTAACAACTTGATTGAAGCACTGAAAACAAAAGCCAGAACAGAAGCGGCCCAGGATGCATTGAAGGAACTGTATTCAGCGCAGATGGATGCTAAGAAGTCAATGGATGAAACCAGGGAAGCAATGGAGCCATTGATTGAAAAAAACGAAAGCTTAAATAAAGAACTGGACTATTATAACGATCTTGCGCTGAAAGCAATAAAGAACAATGAAGCAGGGGCGGACGGTGCTGGCGGATATGCAACAGAAATAGCGAATCTGCAGGGCGAGATAGAGGCGAATAATGCTGCTTTAAAGCCCCTTAATGAAGAATACGAAAAAGCTAACCAGGCTTATGAAGATGCGCAGACAGAAATAGATGCCGTTACGGGATATTTGGTTACATATTCCTCGCAAGCTGATACAGCATCCCAAAAAACAGATAACTTGGCGAAGAAGTTTGAGAACTTATCAAAAGAATCACAGGTAACCATCTCCCTGTCAATGCAGGGGCTGGATGTGTCTAAACAGGCGAAGTTAGATGTCATTGCAGAAGTGACTGGTGTGGATGCGAGCAAGCTTCCCTATTCCGAAAAGGGCATTGATGATATGTATGCGAATATTGTCGAGGCTTATGCGAAGCAGGGAGTGACAGTAGAAACTCCAGTAACGACGACAAAGATTTTGCCGAATGGACAAGTATTGAGTACAGGGGTAAAGGCAACGGTGATTTCCGCAAATGGGAAAACGATGAATGTCGGAATGAAGGCGTCGGCAATATCCGCCAACGGCAAAGCAGTACTCGCTAATGTAAAGTCAAATTCTATATCTGCCAACGGTAAAAAAGTAACAGCGACTGTTAATGCCAACCGTATCGTAAAAGCTGTAAGAAGCTTGACATTGGGTGGCGTGACGGCGAGTATTACAAATGTGGTGAAAGGCGGGTATCTTGTCCTGTCAGGAATTGTAGGCGCGATAACGAGCATATTCCGGAGAGAAGCAGGGGGAGTATATAATGGGGGCATCTGGAAGGATCTTCCGCAGAAAGCATCAGGCGGAATTTTTAATCATGGTATATGGGGGAATATCCCGGCATATGCATCCGGTGGCAGCCCTCATGGGACTATGTTTGTCGCAGGCGAAGCTGGTCCTGAAATTGTAGGACATGTTGGTGGCAGGACGGAAGTACTGAATAAATCACAGCTTGCAAGTACGATGTACAGTGCAGTGCTGTCTGCTATGAGCGAAGCGGTCAGTAGTCTGGGGGCAGCAATCCTTCAGCACATGACGGAATGCACCAATATGATGATCGTCAATTTGGGAAATATTCTCGATGCGATATATGCTGCTGGAAATATGCCGTCACTGCAACAGTTGCAGTTTGCCAGCGGCGCTGCAATGAACTATACGGTACCCGATACAAATGTAATAAACGCAGCACAAGGCGCAGTATCATACGAAGGCTCTGCAATTGATTATGACAAACTGGCCGGAGCTGTGGCAAGCCGTATCAGTAACAACAGCAGTTATCAATTCATAGCACAGCTGAACGGCAGGACAATATTTGACGAAACAGTGCGCCAGAATCAGTTGTACATAAAACAGACAGGAACCAGTGCATTTGAGAGGTGATACAGGATGGCAGCAACGGACTGGGCGGGGTATCTTTTGAAATTTGGTACAGTAGAGGTTCCCCTGTCTTATATCAAAATGGATGAAGGAAACGAGCAGACGCCGAACCAGAGGGAAGAGATCAAGGCAGAACGTGATGATTACACGCGTGAGCTCACCAGGGTGACAGCAGAAGGAACGATCACGAAACAGTCGTTCGTATTCCGGTCGATGAATATCCGGGAACGCCGTGCGCTTAAGAATGTAATGAAATCCGGTCTGGTGGATGAAAAACAGAGAAAGTACCACGTAACATACTGGAATGATGAGAATCTGCGCTACGAAGAAGGAGACGTGTATATCCCCGATATTACTTTTAGGCGCAGGGAAGCAAACGAAAAAACACTGGTTTACCACGAATTTACCATGACACTGATAGGATATAAAACGAGCGAGGCGGTGAGTTAAGGGACGCAGGTCTGAAGGAAATATTACTGGAGGGTGCCGCGAGGAAAATCTGCGTGCGGTTCCCGAATGGTGAATACGATGATATAGTTTCCGGCATAGTTTCCGGCAGCGCATCCCTGGAAAGAGTATTGTGCTCGGCTGCGGATCTGAATTTCGGGGAATGTAATGCATCCAGATTTGGCATGGAGATTTCAGATATTGCGGATATTTCCGGTCTGAAGATCCAAATATATGTCAGAATACCGGAATATGAAAACGAAGTTGTGATTTTCACGGGGTACGTGGATTCCGCCAGAATCCAGCCGGAACGCACTGCCAGAAAGATTGATGCATATGACGAATTATACCGCCATGCAGACGATAATGTATCAGAGTGGTACAACAGCCTGTTCACCAGGTCGGACAAGCCTGAATATAAGGGAGCCTGGAATGCTGCGGCAAAATATACGGCAAATGATACGGTACAGTATAACGGCGTGTATTACAGATATCTTTGCGGTGCTGCAGACCAGTTTTCCGTGGTGACAGACCATGATGAAAACGGGAATGAGATAACGACAGTATATAATGCAGCTGATTACTGCATGGGAAAGATGCCGGAGCAGCTGATGGAAGATGAAAACGGACATAATTACATCCAGAGAATGGATGTGTACAATCCGTATAATTATGGCTCCGTAACAATCAAAGCGTTCCGCGATTCGCTGTTTACATATGTGGGAATACCACAGGAAACGGTTGTGCTTATCAATGATACCGTGCAGATCACAAAAACGCTGGACAGTACGGAAATAAAGTTTTCGGACTGTATCAAGGCGGTCTGCCAGATGAATGCTGTATTCGGACACATATCTGAGACAGGGGTATTCCGGTATATTGCCCTGCAGGATACTGCAGAGGACTTTTCCGGCAATTATAAATCTGTAAATACAACATATGAGGAATTCTCCACCAGACAGATTGATTCGGTAAGACTGTATGGAAATACCGGGGATATTGCAGCTGTATATGGTGGCGGATCAAATTACTGGAATATAAGCAATAATTTCCTGCTGTATTCGCTGGAGGAAGACGTTCTGGCAGGGATTGCGAAACGTCTGTTTGATGCGGTGAATCCTGTTACATATACACCTGCATCCCTTACAGCGCTGGTGTCTGTTTTTCCGGTCGGTCTTGGAAATAAGCTGACATTTACCAGCCATACTGGTGAGAATGTAAGTTCCTACATCTTACGGGATACCCTGTCTGGTGCCCAGCTTACGGATCAGACAATTGTTGCAGAAGGCAGCGAAAGCAGAAGCACGACGCTATCTGTTACGGATACGCTTAATCTGATTGACTCTAAAACGGATGCTATCGTTGAACAGATATATGAAAAGATTACTGCCGACAATGCTGAAATCAAAGTGATTTCGGGTAATCTGGCAAACTATAAAACAGTGGTTGCTGAAAAAATCCAGGCGGTAGATGCCGAAATTACAAATATCCGGTCAACAAATATTACGGTGGAAAATCTGGAGGCAAGAGTTGCGGAGTTGGGATATTTGTCTGCGGAAACAGCGGATTTGAAATATGCAACAGTAGGGGAACTGACTGCTGTAAACGCAGAGATAGATGCGTTACGGGCAGGCTCAATTACGACGGATTATCTGGAGGCTCATTATGCATCTATAGACCTTGCTAATATTGCTGCCGGAACGATCAAAACGGCAATGATTGATACTGGTGCAATACAGTCAGCTCAAATTGCTGATGGATCTATTACGGATGCCAAAATTGTGGAACTGACCGCAAATAAAATCACGGCAGGCACGTTATCTGTTGAACGTCTTGAAATAAGGGGCAGCGCAAACAGTATTGTATATGCACTGAATAATATCACCGGCGCATTGCAAGCACAGAATGTAGATACGCTTAACGGAGAAATACTGACACCCAGAACGATTACTGCCGATAAAATTGTGGCGAATTCCATTACTGGAAATGAAATAGCTGCAAAAACCATTACAGCGAATAATATAGTTGCGAATAGCATTACCGGCGATGAAATACAGGCGAATACAATAGATACAATACACATGAAAGCGGATTGTATCACCGCTGACAAAATCAACATAACTGACCTGTTTGCCCAGGACATCACCGCAACAGGCACCATCCGGGGTGTAAACCTTGTCGGTGCAACC
>DKTR01000133.1 GCA_002473385.1 Lachnospiraceae bacterium UBA7225
ACCATTCCTTGAAAATGATGATGCTAACCGTGCGCTTATGGGGTCTAACATGCAGCGGCAGGCAGTTCCGCTGCTTGTAACAGAAGCGCCGGCAGTTGGCACAGGCATGGAGATGAAGGCGGCAGTTGACTCTGGAAACTGTGTGATTGCAGATGGTGATGGTATTGTTGAGCGTTCAGCCTCTAATGAGATTGTAGTAAAGACACCATCTGGCGGACGCCGCAGGTATAAGCTTGACAAGTTCCAGAGAAGTAACCAGGGAACAAGTATGAACCAGAAGCCAATAGTAGACAAAGGCGATAAAGTCAGGGCAGGACAGGTTATTGCAGACGGTCCGTCAACATGTGGGGGCGAGATTGCGCTTGGAAAGAACCCTCTTATAGGTTTTATGACATGGGAAGGGTATAATTACGAGGACGCTGTACTTCTTAGCGAAAGGCTTGTTCAGGAGGATGTATATACATCTGTCCATATTACTGAATATGAGGCAGAAGCAAGGGATACAAAACTTGGTGCAGAAGAAATAACACGTGATGTACCTGGTGTTGGTGATGATGCTCTTAAGGACCTTGATGAAAGGGGTATTATACGTATTGGTGCCGAAGTACGTGCTGGTGATATCCTTGTTGGCAAGGTAACACCAAAAGGGGAAACAGAGCTTACAGCAGAAGAAAGGCTTCTGCGTGCCATTTTTGGTGAAAAAGCACGTGAAGTAAGGGATACTTCGTTAAAAGTGCCACATGGTGAATTTGGCATAATTGTTGATGCTAAAGTATTTACAAGGGAAAATGGTGATGAACTTCCACCTGGGGTTAATGAAACAGTACGTATTTATATAGCACAGAAGCGTAAAATCCAGGTTGGTGACAAGATGGCTGGACGCCATGGTAATAAGGGTGTAGTTTCAAGGGTACTTCCTGTTGAGGATATGCCATTCTTGCCAAATGGCCGTCCGCTTGATATCGTGCTTAACCCTCTTGGCGTGCCTTCACGTATGAATATCGGACAGGTGCTTGAAATACATTTAAGCCTTGCTGCAAAAGTGCTTGGTTTTAATGTAGCTACCCCTGTATTTGATGGCGCTAACGAAAATGATATTATGGATACACTTGAAGTTGCCAATGATTATGTAAATACACCTTTAAACCAGGATGAACTTAAGCAGGCACTTGAAAAGGCTGAAGAAGAGCAGAACGAAGAAGAAATAAAGAGATTAAAGGATATTATTCCTTTTGAAGATAAATATTCAGGCATACTTGGACCAGACGTAATGGCTTACCTCATAGAGAATAAGGATTACCGCAAGGAGTGGGAAGGAGTGCCTATTAACCGTGATGGGAAGGTAGAACTGCGTGACGGGCGTACAGGTGAATACTTTGATGGTGCTGTTACTGTAGGCTTTATGCACTACCTTAAACTCCACCACCTTGTTGATGATAAGATACATGCACGTTCTACAGGTCCTTACTCACTTGTAACACAGCAGCCTCTTGGCGGCAAGGCACAGTTTGGAGGGCAGCGTTTCGGGGAAATGGAAGTGTGGGCGCTTGAAGCTTATGGCGCTGCATATACACTCCAGGAAATCCTTACAGTTAAGTCAGATGATGTTATCGGGCGTGTTAAGACATATGAGGCAATTATTAAAGGTGATAATATATCTGAACCAGGAATACCAGAGTCATTCAAAGTGCTTTTAAAGGAATTACAGGCACTTGCACTTGATGTTACTGTCCTTGATGAGGAAGGTAAGGAAGTTAAGCTTGGCGAAGAAATAGAAGAAGATGGCGATGCGGAAATCAAGCCATTAATTGAGGGTGACGACAATTTTGCCTTTGGGGATGGTGAATCATTTGAATCTGCGGGATTTTCAGAAGGTACTGCAGAAGAGCTTGAAGATGCTTCATTTGATGCATTTGAGGAAGATGATGATTTAATTCCAGTTCCAGATTTTGATTAGTTAAACCAGATTGGCTTTGCCAGGAAAATGGAGGATTGCTATGACAGAAACTAATGTAAAGGAAGATAAGCATATAACTTATGATTCTATAAAGATTGGGCTTGCTTCCCCAGAGAAAATAAGGGAGTGGTCACGTGGCGAAGTTAAGAAGCCTGAAACTATCAATTACAGGACTTTAAAGCCTGAAAAAGATGGTCTTTTCTGTGAAAAAATTTTTGGGCCAAGCAAGGACTGGGAATGCCATTGTGGCAAATATAAGAAAATACGTTATAAAGGCGTAGTATGTGACCGCTGTGGCGTTGAGGTTACAAAATCAAGTGTAAGGCGTGAACGTATGGGGCATATAGAGCTTGCTGCCCCTGTATCACATATATGGTATTTTAAAGGTATTCCAAGCCGTATGGGGCTTATACTTGATGTATCACCAAGAAACCTTGAAAAAGTGCTGTATTTTGCATCTTATATTGTGCTTGAAACACAGGATGGCACAGGGCTGCAGCAGAAACAGGTGCTTACAGAAGCGGAGTACCAGGAGGCAAGGAGCAAGTTTGGTGATGCATTCCGTGCCGGTATGGGTGCAGAATCAGTAATGGAACTTTTAATGAGCATTGACCTTGAAGAAGAGTCAGCAGAGCTTAAAGCAGAACTTAAAGGTTCTTCAGGACAGAAAAGGGCAAGGATAATTAAGCGCCTGGAAGTAATAGAAGCTTTCCGTGAGTCAAAAAATAAGCCTGAATGGATGATATTGACAGTTATCCCTGTTATACCGCCAGATTTAAGACCTATGGTACAGCTTGACGGCGGACGTTTTGCAACATCTGATATGAATGATTTATACCGCCGTATAATAAACAGGAATAACAGGTTAAAAAGGCTGCTTGAGTTAGGTGCGCCTGATATTATTGTGCGCAATGAAAAAAGGATGCTGCAGGAAGCAGTAGATGCACTTATTGACAATGGAAGACGTGGAAGACCGGTAACAGGTCCTGGCAACAGGCCGCTTAAATCACTTTCGGATATGCTTAAAGGAAAGCAGGGACGTTTCCGCCAGAACCTTTTAGGAAAGCGTGTAGACTACTCAGGGCGTTCAGTTATCGTTGTAGGCCCTGAGCTTAAAATATACCAGTGCGGGCTGCCTAAAGAAATGGCTATAGAGCTTTTTAAGCCATTTGTTATGAAGGAACTTGTGTCTGATGGGACAGCACACAATATCAAGCAGGCAAAGAAGATGGTTGAGAAACTCCAGCCAGAAGTATGGGATGTATTAGAAGAAGTAATACGTGAGCATCCGGTTATGCTGAACCGTGCCCCTACACTCCACAGGCTTGGCATACAGGCATTTGAGCCTACACTTGTAGAAGGAAAGGCAATTAAACTGCATCCACTTGTATGTACAGCATTTAATGCTGACTTTGACGGCGACCAGATGGCTGTCCATGTACCGCTTTCCGTGGAAGCGCAGGCAGAGTGCAGATTCCTGCTGCTCTCTCCGAACAACCTGCTGAAACCGTCCGATGGCGGTCCGGTGGCGGTTCCTTCCCAGGATATGGTTCTCGGTATCTATTACCTTACACAGGAGAGACCGGGCGCGAAGGGCGAGGGCAAGTTCTTTAAGAGTGTGAACGAAGCCATCCTTGCTTACGAGAACGGTGTAATCACGCTGCAGAGTCGGATTAAAGTGCGTGTGACCAAGAAAACGGCGGACGGAACAGAAAAGACGGGCACGATTGAGTCGACTCTGGGAAGATTTATCTTCAATGAGATTCTTCCGCAGGATCTGGGCTTTGTGGACAGGAGCATTCCGGAAAACGAGTTGAAGCTGGAGGTGGACTTCCACGTCGGCAAGAAGGGTCTGAAGCAGATCCTGGAAAAGATCATCAACACTCATGGGGCGACTAAGACGGCGGAGGCGCTGGACGACATCAAATCCATGGGTTACAAATACTCGACAAGGGCTGCCATGACGGTATCCATCTCGGATATGACGGTGCCGCCTGAGAAGCCGGAGCTGATTGCGAAAGCGCAGGATACAGTGGATAAGATCACACGTAACTATAAGCGTGGTCTGATCACAGAGGAAGAGCGTTATAAAGAGGTTGTGGAAACCTGGAAGAATACCGATGATGTCCTCACGAAGGCGCTGCTTGATGGTCTGGATAAATACAACAATATTTACATGATGGCGGACTCCGGTGCGCGTGGTTCCGATAAGCAGATCAAACAGCTTGCCGGCATGCGCGGTCTGATGGCGGATACGACCGGACATACCATCGAGCTTCCGATTAAATCAAATTTCCGTGAAGGTCTGGACGTACTGGAATACTTCATGTCAGCGCACGGCGCACGAAAGGGTCTGTCCGATACGGCGCTGCGTACCGCGGACTCCGGTTACCTGACAAGACGTCTGGTAGATGTTTCACAGGAACTGATTATCCGTGAGATAGACTGCTGTGAAGGAAAAGATGAAATTCCGGGCATGTATGTGAAAGCATTCACGGATGGAAAAGAAGAAATTGAAAGCCTGCAGGAGCGTATCACAGGACGCTTCTCCTGCGAGACAATTTGCGACAAGGACGGCGAAGTGATCGTAAAGGCAAATCATATGATTACGCCGAAGCGCGCCGCACGCATCATGAAAGAGGGCGTGACGCCGGACGGAAAGCCGTATGAGCAGGTGAAGATCCGTACAATCCTTACTTGTAAGTCCCACGTCGGTATCTGTGCGAAGTGCTACGGTGCGAATATGGCGACCGGCGAAGCTGTTCAGGTGGGTGAGTCTGTCGGAATCATCGCGGCACAGTCTATCGGTGAGCCGGGTACACAGCTTACAATGCGTACCTTCCATACCGGTGGTGTTGCCGGCGGCGATATCACACAGGGTCTTCCGCGTGTCGAGGAGCTTTTTGAGGCAAGAAAGCCGAAAGGACTTGCCATCATCACGGAGATCGCCGGTAAGGTGGAAATCCGCGATACCAAGAAGAAACGTGAGATAGTTGTGACAAATGAAGAGACAGGTGAGTCAAAGACTTATCTGATCCCATACGGTTCCCGCATCAAGGCGCAGGACGGCGCTGTTCTGGAGGCAGGCGATGAGCTGACCGAAGGAAGTGTTAACCCGCATGATATTCTGAAGATTAAAGGCGTGCGCGCCGTTCAGGATTACATGCTGCGCGAGGTACAGCGTGTATACCGCCTGCAGGGTGTGGATATCAACGATAAGCATATCGAGGTTATTGTGCGCCAGATGCTGAAGAAGATCCGCGTTGAGGAGTGCGGCGATACCGACCTGCTTCCGGGAACGACAGTGGACATTCTCGACTTCGAGGAGGCAAACGCAAAGGCACTGGAGGAAGGTCTGAAACCGGCGGAGGGGAAAGAGGTTATGCTCGGTATTACCAAAGCCGCGCTGGCAACCAATTCCTTCCTGTCTGCAGCATCCTTCCAGGAGACCACCAAGGTACTCACGGAGGCGGCAATCAAAGGAAAGATCGACCCACTTGTAGGTCTGAAGGAAAATGTTATCATTGGTAAGCTGATTCCGGCAGGTACCGGCATGAAGCGTTACCGTAACGTGCATCTCGATACAGAGTATCAGCAGGATGAGGAGGAACTCGATCTGACGGAAGAGGAAGATGACGACGATCTTCTGGATCTGGAAGAAGATACACTGGACGATCTGGAGGAGCTTGATGATCCCGATGAAGCCGAAGCGGAGGATGATGAACTGGAAACAGAGGAAGAGGAAGCATCTGCTGATGAGGCTGAGGAGTAATTTTTATTCAGAAATAATTTGCTTATAAAAAACAGCGCCGGAGAATGCGTAAAGTTATCCGGCGCTGTTTTTCGGTTGTTTTAAGGTCAGAATAGTATGGAAAGTACCTGAGGCATCGTCGTAATACATTTGCAGATTGCCCTGGTATTGTTTTACGATTTTACTTATACTTTTGATGCCGAAGCCGTGCCGGTTCCTGTCTGGCTTATGGGAAACAGGCAGTCCGTACTGATCGTACACAGGTGCACTTTTGCAGGAGTTTATCATCACGATAACAACAAAAGACGAATTTTCTTTTCTCTGTACGGAAAGTTCAATATAAGACTCCGGAATGTTTTCAGCAGCAGCAACAGCATTGTCCAATAAATTACAAAATAATGATGTTAAATCATGCGGATAAATATTTTGCACGGCACCGCTTCTGATATCGGCGTGAAAAGTGATATGCCTGTCGCTGCATTGCCTCTGATAACGGCAGAGAATTGCATTCAGCAGCTTATTATCGCAGATTCGTGACATTTCTTTCAAATCAGAAGAATCGATAAGCTGCTGTATATAAGCGTTTATTTTGTCAGTTTCTTTTTTTTCATTAAGTAATTTGATAGATTGAAGATGTTTTTTTATGTCATGAATTAAAATACTCTGATTCTCATTTTGCGCAAGAAGCATTTCGTAATACTCGGCGGAATCCGATTCCTTCTGAAGGAGCAGCTGCATATCCGTAAATTCGCGGGTTTTTGTCTGATTATATTGCTCGATTCCAAATACAAGCAGATTAACCAGAAGCAGGAAAATGGCACAGACAGTTACCAGAAAATCAATGGGCGGGGCAAAAGGGGAGGCATTGCCTATGACAAGG
This sequence comes from Lachnospiraceae bacterium UBA7225, assembly GCA_002473385.1. GTDB lineage: Bacteria > Bacillota > Clostridia > Lachnospirales > Lachnospiraceae > Marvinbryantia. The sequence goes on from DKTR01000133.1 coordinate 6,589, forward strand.
AAGGTGTAGATAACAAGAACAGAGGAGACGGGGATGAGCATCAAAAAAAGCCTAAACGGATTGCTCTGTTTATCAGCAGCATTTTGAGTTCCATATCTTTCCTTGCAAAGGTGCGATAAGAAATACATGATAGTCAAAAAGGTAATTTTACTAAAAACTGTAAAAAAAACAAGCCCCGTGCCCATATCTATCAAAAAATGCGGGTAAAATCTTGATATAATACTATAAACAGCAAGTTCGGATACAAACATAATTGCGGTTAGCATAGCAGAATGAAAGAGTGCAAAAGCTGATTTGAGTTTAAATTGTGTGCAAAGAAAAAACATATTTATTATAAAATAGCAAATAACGTTAAGAGCTGTTTGTCCGAATATAGAAATCAAAAATAAGAAGACATAAAGTACACTTAATGATAACAGTCTTACTTTTTTGGTACAGGCTGGAATAAAGAGACAGGAGGAGTATTGCCACAAAATAATAGCTTCTATTAAAAAACTGAAAAGAAGTAAGATGATACGTTCCATTTTATGTCACCTCGCATTTTCAAGATATAGAAGATAAGCATTTTTGAAGGAACTGTATTTCCTTCGTGTCAGATAAGCAGTAATTTGTGGATTTGTTAAGTTTATAGTGGAATGATTAAAGTCGGTAACATGCTCGAAATTTACAATAAAGCTGCGGTGTGTCTGGAAAAAGCAATTTTCCGGAAGCTGTTCAAACCAGTAATTCATGCTATGTATGGAAATCAGATCCTGCCGGATGGTATGTACGATTACTTTTCTTCCCTGCGCTTCTATGGCAATAATCTGGGAAGAGGGCAAAGCATACACGCCCTGCTTTGTCTCTACAGGAATTTTGGTTGTCATAGTATTGTAATAAGTAAGAGCGTCTTTCATGTTTCGAAAAAAACGTTGTTTGTCCAGAGGCTTGGAAAGATACCGGAATACATGAAAACGCATTGCTTCATCCAGATATTCGGAGTAAGAAGTAACAACAAAAATGATAACATTTTTATTACTTTTCTTCAGCTCATTACCTACATAAATTCCATTCATGCCGGGCATTTCAATATCCAGAAAAACAATATCCTTTTTGCCTGTATCTGCTAATAAAGCTTCGCCGCCTGTAAACGAAAGCAGTTCCGGGCACTTTAAATGATTTTTTTTAAAGTATGATTCAATATATTTTTGCAACTGCTCAATTATCAGAACATCATCATCACAAATCAGAATACGCATTTTTGCACCGGTCTTTCTTAAAAATGTAGAATATATATTTTATATTTTACCATATAAAATAGCCGGATGCAATAAAATGTATGAAAAGACAAATTAGGCATCATTTTGGTCAGCTTGTGGATTTTTTATTTCTTTCTACAAGTAATTCAATAAAATCTCTGGCAAGCTCTATATCTGCCTGACTGCATAAACGTAATTTGTCAGTGATGTCCTGCGGAATATTGTATGCGTGCATATTGCCAAGCAGAAGGTAATCTGGTGTAACTTTAAGAAGGTTGCAAATTTGTATGAACGTATCCAGACTGGGCTTTTGTCTGCCATTTTCAATGGAAGACATATGGTTATTGGATATATTCAGCATCTCGGCTAGTTCTGCCTGTTTTATCCGTAATTCTTTTCTTCGTATTTTGATGCGGTTTCCCATATCATTATATTAAAAATTTATTTTGGTCACCTTCCTTCAATCAGAAATCCTCCTAAATTTTACCAATGAAGCAAGGCAAAAAGAAGAATGTTAAACAGAAGTATTCTGCATTACACACAATAAAATCAATTTTACATCTATATATTTCTGTGTGACATGTTATTTTTGATGAAAAGAAGCAACTTATTCCAATATTGTCTGGAATTGTTCCATTTGTTCAAAATAGGTCGAATATCTGCTTGAAGTAGGATATGATAAATGATGTGAAAAGCAATGACAATTTTTTAGGGAAGGAGCGTTGACATTATGAAGAAACAGGTAACGAAATCAATGGCAAAAGGGATAAAAGCAGCACTAGATATTGTGCTGCGGACAGAAGCAAACTCAGCTTCATGTGGGCTTATGTATCAGCCGCGGGCACCGAAAGAATTAATGAAGTACAGGAGAAAGAGGTAGTGGAAAAAGGTACAGAGACAGTAGTTGACTGGATGATACGGTGTAATGTGATAGGTGATACAGACAGGGAGCTGTACAGATATGCGTTACACAGCTTATTGCTGCTGGTATTGCCATTAATACTGGCAAGCTGTATCGGGTTTTGCATGGGAAACGTAAAGCAGGGGATTATGCTCATTTTACCATTCATGGTTATAAGAAAATTTAGCGGTGGCTATCATGCAAAAAATCTATGGGTTTGCTTATCTGGATCCGGTTTACTGCTGTTTTTGTGCATCATGCTGTCGTTGTATGTAGAATGCGACTGGAAGCTGGCAACAGCCACGGCGGTTGCATCTGTAAGCCTGATTGTTTTTAGCCCGATAGAGAATGAGAATAGAATACTTGATATGGATGAGAAAAGGACTTATAAAAGAATAACGGCTTTGTGTGTGACGTTTTGGGGATTGTTAGATATAGCACTGTACCTTCTGGGGTTCCGCATCTATACAGTATGTTTCTCTGTTGGAATACTATTAACAGCAGGCTTACAGGTTCCCTGTATTGTAAAAGAGTATGTAAAACGACCAAAAAGAGAAAGTAAATGTCGTTTAACGTAAAAAGGGTTGAAAGCGTGATAAAAATAAAGATAATGGAGTTGTCATTGGTTTCACATCTTTAATAGAAGTGCCGGCATTTTGTAAAACTGAAAAAATTTAAGAACGAAGGAGAAGGTGTTATGATTAAAAAGAAAATAATGGCATGGGCATGTGTGTTGGTAAGCTGTGTGGTAATGAGTGGAATACCGGTGTCTGCAGATACGATTTCATATTACTGGCAATTTAACAGTGCTTCAGAAAGACGGGCATCAGGTTCTGGATATAAAGACGACACTGAACAGAACTATTATATCACGATAAACCAGGGGAATGTTTCCGATGTCAATATTTTTGGAACAAGAATCAGAAGGCTAAGTGATGATGCTTATATGAGCAGTTATGTATTGCATTATGGGCTTGAACAGTCACAGCCGTATCCGTATTCATCAATAGCAAATACGTATACCAAATATTGTATGAGAGGACAAAAAGACTCAGCCAGTACAGTAGCCAGTGCATTGAATGCAGTTGGAAAAGTAACATATTGATGGAGAATTTCTGCGTAGTTTCATTCATGCCCTGTCAGAATACGTGTTTTATATATAGAATAAACGCTCTGACAGGGCGAGTTTAGAACACGATACTTTATTTCCATTAATATCCATTAGGGGAGAACGACGAATTATGAAAAGAAAAATATACTTCTCTGTTCTTTTGCTTTGTACGGCGCTGACAGGCTGTTCTACAAATAGAGAGCAAATAGTAGCGGAAACGATAGCAGCCGGCAAAGCGGGGAACGTAGAAGAAAGCGAAGAGACGGGCACGGAAGAAAACGGAGCGGCAGATACAGGACAAAGCGATACTGTAGAGCAGATAGATATTAAAGAAACAATCATGGAGCATGTAACGGCAGACGCAAGAATGGAAATTCCCCGGAAAACATATGCGGCTTACGGTGCGGAATATAAAACGTTTGACAGAGAAAAAGTTGCCGCGCTTCTGTGGCCGGGGAGCAGTAAAGAGGAAATTCAGACAAACGAATATGACGGCGGGGTAACAGAAATAACATTTGGGGACGAAAGCATTGGATTCGAAATAGGGTCAATGCGATATATCAAAAACAACGATATAACATATCTGTCTGCTATTGCCTCTTATGGAGCGGAGGCTGGACTTCTGGAAGAAAAGGATTTAGCGTTTATGCCAGAAGAGCAGGCAATGCAGGAGGCAGAATCTTTTTTTGCGGAGCTGGACTTAAGTGTGGATTTAGGAGAAAAAAAGATTCTTGCGCTGTCGAAAGAAAATATGTCTGATATACAGGATAGAATGAAAAACGAAGAACATTATAAAAGTTTTTATGAATCGGGAAGATTTCAGGAGCGCACATTTGATGCAGACGACGAAATGTATTACATGAAATTTGCATTCAGTCTGGACGGTCTGCCTGTACTGGGACCGACGGATCCGGAAGTTGAAATGGTAGGAGGCGTGGATAGCGCGTCGATTGCGTTCCCTATGGAAGCCACGGTTTTGCTTTCTGATGCCGGAATATGCAGAATGGATATGTACGGGCTGCCGGGAAAGCTGACGGAAGAATCGGAAAAACAGGAAATGATTGGTTTTGACGAAATAAGGGAAGGAATAATAAAGAAATTTGGAGATGTTATTTTAACAGAGGACTATAATCTGTCAGAGATATGGCTGGAATATTTTCCACTGATAAAAGCCGGCTCGTCAAAAAAAGAGATAGACTTAATACCGGTATGGTGCTGCGTATTTGATATCGATACGGAAACAGATTTTGAAGTAGATTATGCGCTCCGGCTGAACGCGTTTACGGGAGAAGAAATATCATGAAAAGGATATTTGCGGCTGAAATGAAGCGCACAATAAATGCGGGATGGCTGATAGGAATCCTGGGAGTTTGTTTTTCCATATGCTTTGATTCCTGGAATGATTTGATAAGAGCTCTGGAGTCACATAGCGGGACGGTACATTATTTTTTCTGGAATTCCGCATTAGGGGGAGCCTGCAGAACCTTTCTTGTACCGGTGTTCGCGGCGCTCCCCTTTGCCGTCAGTTTTTGCAGGGACTACAAAGAACGTGCGCTTTTGTTGATTGTTTCCAGAGAAGGAAAGAAAAGCTATTGCACGGTAAAATATATAATAAATGCCTTGTGCGGCGGGCTTGTGGCAGCGATTGCTACAGGGATATTACTTTTGTTCCTGTCGTCTCAGTTTCCTATGGCAGAACCCTTATTTCCGGATATTACTGTATCAACCCCGTTTCATGCATGGATAGCTCTGAATCGTCCGCTTGCGTATGGGCTGATTGAAATGATTTCCGGGTTTTTAAGAGGAATCCTGTGGTCCAGTATTGCGCTGTGCGTCTCTGTATATATATCTGATCCGCTGGTGGTGCTTGCATCACCGTATTTTATCAGCTTTGTTGTTGTCCAGGCGTATCGTATTTTCGCGCTTGACGAAAGGTATCGTCTGGATCTGCTGCTGACAGGCTATACGATTATTCATTCCAGTGTGTATACGGTGTTAATCTGCATGACAGCGGTATGCGCAATCGTTGCCCTGCTTGGATTCTGGTTCCGGAAAACAGTCGTAAGGAGGATGGAGAATGGCATGTATTATTAGGGCGCTGCGCGTTTCCGGTTATAATTTGAGAAAGACATTTTCATCCATACGGATGCTGGCTGTTTTGCTTGCAATTGCGTGTTTTATTATTCAAAATATGGCTCCGGTATCGGAATTTTGCGAGCTTGTGGAAATGAAGGCAACCCCATATGCTTTTCCGCATTTAGTGAATGATTTTGTCTGCCAGCTTGTAATGACTGCGGGAGGGGTTATTCTATTCTGCAATGCCCCGTTTGAGGATGATGGGTACTTTTACATATTGCCGCGGGCCGGAAGATTTTCGTGGGCGTTGGGACAGGTATTTTATATTGTCGGCGTTTCTTTCCTCTATGTTTTATTTCTGCTTCTGGTTTCTGTATTGCCGCTTGCCGGTCACATGGAGCTGGGAAGCCAATGGGGAAAAATATGGGGAACGCTGGCAAAAACGGATGCAGGCATTCAGATGGGGCTTATGTTTAAGGTGACGGAATATGTAGTCAGCCGCTATAGTCCTGTAACTGCTATGGCAATCAGTGTTTTGCTGGAATGGTGCTGTGTAAGCTGGCTCGGATTAATGGTATACCTGCTGAATAAGCTTACAGGGAAAGCAGTGGGAACCTGTGCGGGAGCTTTCTGCGTACTGCTTGATATCAGCATTTCAAATGACTGGATGCCGTGGGCAAGATGCGTTTCTCCGATTACGCTGGCGCAGATAAAAACATATGCGGGAGTTAATCTTGACCACCATATCACATTTCAATATGCAATTGCTTTTTTTGCAATAGGGATTCTTGTTTTGGGGGTAGCCGGTATTTTGGTAAATTACAAAGAAAGGACAGAAGGCTGGCTGAAGCGATTGGAGGTAAAATGGAAACAGAAGGGACGATTGTGATAGAAAATCTTGTCAGGCAATTTAAAAATCAGGTAGTAGTAAAAAATGTAAACGTCAGATTTTCGAAAGGTCATATTTATGGAATTATCGGAAGAAACGGTTCCGGAAAAACGGTTTTGCTGAAATGTATCTGCGGTTTTCTGAAACCCACATCCGGCTCGGTGTCTGTGAATGGCAAAATTGTCGGACAGGATATGGACTTTCCACAGAAAATGGGATTTATTATCGAAACGCCAGGGTTTCTGACAAATTATTCCGGCTATAAAAATTTAAAATATCTGGCTTCTATACAGCGGAATATAGATACACTTGCAATTGAAGAAGCGATGACGATGGTTGGTCTGGATTTTGCTGATAAAAAGCATGTGGGGAAATATTCGCTGGGGATGCGCCAGCGTTTAGGTATAGCACAGGCAATTATGGAAAAACCGGATATTCTGATCCTGGATGAGCCGATGAACGGGCTTGATAAAAATGGGGTGCAGGAAATGAGAAATTTATTCCTGCAGATGAAAGCGGAAGGAAAACTGATCATTCTGACAAGCCATAACCGCGAGGATATCGAGGTATTGTGCGATGAGGTTTATGAAATGGATGACGGCGTGTTTACAAAAGTAAGATGAATGTTACTGTGAACGACGTGAACAGTAACAGATGAAGATGCTGGAGAAGCGGAAGAAACTTTTATGAATTGAAACGATAGAAAAAGTGTGTTATCATGAACGCATGGGCAACGAACACGAAAAAACGGAAGGTTTGGACGTGGCTGCCCGTGCGTTTGTGATATAAGGGATATGGACAGTAAATCTAAGAACGGGGAGGACGTTTATGAAGCTGACAGAGCTGTTGGAGAGACTGGAATATGAGTGCGTACAGGGCAGCGTGGATGCCTGGGTTACGGATATTGTCAACGACTCGCGCAAAGTGAAGGAAGGCTGCCTGTTCCTCTGCATCAAAGGAGCAGTTACAGACGGACATAAATATGCGGCTGAGGTGGCGGAGAAAGGCGCAAAGGTACTGGTGGTACAGGACGATGTGCAGGTTCCCGCAGATGTTACGGTAATTAAGGTTGCGGACAGCCGCTATGCGATGGCGCTGATTGCGGCGGCATGGTACGGACATCCGGCTGAAAAGCTGAAGGTGATCGGTATTACCGGCACCAAGGGAAAGACAACGACTACATATATGATCAAATCGATTCTGGAGGCAGCCGGGCATAAGGTCGGACTGATTGGTACGATTGAGGCGATTATTGGTGATAAGGTGATTCCGGCGAGTAACACCACCCCGGAATCCACTACTATACAGAAATATTTTGCGGAAATGGCAGAGGCGGGCTGCGACTGCGTAGTGATGGAGGTCTCTTCCCAGGGGCTGATGCTGCACCGCACAGCAGGATTTACATTTGAAATCGGTATTTTTACGAATCTGGAGCCGGATCATATCGGACCTGCGGAGCACGAGAGCTTTGAGGAGTACCTGCACTGCAAGGCAATGCTCTTTAAGCAGTGCCGTCACGGTATTTTTAATGCGGATGACAGGCATCTGGAGGCGATCCTTCAGGGGCACACCTGTGACGTGGAGACCTACGGCTTTGACAAAAAGGCGGATTTCCGGGCATCGGAAGCGCAGCTTGTCTCACGACCGGGATATCTTGGCATTGCCTACCATGTAACCGGAAAGCGGAACTTCTTTGTGGAAATCGATATTCCGGGTAAATTCAGTATTTACAATTCCCTGGCGGCGATTGCGGTCTGCGATTATTTCGGCGTGGCGGAGGATAAGATGATCGCGGCTCTTCAGCAGGCGAAGGTAAAAGGGCGCATAGAAATGATAAAGGTCTCCGACGAATTTACTCTGATGATTGACTACGCGCATAATGCCATGAGCCTGGAGAGTCTGCTGACAACTTTGAAGGAGTATAATCCGGGCAGACTGGTCTGTGTATTTGGCTGCGGCGGCAACCGCGCGCGCTCCAGACGCTTTGAGATGGGAGAGGTTTCCGGGAAATACGCTGATTTTACGATAATTACTTCTGATAATCCGCGTTTTGAGGAGCCGGAGGCGATTATTTCGGATATTGAGACTGGTATTGCCAAAACCGGGGGAAAATATAGAAAGATTACGGACCGCAAGGAGGCGATTGCCTATGCTATCCACCATGGACAGCCGGGCGATGTTATCGTACTTGCAGGAAAAGGACATGAAGATTATCAGGAGATCTGCGGGGTGAAGTATCCGATGGATGAACGGGTGCTGATCCGGGAGATCCTGGCGGAGGATGAGGCTTGACGGAATCACTCTTTGCAGATATTATTGTAGATATTTCAAATGAAAGACTGGATAGGACCTTTCAGTACCGCATACCGGAGGCGCTGCGCAGCGCGGTGCGGCAGGGCAGCGTCGTGCGGATTCCCTTTGGAAAGGGAGACCGCGTGACGAAGGGCTATGTTATGAAGATTACCGGTACACCGGAGATCGCGCCCTCAAGGATGAAGGAGATCCGGGAGGTAGTGAGCGATGATGCCGGGGCGTCCGGGGAGGACCGGCTGGTGGCGCTTGCCGCCTGGATGCGGGAGCGCTACGGCTCCACGATGATTCAGGCACTGCGGACCGTGATACCTGTGAAACAGAAAATAAAGCCGCGGCAGAAGAAAAGCCTGCGCCTCTTGCTTGACGAAGAGCAGACACAGGAAAAAATTGCTTTCTACCGGCAGAAAAACCAGCGTGCCAGGCTGCGGCTTCTGGAGGCGCTGGCGCAGGAGGGCAAGGTTCCCTATGAACTGGTGACAGGCAGGCTGAATATCTCCGCCGCCACGGTGAAGGCAATGCAGGAGCAGGGTGTACTCGCCTGTGAGACGGTGACAGTATACCGAAATCCGGTGCATCAGAGAGGTGCCTCTAATATCCGCATTCCTTTAAACGAAGAGCAGAGCCGCATTGTGGAGGATATCCGCCGGAAGTGGGATGATCCGGAAAACGTTGTCTCGCTGATTCATGGCATCACCGGCAGCGGCAAAACCGAGATTTATATGGAGCTGATCGACACCGCTATTGCGCGCAGAGAGCAGGCGATTGTCCTGATCCCGGAGATCGCGCTGACGTATCAGACGGTGATGCGCTTTTACCGGCGTTTTGGCGACAGGATTTCCATTATCCATTCCCGGCTTTCTGCAGGGGAGCGCTATGACCAGTTCCAGCGGGCAAGAGCGGGGGATATTGATGTAATGATCGGACCGCGTTCGGCGCTGTTTACGCCGTTTCCGAATCTGGGCATCATTATTATTGACGAGGAGCATGAGCCTGCCTATCAGAGCGAACAGACGCCGCGTTACCATGCGCGGGAGACTGCAATCAAGAGAGCACAGCTTGAGCATGCGAAGGTGATCCTCGGCTCAGCGACACCCTCGCTGGAGGCATATAGCCGGGCACTGGCCGGGGAATATGTGCTGTACACGCTGGAAAAGCGGGCAAAAGAAAGCTCTCTTCCAGAGACGGTTGTGGTAGATATGCGGCGGGAGCTGCAGGAGGGCAATCGTTCTATTCTGGGGAAGACCCTGAAAAGCGGGCTGGAGAAATGCCTGTCCCGCGGGCAGCAGGCGATGCTGTTTTTAAACCGGCGCGGATATTCCGGCTTTTTGTCCTGCCGTTCCTGCGGTCACGTGCTGATGTGTCCGCACTGCGATGTTTCCCTGTCACTGCATAATAATGGCAGGTTAGTTTGTCATTACTGCGGATACCGGCAGATTCGTCCACCGCGCTGTCCGAAATGCGGCTCAGAATTTTTAAGCGGCTTTGGTATCGGTACACAGCAGGCGCAGGAGATGGTGGCAAAGGAGTTCCCGCAGGCGCGTATCCTGCGGATGGACATGGATACCACGCGGGAAAAGGACGGACACGAAAAAATTCTGTCTGCCTTTGCAAACCGGGAAGCAGATATTCTGATCGGCACCCAGATGATCGTAAAGGGACACGATTTTCCAAATGTGACGCTTGTGGGGATTCTGGCGGCAGATCTGTCGCTGTTTGCGGATGATTACCGGGCATCGGAGCGTACCTTCCAGCTTCTCACACAGGCGGCGGGGCGTGCGGGCAGAGGAAAAGACCCCGGCACAGTTGTGATCCAGACCTACGATCCTGAGCATTATTGCATCCGCACAGCGGCAGCCCAGGATTATAAAAGCTTTTACGAAGAGGAGATCAGTTACCGTATGGTGGCGGGCTATCCGCCGGCAAGAAAGATGCTTTCTGTTCACGGAACCTGTCGTGACGAGGCGCATCTTGGCGTGGCAATGGAATATTTAAAACGGCTGGTGGAGCGCATTTACAAAAACAGCGGCGGCAATGTGATCGGTCCCGCAGAGGAAAGTATCGCGAAAATACAGGAGGTGTACCGTAAGGTACTTTATATCAAAGCAGAAAATATGGAAGAGCTGACGGCTATCAAGGACCGTCTGGAACAATATATTGAGGTGAACGAGGGCTACCGCAGTGTGGGCATCCAGTTTGATATGAACGAGTAGTCAGAATATAGAAGGAGGAAGGAAACATGGCAATTCGCAATGTGAGGATACAGGGAGATAAGGTTCTGGAGAAAAAGTGCAAAGAAGTAAAAGAGATAACGCCGCGCATCCGCGCGCTGATCGGAGACATGTTTGATACGATGTATGAAGAGAACGGCGTGGGTCTGGCTGCACCGCAGGTCGGCGTTTTGAAGCGCATTGTTGTAATCGACACGACAGGGGAGGATCCGCATGTACTGATCAACCCGGTGATCGAGGAGACCTCGGGAGAACAGAGAGGTTATGAAGGGTGTCTTAGCCTTCCCGGCAAGAGCGGTATTGTGACACGTCCGAATTATGCACGTGTGCGTGCGCTTGATGAGAATATGCAGGAGTATGTCCTGGAGGGAACGGAGCTTCTTGCGCGGGCAATCTGCCATGAATGCGATCATCTGGAGGGAATCATGTATACTTCGAAGGTAGAAGGGAAAATCTATGATAATTCCGAATTACCGGAAGAGGAGGAAGAGGCATGAGAGTAGTTTTTATGGGAACGCCCGACTTTGCGGTCGGCACCCTGCGTGCGCTGATCTCATCGCGGCATGAAGTGGCGGCGGTGTTTACGCAGCCTGACAAGCCGAAGGGCAGGGGCAAGGCAATGCAGCTCACGCCGGTAAAGGAAGAGGCGGCTGCTGCCGGAATTCCGGTATTCCAGCCGGTACGCGTGCGCGAGGAGGGCGTAATCGCGCAGATCAGAGCGCTGGCACCGGATGTGATCGTTGTTGTTGCCTTCGGACAGATTATCCCGCAGGCAGTGCTTGACATTCCGGAGTATGGATGTGTGAATGTCCACGCTTCGCTTCTTCCAAAATACCGGGGCGCGGCGCCGATCCAGTGGGCGGTGATTGACGGAGAAGAATTCTCCGGTGTGACAACGATGCGGATGGATGCCGGACTGGATACCGGCGATATGCTGCTGGCAGAAAAGGTAGCGCTGGCGCCGGATGAGACCGGCGGAAGTCTTTTTGAAAAATTAAGTGAGGTTGGTGCACGGCTTTTGCTGAAAACGCTGGATGCCCTGGAGGAGGGCAGCGTGAAGCCGCAGGCGCAGCCGGCAGAGAGCCCGACTGCTTATGCGGCGATGCTGAAAAAAACGGACGGCGAAATCGACTGGAGCAAAAGCGCGGTCACGATTGAGCGCATGGTGCGCGGGCTGAACCCGTGGCCGAGCGCCTATACGCATCTAAACGGAAAGACGCTGAAAATCTGGCGGGCAGAGCTGTGTAAAGAAGCTGGAGACGGCGCGTCCGCAGAAGGAGATGGAAAGAGAAACACTGCAGAGGGTGCGGAGAAAGAGACGTTCGCAGTGAGCAGCGCGGCGCCGGGCACGGTGGTAAAGGCGACAAAAACCGGGCTTTGTGTGCAGACAGGAGAAGGCGTGCTTTCCATGAAGGAGGTACAGCTGGAAGGAAAGAAGCGCATGGATATTGCAGCCTTCCTGCGGGGCTTCTCCGTGGAAGAGGGAGTGCGGCTTGGCAATTGAATATCTCCGGTACGGCGGGCGTGTGGGCGCGCTTCCGGTGAAAGCGCGGGCTGCACAGGACGGAGACGGAAAGGAGCATTCGATATGATGTTACTTAGTTATGCAAATAATTTTTTTGGGTATGGATACGGATATCGCGGGTTATATTTTGACCCGACGATGATTCTGGCGCTGCTGGGGCTTATCCTTACGATGATCGCCAGCGCCGGAGTGAATTCTACTTTTGCAAAATACAACCGTGTCCGCTGTATGCGCGGCATGACGGGCGCGCAGGCTGCGGAGCAGGTGCTGCACGCAGCGGGGATCTACGATGTGCAGATCCGCCATGTCAGCGGAAAACTGACGGATCACTATGATCCCAGAAATAAGACGCTCAATTTATCCGACAGCACTTATTCTTCGCCTTCGGTGGCTGCGGTCTGTGTGGCTGCGCACGAGTGCGGGCATGCGGTGCAGGATCAGAAAAAGTACGGACCGCTGGTGCTGCGCAGTACGCTGGTGCCGCTGGCAAACTTTGGCTCGCAGCTTTCCTGGCCGGTATTTCTGGCGGGACTTATTTTCTCACTGCAGCCGCTGGTGATGGCGGGGATTGTCCTGTTTTCCCTGGCGGTATTGTTCCAGCTGGTCACATTACCGGTGGAGTTTAATGCATCCTCGCGCGCACTTCATATCCTGGAGGACACAGGGATGCTCGGCAGTCAGGAAATGACCGGGGCAAGGAAGGTATTAAGGGCAGCGGCAATGACCTATGTGGCAGCGCTTGCAAGCTCACTGCTGCAGCTGCTGCGTCTGGTTCTGCTTGCCAGGAGGAATGACCGTGACTAGTATTGTAAACACGAGAGAAATTATTCTGGGAGCGCTGATGGAGATCACGGAGGAGGAGCAGTATTGCCATATCGTTCTGCGTGACGTGCTCACGAAATATCAGTATCTTGAAAAGCGCGACCGCGCGTTTATCTCCAGAGTGGTGGAGGGAACGATGGAGAACATGATCCAGATCGATTATATTCTGGAGCAGTTCTCCACGGTAAAGGTACAGAATATGAAGCCGGTTATCCGCAATATTTTGCGCATGTCCGTTTATCAGATGCAGTATATGGACGGTGTGCCGCATTCGGCGGTTGTCAATGAAGCGGTAAAGCTTACGCAGAAAAAGGGTTTTTACACGCTAAAGGGTTTTGTAAACGGCGTGCTGCGGGCGGCCGGGAGAGGCATGGGTGGGGTGACGTTTCCTGATGCGGAGCGGACGCCGCGCAGGTATCTTTCTGTGCGCTATTCGATGCCGGAATGGATTCTGCAGAAATGGCTGGCACAATTCGATTTTGCTACGGTGGAGAAAATCTGCCGGGGACTGTGGCAGGAGAGCCGCACCTGCATTCGCTGTAATCTGAGCCGCGCACCGAAAGAAACAATTATCGAAAAGCTGCGCAGGCAGAATATTACGGTAAAAGAGGTGCCGTATCTGCCTTATGCGCTGGAGATTTCTGATTATAATTATCTGCAGGCGGTCACTGCCTTCAAGGAAGGGCTTTTCCAGGTGCAGGATGTCAGCTCGATGCTGGTGGCGGAGGTGGCTGCGCCGAAGTGGGGTGATTACTGTATCGACGTCTGCGCGGCGCCAGGCGGAAAAAGCCTGCATTTATCGGATAAGCTAAATGGCAGCGGTTATGTGGAGGCGCGTGATCTGACAGACATAAAAGTATCGCTGATGCAGGAAAATCTGGAGCGCACCAGGAGGATCAACATGACTGCCGTGCGCCAGGATGCAACGGTGTTTGACGGCGCTTCCGTAGAAAAGGCGGATATTTTGCTCGCGGATCTGCCCTGCTCGGGGCTT
>DKTR01000002.1:0-7987 GCA_002473385.1 Lachnospiraceae bacterium UBA7225
CTGGTACTTTTCGGCGGCATCCGGCGTATCGGAAAGGTTACAGAAAAACTGGTGCCTTTTATGGCGCTTTTTTACATCCTTCTTGCTCTGGGTGTAGTATTTCTGAATATTGAAAATATTCCGTCCGTTTTCCGCCTGATTTTCGAAGGCGCTTTTTCTCCCTCTGCCGTAACCGGCGGCGCTGTCGGAAGCTTTTTTCTCAGTATGCAGAAGGGCGTTTCGCGTGGTATTTTTTCCAATGAAGCAGGACTGGGAACCGGCTCCATCGCACATGCCTGCGCGGATACGCGCAAACCGGTAAAACAGGGACTTTTCGGCATCTTTGAGGTATTCACCGATACCATTGTAATCTGCACGCTGACCGCACTGGTTATTCTCTGCAGCGGCGTTCCGATTGCTTACGGCAATGCTGCCGGCGCAGAACTGACTATTTCCGGCTTTACCTCAGCCTACGGAAACTGGGTATCCATCTTTACCGCCGTTGCCATGTGCTGCTTCGCTTTCTCCACCATCATCGGCTGGGGGCTGTACGGAGCCCGCTGCATCGAATTCCTGTTTTCCTCAAAAGTGATCCGCCCATTTATGCTGGTGTATTCCCTTGTTTCCATTCTCGGTGCAACAGTGGATCTCGGTCTCCTCTGGAGCATCGCGGAAACCTTTAACGGCCTGATGGCAATTCCGAACCTTATTGCACTGTTTCTCCTTTCCGGAACGGTGGTTCATCTGGTGCGGGAATATTTCACTCATTCTGCTCAATGAAAGGTCTGCAACAGAAATTTCTCTGCATAATGCACAGCGACGGCGCCGTCTGCCGCTGCTGTCACAATCTGGCGCAGCGCTTTTGTGCGGATGTCACCTACTGCGAACACACCCGGCAGGGATGTCCGCGTGGTCTCATCCGCTTTTATATAACCCGCAGGATCAAGTACAAGCTGATCTTTTACCAGTTCTGTCGCCGGTTTTCTTCCAATTGCCACAAATACACCGTCTGCGCTAATCTCTTTCGTCTCTCCGGTATGTACATTTTTCACTTTCACACCACACAGCCTGTCCGTATGCAGCAGTTCTGCGACCGTGCTGTCCCAGATAAATTCAATATTATCTGCCGACATCAGCGGTTCATGAAAAACCTTTGATGCCCGCAGACTGTCTCTGCGATGTACAACGATCACCTTTTTCGCAATCCTCGCCAGCAGGAGTGCATCCGCCGCTGCTGTATTTCCGCCTCCCACGACAACAACTGTTCTTCCACGGTAAAACATCCCATCACAGGCTGCGCAGTAATGTACGTCCTGCCCGGTAAATTCTTTTTCTCCCGTCAGCCCCAGTTCACGGGGTGCCGCTCCGGTGGACACGATCACGGTCCGTCCATAAAAAGTACCATCGCTTGTATGAACAGTCTTTACGTCCGATGACAGTTCTGCTGAAAGCACCTCCGTCAGCTTCGTCTGTGCACCGAACCGTTCTGCGCCCCTGCGCATTTTTTCTCCAAGCAGGAACCCGTCAATTCCATCTTCAAAGCCTGGATAATTGTCAATTTGTTCTGTCTGTGCCATTTGTCCGCCTGGCGATAATTTTTCAAAAAGAATGGTATCAAGACCTGCCCTTGCCCCGTATAATGCTGCAGTATATCCGCCTGGTCCTCCGCCAATAATCATTACATCATAAATATGTTCCATAATGTTCTCTTCTCCTTCTCTTACTGTGTACTGGATAAGCAGCAGAGCGACATTGACATCCTCCGCAATTACTTTTATAATGAGAATACTTTTTGAAAGGAGCGCTGACCATGAATATTGCAGATTATTTTCCGATGTGGAATAAGTTAACTTCTGCCCAGCAGAATATATTAAAGGATACTGCCGCTCTCCGTTCTGTAAAAAAAGGAACGGTTATTCACAATGGCTCCGTGGACTGCATCGGACTGCTGCTTATCCAGTCCGGCCTGCTTCGTGCTTATATTTTATCTGAGGACGGACGCGAGGTTACTATCTATCGCCTTCTTGACAGAGATATCTGTCTGTTCTCCGCCTCCTGCATCATGCCGGGTATCCAGTTTGAGGTAATCATTGAAGCCCAAAAGGATACCGTCCTCTGGATCATCCCCGCCCATATATACAAACGTCTGCTGGAACAATCCGCGCCGCTTGCCAACTACACAAATGAAATCATGGCAAGCCGTTTTTCTGATGTTATGTGGCTCATCGAGCAAGTCATGTGGAAAAGCCTCGATAAGCGGCTGGCTGCTTTCCTTCTGGAGGAAGCTTCTCTTGAAGAGGTAAATCAGCTGAAGCTCACACACGAAATCATCGGAAACCACCTCGGTACTGCCCGCGAAGTCATCACCCGGATGCTGCACTATTTTCAAAGCGAGGGCATCGTGAAGCTTACCCGCGGCATCGTGGAAATTACAGATTCCGCAAAGCTTACGGCGCTCGCCAACTCCTGAAGCTCTGTCGCGCTGTGCGCTTTACAACATTGCGAGGATGTCTGCCTTCGGTTTCGCCCCAGCCGACTTACTTACAATTTTTCCATCCTTCACAACCATAAGTGTCGGGATACTCATAATCCGGAATGCCGATGCCAGCTCCTGCTCCTCATCTACATTTACCTTGCACACCTTTATATCTGTTCTTTCCGCTGCAATCTCCTCCAGGATCGGTCCTACCATGCGGCAGGGACCGCACCATGCCGCCCAGAAATCTACCAGGACGGGCTTTTCACTCTCTAAAACTTCCTTCTGAAAATCTTCTTTCGTTATATGTAATACTGCCATATCTGTTCCTCCTTTGTTTTGATGTCTGTATCATAGCGCAGAAAGAAGCTTCTTTCCGTGACATTATCACATACCGGATCTGCACGCTCTGATTCCCTAACCGCGGTATTCCTTCGGTGTCACTCCATATCTCTTTTTGAACTGACGGTTGAAATTAGAGAGGTTTTCAAAACCCGCATTTTCTGCGATCACAAGTATTTTGTCGTCTGTTTCGCGCAGATTCTCCGCCGCTATTGCCAGCCTGCGCTCATTTAAGTACGCAAGAGGACTGGTGCCCGTCATCCGCTTAAACCAGCGCATGAAATGACTGCTGCTGCAGCCGCAGACCCCCGCCATATCCAGAACCGTCAGCGGCTGTGCATAATCCTGTTCGATTCTCTGCAGCACCATTTTCAGCCGTTCCATATCCGGTGTATCCCGTTCCGGTGCTTCCGGGCACATGCGCAGAAGATGAAAAAGCAGCTCCAGCAGCGCCGCCTTTACTCCAAGCTCATAGCCCCGTCCGCATACACTGCATAGCTGCTCCGCCCGCTGCAGACAGCCCACAATCTGCGCATATCCCTCATCCACCGGACAGAATACAGTCGGCTGCAAAAGCTGTCCTGCCGCCAGCGGCACCAGATATTCCTTATCACATACGTCGGCAGCGCCGCCGCCCAGAAATTCCACCTCAAAAATAATATTCTCATATTCCATGCTGTACCCCGGCACTGCATATATTGCATGCAGAATTCCCGGTGGCATCACAAAAATATCCCCGCTTTTTGCTTCACACATATTCCGCCCGGTCTGTATTCTTCCCATTCCCTTTTTCACAAAAATAATTTCCATGCTTTTGTGCCAGTGCAGGGCGACCGACGGAAAATCCCCCGGAATCGTACACGGATAGATATTAAACGGAAACACCAGGCTCCCGTGCTTCTTTGTCTCCTGGAACCGCTCCAGCTCCTTCTTTCGGTCCATACGCGCTCCTTTCTGCAGTTGATAGAATAGTATCATACTCTGCAATAATTTTGCAAGAAAACTGCCCTTATTTATGATAATACTATTAATAAAGTATTATTCACCCATCATGCATTGATGAAGAAAGGAGCATTTCCATGAACAAAGAACTTTATCGTAAACTTACTGGTCTATGCGAAAAACCGCTGGCACAGGCGTCCAACAGAGATATTTATCTCGCGCTGCTGGATCTGGTGCAGGATCTGAGCCAGAAAAACGAAAAACCTGTCACCGGGCGGAAGCTCTATTATATATCAGCAGAATTTCTGATTGGCAAGCTGCTTTCCAACAATCTGATCAATCTCGGCATCTACGATGATGTACGTGCAATTTTACAAGATTCCGGCAAAAATCTTTCAGACATCGAGGAACTGGAACCAGAACCAAGCCTTGGCAATGGCGGTCTCGGACGCCTTGCAGCCTGTTTTCTGGACAGTCTTGCTACGCTGAACCTGCCAGGCGACGGCATCGGGCTGCGCTATCACTGCGGACTGTTCCGCCAGAGTTTCCAGAATGATGTACAAAACGAAGCCCCTGATCTCTGGCTGGACGAACATTCCTGGGCAGAGAAGACCGATGTCGTCTATCCGGTACTCCTTGCCGGAAAGACCTGTTCTGCCCGCCTGTATAAGCTGAATGTTACCGGCTACCATGGACGTACCAACCATCTGAACCTGTTTGACCTGGATACCATCGACGAATCGCTGATTACTGACGGCATCTCCTTCGACAAATCGGACATTGAAAAAAATCTGACGCTGTTCCTCTACCCGGATGATTCCGATGATGCCGGGCGTCTACTGCGCATTTATCAGCAATATCTGATGGTTTCCGCCGGAGCACAGCTCATTTTGTCCGAGTGCGAGGCGCGCGGATGTGATCTGCACAATCTCGCCGACTATGCCGCCATCCAGATCAATGATACACATCCGAGTATGGTGATTCCGGAGCTGATTCGTCTGCTTGGCGAAAAAGGCATTCCTTTTGAAGAGACCGTGCAGATTGTCACTGACACCTGCGCCTACACAAATCACACGATTCTGTCAGAAGCGCTGGAGAAATGGCCGCGTCATTTCCTTGACCAGGTGGTGCCGCAGCTCATGCCTGTTATTGAAAAGCTGGATTGCCTGGCACGCACACGCACAGATGATGAAAGCACTGCTATCATCGACTGCCGGAATGTAGTGCACATGGCAAATATGGATATTCATTTTACACATTCCACAAACGGCGTTGCCGCGCTGCACACCCAGATTCTTAAAGATAGCGAGCTGGCAAACTTTTACCGTCTCTATCCGGAAAAATTCAACAACAAAACCAACGGCATCACATTCCGCCGCTGGCTTCTGGAATGCAATCCGGCACTGACAAAGGAAATCGGGATGCTGATCGGTCCTGGTTTCAGGCAGGATGCCGATGAACTGGAAAAGCTTCTCGCCTTTGCAGATGATCCACAGGTATTGCAGAAGCTGACAGACATTAAAAAAGAAAACAAAAAAGCGCTGGCAGACTGGCTGTATCAAAAACAGGGTATAAAAATCAATCCCGATGCCATGTTTGCCATCCAGTCGAAACGTCTGCATGAGTATAAACGCCAGCAGCTCAACCTGCTTTTCCTCATCCATCTGTATCTGGAGATCAAAGCAGGACACACCCCGGCCGTTCCCCTCGTGAGTATCTTCGGCGCGAAGGCAGCACCTGCCTACACGATTGCCAAGGATATCATCCACGCGCTGATCGCGCTGTCAAAGGTGGTTGCCGCTGATCCGCAGGCTTCCCCGTGGATGCAGATTGTATTTGTGGAAAACTATAATGTGACAGCCGCAGAAAAAATGATTCCCGCCTGTGACCTTTCCGAGCAGATCAGCCTCGCTTCCAAAGAAGCCTCCGGTACAGGAAATATGAAATTCATGTTAAACGGCGCGGTAACGCTCGGCACAATGGACGGAGCCAATGTAGAAATCGCAGAGCGCGTAGGAAATGACAATATCTATATCTTCGGTCAGAGCAGCAGACAGGTCATCAACCGTTACGCAAAAGGTGACTACTGCGCATATGACTGGTATGAGAGTGACCCGAATATCCGCCGCGCTATTGATTTTCTGTGCAGCCCCCAAATGCAAAAGGCAGGGCACGAGGAAAACCTGTCCCGCCTGCACAATGAACTGATTTACAAAGACTGGTTCCAGACACTGCCCGACTTCAATGCTTATCTGGTGCGCAAAGCCCAGGCAATGACGGATTACGCACAGGATACGGCAGCCTGGAGCAAAAAAGCACTTGTGAATATCGCAAAAGCAGGCTTCTTCTCCTCCGACCGCACCATCGCGGAGTACAACCGCGACATCTGGCATCTGGGAGAGTAAGATAGCGGCATACCTGTTTCACGGCACAGAGAAGATTTCCGGAACCGTATTGCGTCAGTTGCCAGCCTCTTTATTGAGGAAGAACAATCGTGATTCTGGTTCCCTCCTTCTCGCCGTGCTCTGCAATCAGTTTTGCTGCTTCCCCATAAATGTATCGCACTCTTTCCCGTGTATTATTCAGCCCCACAGAGCCTTCCTTTCCTTCATTAATCCTGGCAAGCTTTTTCACCGTTTTCCCTCCCTTTTCGATAAAATTGAAAGTCAAAAAGGACCTCTCTTCAAGAAAAATTGTATTTTATCAACATTCTTGCTGAATAGAGGTCCATACTTTCATTTTCTTTCAGAGCTATTTGTCATATCTTCCTTCCAGCAGCTTTACAACATCAGCCTCTATTCCGTCCAGAGCCTCCTGTACCGTCTGGTTGCCAAGGAATGCGCTCTCTAACGCTGGTGTGATCAGTGCATTTATCTCTGTATAATTTTTCACATACGCTGAAGGATTCTGGGCAACATAGCCTCCATTTACAATATCTACATGGCTGCCTATATATCCCGACGGATGTGCCGGCTCTACCGTCGCCCATGTATTCAGCAGTTCTTCATCCGTATAGTAGGATTTCAGAAGCGGCATCCAGAGTCCGGATGAATACAGCTCGATACTGTTTACCGGATTCATCAGCCATTTCCAGAGCGCAAACGCTTCTTCCGGGTGCTCTGTCGATTTGAAAATTCCGGCAGTACCCTGTGCCGGACAGGTTGCATATACCCCTTCATGGAATACCGGTAAAACACCGACATCGAAATTCGTTCCGCCCATTCCAAGATCAAGAGCGATCCATGCTCCCGCCCAGACCATTGCTGCCTTATTGGTCTGAAGCGCAACTGCAAGTGACGGTAATGCCTTCAGTTCAGACGGATTTGGCGCCACGTGGTATACGTTGACCAGATCAGATATCGTCTGCAGAGCTTCTACTGCCTCCGCGTCATTTAACGTCCATTCTGTCCCGTCCTCATTAACATAAGAGCCATTATTTGAATATACCGCTCCCATGTATTGTTGAACACCGAAGTCAAACATAACGCCATACTGGACAATATTTTCCGGATCAAACTCCGGATCAAGGGCATTTCTTCCATTTCCATCAATCGTCAGCTTCTGGGCAGTCTCAATAAATTGATCCATCGTCAGCGCATCATCCAGCGAATCCGGCAGCATGTCCACTCCCGCTGCCTCAAATAAGTCGGGATTATAAAACATCGCAAACATCTCAGCGGCTGTATTCAGTCCATATGCTTCATCCGGACTATAATACCGGTATGCAAAATCGATATAATCGTCCCGGCTGATATCCGGATCTTCGTCTATCAGCTCCAGAATATTATACAATTTGCCCGCCTCTGCCAGAGGCAATGCGAAATAATCTCTGAGATTGGAAAGATCCGGTTCTTCCCCTCCGGCAATCATTGCACTGAGTTTCGCCTCATAATCTGTCGGAATATGGATAATTTCCACATTGATTCCCGTTTCCGCCGTAAATGCCTCGCAAGAGGCGGTGATTGCATCCTTCTCCGCCGTACTCCCCCAAAACGAATAACGCAGAGTTACCGGTTCCGATGCAGCGGCTGTGCTTCCTCCCAGCAGTAAACCAAATCCAAGTGCAAGCGGCATGAGTTTCGTAATCTTTTTCATGCGATTTCCCTCCTTTTAAGTGTGTTTTAATTGTTTGTTTATATATTAATTCTATCCTGATTATCTGTAATTTTTGTAGTGTCAATTTTTTTGAATAATCTACTTTTTTATCAAATTGCAGAATCCTGCACAAAAAATGAAGGCAATCTGTAT
>DKTR01000002.1:8209-12165 GCA_002473385.1 Lachnospiraceae bacterium UBA7225
TAAAACAGTCTGACTTCTCCAAAATAATTTATGTAATATTACTTTAATCAGCATCAAATTCGACATTGGAAGCGCTATATTTATGTCATTTCGCCTTCTTCATCTGTTTTCCAGCGGGCTGTTTTATAAAGTATCGCGGACTTGTGCGCTCCATCCGCTGTTCAGAATGCCGGCAACCTTCCAAAGCTCTCTACCCGTCCCTTTTTGTTCCAGCCGCTTTACAATCCTTGCTGCCGTAGGCTGCGCATCTCCTATGCAAAATAGGATAGCATGCTTTCTTTTATTTTTCATATAAAAATTTTTCCGGAAGCGTCACCTGGAATTTTGCCGCCAGATCGCGAAAATTTTGCGGCGTGATCGTCTGCAGCCTGTCCGGTCTGACGGACAATACCTTCACTAAAATTTCAGCAGATTTTTCTATGGTATGCATAAGCCCGAATGTCGAATCAAAATTCTCTCCCGAAGCAAAAAGTCCATGATGCGCCCAGACAGCCGCATCATACTGCTCCATCAGCCTGCTGGTTGCCTCAGCAATTTCTCTTCCGCCCGGTACCATCCAGCCTGTCACACCGATGCCGGCCGGAAATACTACCGGACACTCTGTCGCCATCTCCCATAGCTCTCTGGTAAACACTTCATCCTTTAGTGGAAGAATAAATGTCAGCGCAATGAGATTTGCGGGATGCGCATGATAAATTACCCTGTACGCTCCGTCGGTAACTGCTTTCTTCACCTCATGATTCATCAGATGAGTCGGCAGCTCGCTGGTAGGTCTTGCTCCGCCAGCCAGTCCCCAGCAAATCCTGTAATATTCTCCCGTATCATCTATTTCTATGATGCCAATTGATTCCTCCGGTTTTATTTCTACATTGCGGAAATGCTTTCCGCTTCCTGTCACCAGAAAATATTCCCCTTTCAGTCCCGGCACAGACGTACCGGTTTCCTGCCACTCTCCTGCCGTGCAAAAATCTTCTTTCACAGCATCCATCTCTTCTTTTTTAATGCGGTAGCTTAGGTTGCCGCCGTTTCTCTCATGCCAGCCCTGTTTCCATCCATCATCACACGTTCTGATAAATTCCCGGACAAACTCTGCTTCTAAAACCTTCATACCCTATATCCTTTCCGCTCTCCTGCTGAGCACCGCTTCTTCATAGCTCTGTACTTCTCCGGATAATCCAAAATCATCTGTAACGCCGCACTGCTGACAGTAATAATTCCATACATCTCCAAAAGGCAGCATTTTCACGGCTTCCATCAACGCCATCAGTTCTGTAAACCTGCTCTCATCCTGAAGCCTTCTCAGTTTTTCATTCGGTGTACACAACGCCATCAGCAGCGCTTTCTGAAAGCTCCGCATCCCCACTGCCCATGCAGAAATACGGTTAATGCTGGCATCGAAATAGTCCAGGGCGATATAAACACGGTCCAGGGCGTTACACCGGACAATCTCCCTGGCAATCTCCTTTGTCTCATCGTCTAAAAGCAGCACATGATCGGAATCCCAGCGCACCCCCCTTGTCACATGGAGAGCAATCTCCGGATAAAAACAAAGAAGTGCGGAAATTTTATCAGAAACCAGCTCAGTAGGATGATAATGACCATTATCCATGAGCGGCAGGCACCCCTCATTCCGGGCTGCCAGTGAAAGCGCAAACTCTGCGCTTCCTGCTGTATAGGACTCCACACCGATGCCAAACACCTTAGACTCGATACATGGCTTTACTTTATTTTTATCAAACGGCTCTGTAAGAATTTCCTCAATGGATTCTTTGTAGCGCATCCTTGGTCCCATGCGGTCTGCCGGTACATCCTTAAAGCCATCTCCTGTCCAGATGTTCATAACACACGGCACGCCGGTCTCTTCGGCAAAATACTGCGAAATCCGGATACATGCTTTTCCATGTTCAATCCAGAACTTACGCACGGCCGCATCCGGGCTCGATAAAGTCTGACCATTTTTTACCATGGGATGAGAAAAAAAAGTCGGATTAAAATCCAGCCCCATACCTCTCTCTTTAGCAAATTCCATCCACTTTGCAAAATGGCGCGGCTCCAGCTTATTACGATCAGCAAATTCTCCCTTTTCAAACACCGCGTAACTGGCATGGACATTGATTTTCTTTTTTCCCGGAATCATAGAAAGCGCCTTATCCATATCCGCCATCAGCTCCCCGGGTGTCCGGGCCTTTCCCGGATAATTTCCTGTAGTCTGGATTCCACCCGTCAGCGGTCCCTTCTGATCAAATCCCGTCACGTCATCACCCTGCCAGCAGTGCATGGAAACCGGAACCTGTTTCAGAATCTCCATAGCCGCATCGGTATCTACGCCAAGCTTTCCAAAAACTTCTTTTGCATCCTCGTATCGCTTTGCTATTGTTATCATATTTTTGCTCCTTCCCTTTATTTTTCTGTAATTCCGATATTTGCCGGACGGTATTCCCGGATTTCAAAGGATTTCTTCACACAGGCTCTTGCCTTGCATAAATTTTCTATTTTCCGGTCACGAATCATCTGTGCCAGAATATTCCCGATTGCAGTTGCCTCTGCCGGTCCGGCAAGAATTACTTTTCCGGTAGCATCCGCCGTCAGCCGGTTCAGATACGCAGCATTAGAACCGCCGCCGATAATATAAATTCTGTCATAAGTTCTTCCGGTGAGTCTTTCAATTTCCAACACCGTTTCATGATAGGATTTTGCCAGACTCTGGTAAATCACTGCCGCCACTTCCCCGGGCGTTTCCGGTACTTCCTGCCCGCTCTTTCTACAATATTCCTGAATTGTCTCTGTCATATTGGAAGGTGCCAGAAAGCACTGATCGTTTACGTCCACCCTGGCGGGAAAGCCGGATTCCTTTTCCGCCATACTGCAGATTTCAGCAAAAGAATAACGTTGCTCCCATTCCTGCCGTACAGACTGAATCATCCAGAGTCCCATAATATTTTTTAAGTAGCGGAATCTATAATCATAGCCGCCCTCATTGGTAAAATTTGCTCTCCGGCTCTCTTCTCTGCAATCTGCTTCCGGCAGTTCGCACCCCATCAGGGACCACGTACCGGAGCTTAAATACAGACCGTCTTCATCCGGCATAGCCACAACCGCAGATGCTGTATCGTGGCTTCCGCAAAGTACCACTCTGCATGTGTAGCCCACCTGCTTTTGTATTTCAGACCGCAGCATTCCCACCTCTGTTCCCGGCAGCTTCAGCGGCAGAAACATTTCCTCCGGATATCCTAATTTCTGAATCAGATCCAAATCCCACTGCCGGGTCCGGGGATTCACAAGCTGGGTTGTCGTTGCATTGGTATATTCCGAAACTTTGTTTCCGGTAAGCAGGAACTGAAAATAATCGGGAAGCATAAGAAAGGTCTTTGCCTGCTCAAAAAGCTCTGGTGTCTGCTTTTTTACCGCCATTAGCTGATAAACCGTGTTGAAAATCTGTTTCTGAATCCCTGTTCTGGCATATAACTCTTTTTCCGGAATCTCTGAGCAGACTGCCTTATCCATTCCCTGTGTGCGCTGGTCGCGGTATCCAAAGGTATCCCCCAGTATCCTGTCCTGTTCATCCAGAAGGACATAATCTACCGCCCATGTATCAATAGACATACTGACCGGAAGCTTTCCGATTTCTCTGCATTTCTTCATTCCGTTTAAAATTTCCCGGAACAGCCTGTTTAAATCCCACAGGCGTTTACCGTCTTTATTTGTCATTCTGTTTTCAAAACGGTAAACTTCCTCCAGGCGCAGCCTTCCCGCTTCCAGATGCGCCAGCATATGCCGCCCGCTGGAAGCACCGATATCAACCGCAAGGTAATATTCCTCCATTCTTTCACATCCTTTGACATAGATATTTTTTAATTTATTCTGGACTTTTTCTTTTCATAGGATTATCATAAAGAAAATACGCTGAAAATATAAGGTCTTTATCAGACAATTTTAGGCCACTTATAAATGATTTT
>DKTR01000083.1 GCA_002473385.1 Lachnospiraceae bacterium UBA7225
GGTTGCACCGACAAGGTTTACACCGCGTATGGTTCCGGTTGCCGTGATGTCCTGCGCAAAGATCTGATCGATGTCCATTCTCCCGCCGGATATGATGGTTGCGGCACCTGTTTTGTCTTTGATAGTGAGGTTTTCCGTGATGAGCTGTGCCGTCCGGTCCGTCAGCGTAAAGTTGGTTGCACTGGTGCCGCTCTTCACCAGCCAGCCAATCCGGTCCGCCGCCTGTTCCGCGGTTGTCCCTATTTCCTCCACCCTGTCCTGTGTGGCGTAGGTTCTGGATACCGTATTTAAAATACCTGCCCCCGAAAGACTGATTGCCGCATTCATCTGGGCGGTGGTGCTGTAACCTTCCAGGCTTTTGTCAATATCCGTCTGCCCGACCTTCAGGGCGATCTGCCCCTGCATGGCAGTGATGCTGGATTCCGTGGCTGACAGGCGGCTTTTTGCCCCTGCGATCTCGCTGTCCGTATCGGATTTATAAGATTCAAACTCCTGGCTTGTAACGCGGAGTGATATTGCCCGCTCGTTTGCTTCAATTTTTGCAGCGTGGTCCGTGAGCATATCTCCATGCTCCGAGATCGCCTGCGTCTGCTCCGACAGTGCCACATTCAGCGTTTTGCTGCCCGCCTGCACGACGGTACCGGATATGGCAACGCCCTGCTGTGTCAGCGCCGTGTCAAAGCTCTGGAAGTCAATCTTTAACGCCTGGATCGCCGCATCGTCTGCTACCATTTTATCCCGGATGATCTTGCGCTGGATGGTGTTCTCCGTGGCTCCCAGGGCGTCCCAGATGAGGTTTCCGCCAGCATCCCAGACTGCCAGCGTATAGTCTCCGGATGCGTCTTTGCCTGCCTGCACACGGACGTGTGTGCCATCCGAGATCTGGATGGTGTTGTCGGAGATCTGCAGCCGCCCGTCCGTGCCTGCCACTGTAACGATGGCGGTATCGATAGTCCCCGCCTTAAGCTTGTTGGCAGATACGTTTGATATCTGTGCATCACCGATACTGCCCTCCAGCATCCAGCCTTTTGCTGTTACCAGCTCCTCATTGTATATCTTGTCGATCAGTGCTGTGTGTGAGGCAAACTCATCTGTAGTCAGCGATTTAAACGATGCGTAATCACCCTCGATGCTGTGCACCCGGATATTTGTTGCATCCAGGCTTTCTATGGTGGCATATTTCAGATCTGCTTCATCGGCTTTTAAGTAGTTCGCTGTGATCTCCCCGACTGTCAGCTCCGTCAGCGCGAGTTTTCCCTGGATGTCGGTGATGCTCCCGTTTATGCCCCCGATTGTGGTACTCCCGGCAAGCCCGTCCTCAAAGTGCAGGATGTCCGACACATTGATCGTGCCGGTATAGCGTCCGTCACCGGAAACCGTGTAGTTTATGATGGCGGCAGCTTCCTGGTATTTTTCCTGCATCTCCTCAAAGGTAAGCACCGTGTTTGCGATCTCACATGTGTCTTTGTCCGGATCGTCTGGATAACGCACCATCTTCACAATGCGCTGCTCTTCCATCGTCCCCGTAGTCTGGTCGATGAGTTTTACCGTATCGCCCGGACCGTAGGACAGGACGGAATACCCCTGCTTCTGCGCGGCAAGGTTTTTTACGTCTGCCTGGTAGGACACTTCCGGCTTTGAGTGGCTCTCCAGCCACAGTTCTGCGTCCTCCTTCAGCGCCTGCGGGTCTGTATAGCTCTCATCCTTCCAGATGTAGGTAAGTACCTTATTACTGTACTGGTGATTTTCCAGGCAGTTTTTCCCGTCATTGACGGATTCGATCGTCAGCCCGTTGGCTCCGATCGGAATAACGCGCGTGTAAAACTCATGGCTGCCGCTCTTTTTCTGGAGCCGTCTGAGGTTTAAGCCGGAAAGAAAATATACGCCCTTATCCTCCCCGCGCTTCGTGTAAAAGGACACTGTTTTCTTTTTTGTGTCATAGACCGGCTCGCACATGAATGCCTTGCAGAGGTTTTGTATGACTCCGAGTGTATTGACGTGTATCATCCCGGCATTGCGGCGCTTCGTGACGTCGCATTCCCCGACTGTCCAGCCGCTCCCCGCAAGGGCGGTGCGTACCGCCTCATCAATCGTTGCATCCGTCACAGAAAAGGTCTGCCACGCCTTTGCCTGCAGCCCCTCGAGGTTCAGCACCGCGACGATCTGCGGGAAGCCGCTGCTGTCTGCCGGTGCCTCCTTGATCACATACTCATCGTCTTTTGTCTGCACGTACATCTCATTTTCCAGACGGTGATGCTTTGCAAGATATGTAAAAGAGAGCGTTTTATCCCCGGTGGAGACATCGCTCTCTATCCTGCAGTCCCTGTATTTTGTGATATGCCCTATGGCATTATGGTTCCTGTCAAATAGCTTAAGCACAGGGCATTCCCTCCTCTGTTATTCCTCCAGCATAAACGAGAGCGCCATCAGCTGGCGTACTGACGGGATGCTGTACCGTTCTGCCTGTTCGCAGCGCTCCACTTCTTCCCTTTTTACCATCCGGATACAGATTTCTGTTTCCGTATCCAGCAGCGCCTCATACTCCTCCGTAAACGCTTTCCTGTTTTCGTCTGACATCCGGTATTCCTGCGTTTTCATGCCGTTGATCACGCTGTCGACCATAACAGGCTCCCCATCCTTATCCTTGTCGGCATACTGCTCGCATAACTTCCGGCGTTCATTTTCAATGCGTTCCGCCTCCCTCTGGAGTTTTTCCAGGTTGCAGGCGAGTGCATAGCTGAGCTTTGACGGCAGTACCAGGCTTCCGAGCCCGGAAAGCTCCGTATAGTGCCGGTTTACTTCTTTCAGTGTCATTTTCATGATAGTCCTCCTTTACATAAAACGCGGACGGTACTTCAGCGTGATGTCCGTCCAGCTGTTGTTTATGGTTATCGCGTTTGTCCCCGGGAGCAGCGCAGGCAGTCCCCAGATCTCCAGTTCCCTTTTTACTTCCCCGTCCTGCGTAAACAGACCGGTCTCCCCGTCGAGGATGACGGTCTTTCCCGTAACCATCTCCCCGATCGTTACCGGCAGTTCTTTCCCGGTACCTGCTTCCCGGCACAGCCCGGTGATCACCGTGGATGCCACGCCTGTCTGCGGTGTGATCTCCACAAGTATCGGCGTGATGACGTTCCCCGGGTTTATGATGGATATCTGTGTCTGCCCCGTGAAGGTCTTTGTCACTGTGTCTCCATACTCATAACAGGAAAACTCCAGCGTCAGTTCTGCTGCGCGGTTAAATTTCACAAACGGCACGTTCAGCGGGTTTTCCGTGATGGTATGCTTTGACAGTATCCCGTAGAATTTATGATCAAAGCCATCCAGTACCAGCTCTGCCGGTTCCAGCAGATGTGAGAGGATACGGCTGCACCTCTGCAGGATCACTTCCCGGTCGCGGTCTGCCTTTACCAGCAGCGTCACTTTTATGGTCTTGAATCCTGTGGTGTTCCCCAGCAGCACCGGCATGGGGCTGCCCCTCGCCCAGTCACTGTCATTTGATATGGAGCTGAAACCCGGCGTCACAGTCCACTGCTCTGCATCTGCTTCCGATATGTCCCATCCGTTGATCGTCATCGCGGTCTCCTCCTTCTGCCTGCCACGGCTGCGTTTTCCTGGCTCAGCGGCTGCTGTATGTTTCCGACAAGTGCACCGGTATCCAGCACAATCTGCTGGCTGTCCACTTTCTCTGCCAGACTGTTTACTGCTGTTATAAGGGTCCCCATCAGCGATATAAGTTCCCTGTTATCCACATTTACCACCGGAGCCTGTGGCTGGTAGTCCTCCAGCATCCGGTTGAGCCGCATGACGCCGGAATAATCCGGGATGGATGTCTGCAGCTCCATCTGGCGCTTTTCCATCTCCTCCTGCGCCGCGTCAAGTGTCTCCTGCATCATCTCCTGTGCGGATCTCACTGCTGCAGGTATGCCGTCCTCCATGCCGAGTGCCACCCCGGCGGGTATCTGCGGTCCGGTCTCCCGCCGGAAAAGGCGTGAGGGGCTGTGTATCTCCGCTGCGTCCTCCATGGCACGTTTGATGGACTGCACCACCTCCTGTGCGGACGTCTGTATCTTCGTATCATCAAGCATGCCCGCAAGGATGCCGTCCAGTGTGTCAGAGCCGATCTCTTTTCCTTCCTTTTCCAGCGCGGAAAGCCCGGATGATACCTTTGATACGACTTTTGCTGTGCTCTGGTAAGTCTCCACGGAATCCGCAGCCTTTTTTATCCCGCCGACCAGACCGGATACCGCGTCCTCCCCGATCTTCCCCGCTTTTGCCAGAAGGTTTTTCAGTGAGGAATCCATGCCCGCATTCAGTTCCTGCAGTGCTGCCCGGTAATCTGCATTGAGTGCGTTTAATTCTGCCTGTGCCTCCGTGCGGAGCTGCGCGATCTCTTTGTTTGTCTCCTGCCGGAGGGATTCGTTGTCCTTTACCGCCTGCGACTGTGCAAGGGCGTTTTTCTGTTCAAACAGTTTTTCATATTCCGCGAGCTGCTCGTCTGTCGCATTCGCGAGTGAGTAGATGTTTGCCGCCGCGTCCGGTCCCTGCTCCAGCAGATAGTCGTAGAGGTCTGTGGAGATCCCGCGCTCCTTCAGTTTTTCAAGCTGCTGCTCCCACAGGGCAAGCCCGGAGACCTGTGTCTGCAGGTTATGCAGGAGCGTGTCCATCGTGTACCCGTCCGCATCCCATGCCTCAAAAAGATCCATGGAGGAGAGGATGTCCTGTTTGCGCTCCGCGACCGCATCGTGGTAGGCATCCTGCAGGTCTTTTACGCTGTCCGCGAGCTGGTCGTTGATGTCTTTGCTGCTTTCCAGGTAATCCTCATCCAGCTCTTTCCTCTGGTCGTACCACTCCTGCATTGCTTCAAAATATTTCTGGTCCGCCCCGATCCGCTCATCGGTCCCGGTTTTAAACTGCTTTCTCGCAGTATTCCAGTAATCCATCTCCGCCCTTGCGGACACTTTGTAATAGACCTTATATTTATCCAGGATATCATCCTGCACGGATGCCTGCGTGGTGAGCCGGTCCTTTGCTGCCTGTGCGATCTCGTCATTAAGCGAGTTGATCTGTTTCTGCGCGTCGTAATAGCCCTGGGTTCCCTTTTTCAGCTGTTTCTGTACGCCCACCCAGTACGCTTTTTCCTGCTCCAGTGACACGTTATGCAGCGTCTCATAGTTGGACAGGTATTTCTCCGCAGCGGAGTATATCTCGCTGTAATAGGTGGAATCGTCCTTTTTCGTGGTCTTCTTTTTCTTTCCGCTTCCGGTGGTGGTCGTCTTTGAAACACCGAAGTTTTTCGCGATCTGCCCCGCCAGCGTGGAGGATACCCCGGTCTGCTGCAGGCTGAGCTGTGCGATCTTCTGCGTGGCTTTCGTGTAGGCATCTGTGCCTTTCTTCACATGCTTCTGCACCTGCTGCCAGTACCATTTCTCGTCTTCCAGAGACACCTGCTGGGACTTTTTATATCTGGACAGCCAGGATGTTGCGCTGCTGTATACCTTTGCAGACATCTTCTTTGCCGCTTTTCCGGCAAGGGATGCCTTTTTCGTGATGCCGAATGCGGTACCTTCGGAAATGCGTTCACCGACATCCCTCTGGAACTTCCTGGATGGTGATTTGATCTCCAGCGCCGCTTTTGCTGCCGCCAGCGTCCGCGATGCCATGTTTACCGCTGCGTTGACGGCTCCGCTCGCTCCCCCGTAAATACCGGATGCCACACCGGATGCCATGTTGTAACCGACGCTGTAAAAGGAGTTTTCCCATGATGCCATTGCGCTGCGTGCTGCCGAT
Organism: Lachnospiraceae bacterium UBA7225; assembly: GCA_002473385.1. GTDB lineage: Bacteria > Bacillota > Clostridia > Lachnospirales > Lachnospiraceae > Marvinbryantia. The sequence continues at coordinate 5,788 of DKTR01000083.1, forward strand.
GCAAGTGCGCCGCCTGCCTGTGCGGACTGCTGTACCGCGGCATTCAGCGCGTCAATATATGACTGCGTGGACTGTTGTCCGGCACTCTGGAATTCCCGCAGCTTCGCCAGCATTGCCTGCTCAGCCGTGCCTGCAACCGTGTCCCCGGCAGTTTCCGCACTCCCTGCTGTATTTCCGATTCCTCCGGCAAGGCTTTCCCCGAGTACCTGTCCTGCAGTCTGGTATTCCCCGGATTTCCCGCTGATTGCGTCCGGGCTTACTGCAAGCGCATCATTGATCGTCTTCTCTGTGTTTTTCAGTCCCGCAGCTACTGATTCGCCAAGTGTCTGTCCCGCAGTCTCATATTCGCCGCTTTTTTCCGTGATGCCGTCCGGGTTCAGGATCAGCGCGCCGTCAGATTCCGAGACAGCCTCCTGCAGTCCTTCGGATATTTTTTCCCCGAGCGATGCTCCTGCCTGTGTGTATTCCTCTGCATGCTGTCCGGCTTCCTCCGCGCCTGCCGTAACGATCTCCCTGACTGCAGCCGTTACATCCTCTTTGCCCTTCCGGATCCCTTCCGCAACCGCATCACCGAGTTCTTCCGCTCTGCTCCTGTATTCCGGGGCAGCTTCCCCAATCGCATCCGCTCCCGGTTCCACGCTCTCCTGTACGGCTGATTTTACACCGTCTGTCTTTACGGCATCCTCTACCGCCTGCTGCAGTTCCGGGCTTGCACCGGTGATCAGCCCTGCCAGCTGCGTGATGGCATCAGCCGCTTCCGGTCCGCCTGCCTCGATGCTTTCCGCGAGACTGGAGATGATATCATCGCCTATCCCGAGATCTCTGGCCATCTCTGCCAGTCCGTCAAAGGTCCCCTGCATGGTGCCGTTTAACTGCTCCAGCGCCTCCTCCGGGGATACTTCCCCGCTGGCAATGCCTTCTGCGAGACCTTCCGGGATCTTTATACCGCACTGCTGCGCCGCTGTGATGGTCTCTTCAAGAGCTGTTTCTGTTGCCTCCGGAAGTCCCGTCCAGCCTTCTGCCGCGGACGCAACAGCTGCATCAACAGCATCTCTCAGATCCTGGAATTCAACGTCCGTGGAGCCGAGTTCGCCTGTCAGCTGTTCCATCGCAACACGGTTTGCTGCCTGCACCTCTGCCATTCCTTCTGTCAGATTCATCGCATGGAGCCATTTGTCATTCATTTCCCGGACTTTTTCCGGTTCCTCATCAGCAAATGTCTGCAGGATATGATCCAGGGTGTTCTTGCCCTCGATCCCCATATCCTCCAGATACTGCATAAACTGCGGGGAGATCTCCTTGCCCACATGTTCCTTCACTGCATCAAGGCTTTTCTGGTAATTTTCAAAAGCCTCGATCTGGCTGTCGAGATTTTCCGTCATCTCCTCGACTGTAAGATTCTCTCCGAAGTCTTCCGAATACTTTGAGGTATCAAATTTGTCAAAAGGGTTGATCTTATTCTGCAGGTCGGATTCAATTTCCGATACGGCACTGTCATAGGCATCCCGGATTCCCTGCATGGCTTCCGCAGCCGCCTCTGCTGCCACTGCATTTGCTTTGAGCGCATCCGTATCTTCGTCTGTGGATTCCGCATTTCCTTTTGCCGCATCTGCAGCATCCCTGTTCCTGGATGCAAGACGGTCTTTTTCGGCTGCAGCATACGCGGAGCTGTCGGCATTTGCGACCAGAGCCTGCTCCTCTGCCGTCAGCGCAGCTTCTGTCTCTCTCACCGCTTCGGAGTATTCTTCCACTTTGGTGTTTGCTTCCTCCACACCTTCTGCCAGTTCTTCCACGCTCCCGCTTGCTTCCTGGTACGTGTCACTCCACTGCGCACAGTCATTCTCATTTTTGACCATGCGGTTTGACAGCTGTCCTATGCCGACATTTTCAAGCGCCGCATTGTATTCCTCTATTGTAGCCCTTCCGGATGCAAGCTGCTCATCCCAGAATTCGAGGTAGCGTCTTTCCACCTCGGCTGCATTGGTATAGGTCGCTTCGATTTCCGCAACAGCGTCCCCGTCTGCTGCATTACTGAGTGCCTGCTCATACTGTGCATATTCGTCCTGCAGGTCCATGAGGAGCTGTTTTTCCTCCTCATACATCGCTTTTTTATCAGCTGCAACAGACTGTGCCGTTTCCGCATTTTTCAGTGCGATCTGTGCCTCTATAAGCTCTGTTGCCACTTCCTGCATGGCATTCTGCGCCGCCTGCGCGATAGCAAGTTCCTTTGTGCTGCTGATCAGCCTCTGTATCGCATCATCCGTGAGATTCACGCTCCCGGCTTCCTCATCGTATGCCGCTGCTATTTCCGGGATGGATCCTCCAAGTTCGGACACAATCTCCTTCAGCTGGAATTTCTGTGCCAGTGACTTTTCTTCAACGCCGTTCAATGAGATAAGCTGCGCTCCAAGAGTTTCAATTCTCCCGGCTTCCAGCTCCGCGTTCTGCATTGTCGTGTCAGCATTCTGCAGGGTGGTCTGCAGATCATCGTTTGCGGTCTGTACGGATTCCACGAGCTCATCCATGGCGGTTTTCTGCGGCGTGATCGCCTCCCCGATGCCGCTGACTACTCCTGTTGCTGTCTCAAACAGTTCCGTGATCTTCGGCAGTGCCGCATCTGCCAGCGGTGTTACAAGATTCTCCTGGATTGCGGAGCCGAGATTGGAAACGGCACTTTCCAGGTCGGAATAACGCACTTCCTTCAGGCTGTCCATTGTACCGTGCACATTTTTATAAGCGTCGTTTACATCATCCAGCGCAGTAATCACCTGCATGGCATTGTCCTCGCCGAGTGACGACCATACCTCACTTGCGATTGTCAGCGCCTTCTGCTGGTTCTCCATCTCCGACAGGTCGTTTATGACAGAATAAAAGACATCGCTTGTCGATGCCTTCCCGTTTTTCCATTCTTCAAATAACTGCTTTGTGCCGTCCGAGAAATAATCAATGTTGTCCCCGATACGCCCGTCTGCAAGGGAATTCCCGAATTCCTTCACATAGTCGTTGACCTTGTCCAGGTTGTATGCTCCTGCATCCAGACCGTTTTCCAGGATGGCAAACATTTCTTCCGCCGAGAATCCAGCCTGCCCCCAGATCTGGGCGTACTCCGTGAGGTTGTCTGTCAGTTCCCCGGAACGGTTCAGCCCGTTCTGTGCGCCCTTTGTGATGAGATCAAACGCGGTCGTGGCATCCACGCCCATTGTTTTCATCATGACGTCGACCGCGCGGATGGATTCATTGACATCCATACCAAAGGTATCGCGCAGGGTGATTGCAGATTCCGTGATTTCCGTCATGGAGGAATCATCCAGTTCACCCATGATCTGGATAACTTCACTCATGGCATCTGCCACATCGCCATAGCTTTCACCGAAGTTGTCACCCTTTATCTGTTTCATGACAGCCCGGTATTTCTTTGCGGCGGCTTCGGAAAGACCGGTGCTTGCTGCAAGCTTTGCGGATGCGCCGCTTAAATCGTACATGGATTCCTTGACAGCTTCCACTCCGGCTTTTAGCAGATCAAGCCCTTTCTCCACGCCGCTTCCGGCAATGTTTGCCAAGAAGCTGTCCGCAAAGGTGTCCGTCTTTACGCTCTGCAGCTCTTTCCCGAAATTGTCAATACTTGTGGCGCAGCCGTCTGTTGCTTCCTGTGCTTCTTTCATGTAGGCGGCGTTTTTATTCACCGCCCCGTTTGCCTTCAGGACCTGTGCTTCTGCGTTGTTCAGCTTCGTTTCCCAGTCCTTGATGCTGTTCTCTGCTTTCCGGTAAGCAGCTTCCTGGCTCCCGAGCTTTGCTTTCAGTTCGTCGACTGCTTTCTTCTGTTCCTCTACTTCATCCGTAGCGGCTCCCTGGGCGTTTTTCATTTCCTGCAGTTTTTCTGTTTCTTTTTCCAGCTGCGCCCGGAGTTCTTCCACTTTCTGTCCGGCTTTCTCATAAACCGCGTTTGCATTCGCAAGCCCTGCTTTTACCGCCTCTGCCTTCCGTTTCTGTTCTTCCAGGATTTTGTTTAAGACTTCCTGTTTTGCTGACAGGGCTTCCAGGGTATTTGACTGCCCTTTGTACTTTTCAGTTACAAGGTTCAGCTCTGATTTCATCGTCGTGAGGCTTTTGTTTATGTCCGTGACGCCCTGCTTGAATTCCTTTTCTCCGCCCAGTCTGATTTCGGCTTTGATTTCTGCATTCCCTGGCATCTGCGTTCTCCTTTATATGCAAAAAGACACCGTTTTCACGGTGCCCTGGTTTTCCTGTATAAAAAATGCGCCGGAATGGCGCATTCTATCTTTTATTGAATTTTCTGCTTTTGTCGTATTTTTTTCCGATAATCCGTGCAAATACAATCCACGGTGCTGCAAGAAGCAGTAACAGTGCTCCTGCAGCCAGTCCGCCTGCCCCGTTTACACTGGTCATCCACAATAATAAAATGACATATAACACTGCCAGTACTGTTCCCAGTTTTTTCACCGTTTCCACCCCTTCCTGTACCCATATTTTATCACACATGGAGTGGAGGTGCAAGTAATATTACGGGAGCTGCCGGATATCCGTGATCCGTTTTTTTCTTCCTTTCCCTGTCTGGTTCAGTTCCAGGAATTCGTCATAGATCGTAAAAAATTTTCTCGGCGTCATCCGGAAGAGCTCGTCCTCTGTATACCCTAGTTTCATGGCACCTATGTAGAGCAGGCGGGCAACATTCAGCTTCTCTGCTGCCCGCCCTGCATGTTTGGGCTTTCATCATCCGGCTCCGGTACTGATATCCCGTATGCATCGAAAACCACGCATGTGATCTGCATGTAATTATCCACCCCGATCAGCCATCCGATCTCTTTTTCCGAAATTTCTTCCAGGCTGTTTTCCCCCCTGGTGCATTTTTCACGCTCCAGCTCATCGTCCAGAAGAATTTTTAAGGTATCGCGCAGCGTGTGTCCTGCCGGATATTCGTCCGTGATATCGCCCAGCACCTCCCTGACGTTTTTTCCGAATCTGTCCTGTACCGCATCAATGGCATTCAGGGTAAACAGCAGGTGTCTCTCCTGTCCGTTTACTTCAAGCACCACGCCCCGTGGTCTCAGTGTACTCATGTCTTATTTCTCCTTTTATCCATGTTCCGCTGCCGGAGCTGCAAGGAACTTGTCGAGTTCTCCCTTTGCCGCAGCCAGGTCGTTAAATTCCTGCTCGATCTTCAGTCTTCCTTCCTCGTCCGGGTATCCCGTCCCTTCCAGCGTGACATGCTTATAATCAACGCTGTCATTTTCCGTGGAGTTGTCGTCATTTGGTTCGGAAAACTGCATGTACGGATAAATCTTCAGCACATAGACTGTTTTTCCGTTCTCATCCTCAGAATTTCCGATTGCGCCGATCCCGACATGCGGTGAATTATCCGTATCCTTCACGGTTACTTTCTTGGTCTGTTCATCGTATTCATGCCCGCAGATATCTGCATATTTATCTCCCCGGATGTCGTTCAGCTCCATGGAAAGATTGATTTTATTCACCCCTCTGTGGCTGGCGACCTTCCGGTTGTCTCCCCAGTCCTCACCTTCCCTCACATTCGGGGATCCGTTAAACGTTACCAGGGTGCTGATATCCTTTGCTCCCGTATATTTCCCATTTTCAATCCTTGAATATTTTACGCACTGGATTCCTACCTTAGACATTCTCTTTGTCCCCCTTTTCCTCTGTGTGGCATGGTATCACCACATGGATTGTCTGTGTTTCTTTTTCATATAATGTTGTTACTGCTCCTGTCCTGAATCCTGCTTTTTCCAGCAGTTCCATGGCTTTTTTCTTATGTGTCCGGAAATCTGTCCTTTTTGGTGTGAAGATATGGACCTGCCACCAGGTGATCCGGTTCTGTGCCCTGTTGTCTGCAAAATTCGCTGCCTTTTCCAGCACCTCATTGTATACGATATATGTTTCCTGCGTACCGTCATACTGGAAGTAACGTACCGGCAGATGCGTTTCTTTCAGTATCTGTTCCAGAAGCTGTGCGGAACTCATAGCTGCGCCACCTTCCTTTCAAACACCCTGCGCATCGCCGTGATCACATCCCCCTGTACGTTTATTACTGCCATTGTGATGAATGGTACCGCGGGACGCCCTTTCACGCCGAATTCGAGATACGCTGCCTTTGCCATGTTGCGCACGCCTTTTTTGTCCTTTCCGGCAGGGCGCGTGCACACATAATAAGTGCTTCCTGTGTGGTTGATGCCGGTCGGCTTTATGGAATCTGCCATCGCGCCGCTGTCCCGGTGCTTCTCTGCTGCCGCCTTTACTTCCGGCTGCAGTACTTCCATACCTGCCTCCAGCATCTCCGGGGCGATCTCCTCCACCACTCCCAGCCTGTTCGTTTTTGTGATCAGATCACTGATGCCGTAAACGTTAAACTGTGCCATCCGTTATCCTCCTCTGCCTGCTGCGGTGCAGCGTGACATTCTGCGTGCGTGGAAGTGTATCCGGTATGAGCTGCACCTGCACGATTTCGTATACCTCCCCGCTGATGGCGGCAAGATATTCTGTCGTAAGCCACTGCTGGTACGGCACGCGTATCATGCGGTCTATCTTTACCTTGTTTGTCATTGCCTCGTAATAGCGCTGGCTTCCCACGGTCCGCTCCCCGTACCGCACCTTTTCTTCTGGTCTTCCTGCATTCCCTTCCTCGTCCTGCAGACAGAAAATGCATATCCCGTCGTTGAATGTCTCAAATGTAACCCTGCTGCCTTGCGTAGTCATCTGCCTGCACCCCGTTCCTCAGTGTGACCAGGTCCGCCTCAAAATTTTTTCCGAACAGTTCTGTCACATTGTTCCTTGCATACCTGCAGTAATCAAGCAGGAGCTGGCGCGGCATGTCTTCTTTCCCGTAATCCAGTGGTATCCCTGCCACCCTGTCCAGGTATGCCATGCCGCGCTCCATGATCCCTTCCAGTTTTTCATCTGTTTCCCGGTCGGTAAACGTGATGTCCAGATAATTCCGCACATCTTCCAGAAGTTCGTCCTTATCCATGCTGCCCCCTTATACCTCTCCTCCCTGTTCTGCTTTTTCCTCTGCCAGCTGTTTTGTCGCTACCGGATTGCTTTCCCCGTTTGTGATCTCCACTTTCATCGGCACCGGTTTCAGTTCTGTCAGATCAAGGTACCGGAAAGCATTGTTGTCCTTCGGACGCCCCATGCCGAACATCTTCGTGATGTAGACGCGGTTGTCTTCAAGGAACTGGTATTCATCCGAATACTCAATTTTCCCGGATTTCCCTGCCCCGATCCCCATGAAATACTTCTTTGCAAGCCCCAGGATGCCCTCGCCCTCATCGAGTACGGCAGACTGCACCACCTTCGTCGGATACGGGAAAATATTATTCTTGTACGTGCCGTCCGTAGCCCTCACGGTAGAGGACGGCAGTACTTTCTGTATATAGTCGACCGGGTTTACCACCAGCATCACCTCCGGCACTGTGCGGTACCCGCCAAGCGGCTTTTTCGCAAGAGGTGCGATCACCCCGCAGTATTCCACCGGCTCCAGTGAGGTAAGTTTTACTTTTTTCTTGTCTGCATATACTTCCTGTACCACGGCGCCGTCCAGGTCCTTGCACATACCGATCGGCTGGTTTTTCCCCGTTCCTTTCAGAATGCCCATTTCCAGTCCGCCCGCAGAAGCCTCTGACAGGATAATCCTTACGTAATTGTCAAGCCATACGGGACCCAGATCAAGCATGTCCTTTGATACCGGGATAAATGCAGACAGCTTTGCGAGCGTCATGTTCATGACGTCAATCTTTCCCGCCAGCTCTGTTGCGATGGCGCTTGTCAGCGCGTCCCATGTCGCAAGGTCGATATTGTCCGCATTCACGATCATTTTGATCGCGCCCTGGCAGTTGATGAAATCAATCGCCGAAAGAAGCGGATGCGCTTCCTGCATATCCTGGATGACAGAATCGATGATTGTCTCCGGCATGGCTTTCTGGATGTCGATGAGTGCCTGCTTCGGGTTTTCTGATTTTGCCCCGTCGATCCACGCCTGGTAGAAGTTCTTTTCCTCCGATGTAAGCTGGCGGATTCCCCTGGATGCCAGGATTGCCGTATCCCTGCTCTGCCGGAGGTCCCCGTATTCTTCCATGATCCGCTCCTGTACCCCGTCCGCAAATCTCGTGAACGCCTCTGCCATCGCGTCCTGGTCGTCATTCTTCAGTGCCTGGGACAGGCTGGCCATCAGTTCCGTGTTTTCCTGTTTCAGTAGATCTTTATTTTTCATGTTTTTCCTCCTTCTGGAATGCATTTAAAAAAGCGCCCATCATCCTGAGCACTTTTTCATTTCCTTTTTTTTCTTCCGGTGCCGGATTCCCCGGCTGCGGCGCAAACTGTCTCATTTCCTGCCGGAACGACTGTATATTCTGCAGCTGCTGTTTCAGCTCCTGTACCTGTCGGTTTGCCTGCTGGACAAGCATGCCCGGATCTGCACGGCTGGTTCCTATCTCATCGCAGAAACCGTATTCCAGGCACTGCTCCGGTGTCAGATAGGTCTCCCTGTCCATCATCTCCTGCAGTTCTTCCTCTGTAAGATCCTTTGCACGCTCCATATAGATCTTCCGGTTTGATTCCATCAGCACGTCCAGATCATCCGCACATTTGCGGAGCATTTCCGCATTGCCGTATACATTCATACTCATGTTGTGGATCAGCATGCTTGTACCGAGACCCATGATGATATGGTCGCATGCAAGGCAGATCACGCTCGCAACTGAATAGGCGAAGCCGTCCACATAGCATGTTTTGTGTGCCCCGTGCTGTTTCAGCAGGTTATAGATGGCAATGCCTTCCTTGACTGATCCGCCGCAGGAATTCACATGGAGTTCTATTTCTCCCGTATCCGGGATCTGTGCGAGCTGCTCCCGGAAATAATCAGCCCCGGTCTCCGATTCGTCATATTCCCACGTTTCCCAGTTAAACGGTCCGTATGCAGTCACATCGTCATAAATATACAGTTTATGTGTGCTGCCATCCTGCATCTGTTCGAACCGGAATTTTGTCCTGTTCCCCTTTGTCATCCTGTATCACCTCCTTCCGCATCCCCGATCTCCTGGTAATTCTTCGTGATGAAGTGTTTCCTGCTCTCCTCTGTATCCAGCGGCGCATCCCCGAGTTTCTTTCTCAGTTCATCGATGCAGTACATGCCGCTGGCGATCAGCTTGTCGATCTTTTCCGCAACATCAAAAACATCTGTATGCATGGCTGTGGTAGTGTCGATTTTCAGATAGTTCCCGTTCTGTACTTCGCGTCTTCCGTACCGTTTCCGGTTGATTTCCGTCTGGATCATCTCACACAGGGGATCCACGCAGAAAGTTAAGAAATTCCTGGTTATTTTCTCCACATCGGAAACATCCCCCTTCAGCAGCGAAGCCGGGATGTTGAATGCCCTTGCAACCGTCTCCACGATCTCATTCAGCACATCTGTGATATCTTTCATCTCGGATGTGGATTTCCTGCTCTGCTCCCCTGCCTGTTTTGTATAGGAGAATCCGTTCCATAATGGAAGCACTGCGTTCTTCGAATTGAAGAACTTTTCGAACCTTTTGTTCATCAGCTCCTCGTATACTTCTTCAAAGGTTCTGTTTCCATATTTTGCGTTCATTGCAACGGCATCTATTTTCAGTGTCCCTTTTTCACCACCGGCTTTCTCGTATTTACTGACCGCCTCATCCAGGATTGCGCTGTATCCGCTGCACAGGTCCGTCAGAAGCCTGCGTATGTTTTTGTTGTTCAGCCGGAAATACAGGACTTCCGACATCCGGAAGGTGCGGCTGTAGGTAAATCCTTTCCTTAATACCCCGCTGAATATGGTTTCCTTTAAGGCAAATTCCTCTTTTGCGAATGATTCCGCAATAATGAGCTGCCCGCCACTTTCCACCACAAGGCATTCGTTGTTGTACAGGAGTTTTGACACAAGCTCCTGCAGGAACTGGCTTGAATTCTGGTTTGCGTTCGGCTCATAGTTCCAGGCATAATGTTCTTCCCCTTCTTTTTCCTTTCCTCCGGCAAACGTCCTGAATTCACATTTTGATATACAGTTCGCAATCAGATTGATTGCCGCATGGATCGTGAATTCCTCCATCACGAGCCTGGACATCTTTTCCTGGTCGATGAGTTTTTCTATCGTATCTGCACTTACCTCGACGCTTTTCCCGCCCAGGAGCTTTCCTTTCAGATAATTCCAGAACCCCATGTGGCACCTCCTTTCTAGTAGCTGAATACGTCAAAATTTATCCCGGAATAATCCACTTCCTCCGGTATTTCATCTGCCAGCGTCATTGCCGCTGCAAATGCCATGAATCCGTCCGTTTTCCTGTAATTAGGTTCTATCTTCCCATATCTCGTATTGATCCCGCTCATTTCTTTCTTGGTGTTGCGTGTATACCACCGCATGATCGGTGTATCGCCAAAGACAAGGCTGTGGTTGACAAACAGGGAATTGATGATAACAGATACCATCTCAATGTCTGACGGGCGTACCCTTTTGACATTTTTTGCCTCGAATGCGTCATACCCTATCTTTTTCAGTGCAGTGTTCAGATAGGAATACCGGTAATGATCGGCAGCTATCTTCAGTATACTGTATTCCTTCATCTGTTCCCTGAACCAGCCGGCTACCAGCTCTGCCGGGATCTCCACATCATCCACATACTCCAGGTCACCCTTTTTCTCCCATTCATCCAGCGGTGCCTTTATCCCCGGCAGGTCCCTCGATCTGCGGCATACGAATGTGTGCTGGATCACATAGTATTTTCCTCCGGTATGGAACAGGAGCACGCAGACGGTAAAGTCATTTGTCATGGAGTAGTCGACGCCGCCCACGCAGCTTTTTCCCCGCAGGTCCGGGATTTCCTGTTCTGTTGCCAGGATATCCTCCCAGGATGCAACCTCCGTTTCACTGTCCCCGACCGGATAATTGCAGCGCTTCGCCATGTATTCCGGATAGTATTCCATGTTATGCGGCATGTCAGTGATTTCTTTCCGGATGACTGCCCGCAGACTCGGGAAATCATTCAGGCTCGGTATGGCTTTTACCAGCATGTCCAGCTGGTTCCATTCCTCTTTCGCCTCAATCCGGCACCAGAATACCAGGGTCCGGTTCTGCGGGTTGTATTTCCTTAATATTTCCCCGTTCTGCTCCTTTTCCCTGTCAAGTACGCCTCCCCGTACATGCCCGTCTGTCGTGATCGTGATGATCCTTCCGTGCCATACTTTTCCGAGCCCGGATTTGAGTGTATTCATGTTCTTTGTATCGGTGTACTCATGCTTTTCATCAAAGATGATGCACCCTGTACGCTTGCTGTCTTTCCCGCGCGTAGACGAGGTGTTGAACCGCAGTTCCGATTTTGTTTTCTTTCCCGTGATCAGCTCTTTTGTTGCATGGTAATTATTTTTTAATACTTTCCTGTATTCTTCTTTTACCGGATCCGTGATGGCTTCATATACATCCCTGAAAGAGGTCTTTGCCTGGTTCTCCCCGTTCGCCATCAGATCAATGTTGTACCCGCTTATCCCGTGGTACGGTGACAGGAAATAGAAACACAGGAATGAAATGAAGCCGTTCTTTCCGCTGCCGCGCCCCACCATGATCCGTATATCATCAAAAACTATATCCCCGTCCGTAAAGGTTACGCCTGCAATCAGTGCAAATAAAAAAACCTCCCAGTCCAGCAGCCGGTATGGGAAGTATTTCTGCAGTGACAATCCTTTTTCAATTTTCTCATCGTCAATAATAACGTCGTCCCGTTCCAGTACCGGGATTACGATATTATCTATCATCTGTTCCTGCTCCCTGCAGTGGTTTACTTCATTGTTTTTTATTTTACGGATGTACGGATCGATGAACCGGCTATAGTTCCTCATTCTCCCCGCCCTCTGACGGCAGGTTTGCATCCACCGGTTTCAGCCCGAGGAAACGCAGTATGCCCCTCATCTCGGAAGATATCCTTCTTTTTTCCGCCGTTGCATCCGTATATGCTTTTAACGTGCAGTTTCCCGCTGTTTTCGCCCGGATAAGCGTTTCATTAATGTAGGTTAAGTCGTCATAAAATGACATGTATTCCTCGACCTTGTCTTTTAGGAACTGCTCTGACAGTTTGTTTGAAACCAGCGCATTTTCCAGGCTTTCCAGTGTCTTTTTTCTCCGGGCATCCGGACTTAATTTTCTTGCCATCCTGCTGTCACCTCCCCGGATTTTCTGATTTTTTTAAATTTTCTCCGGAAACGAGAATCCCCGTGGTCACGACCCCCTTGCAGTTTTTCCATTTTTTTGACCCGGGGGTACCTGCTCCACGTCTACCATCGTTCTTCATTCATGAATCCCGGCTTCTTCCTGTGATGTTCATCGTAGTGGCACTTATCACAGACCGGCTCCAGGTTGTCCCTGTCCAGCGCAAGCGCCGGATATTTCTTCAGATACTTTATGTGGTGTACCGTCCTTGCCCTGGATACCAGTCCCTTCTCTTTGCACCGCCTGCATTCCCAGTGGTTATCCTTCAGCACCTGTGCCTGCGTCCTGCGCCATACCGGTGATGTATAGAATTCATGCAGGTTGTCTTCCCTGATCAGTCTGCGTACCCATGCTTCTGTCTCCATGACTGCACTCCTTTCTGCAGTACAAGACGCCCCGCATTTCTGCGGGACGTCTGCTTTGAATCATCATAGTAACAAATACAACGACTAATAATAACAGCCAGATACTCTTCTGTCCGTTAGAAAAATATACGCAAAAGAGACGGATTATAATCCGCCTCATACTCTTCCATGAAATCACCGTTTTCATCGGTTATCGGTATTTTGTTGTAGGCTGCGTAGTATAGACGCTGCTGGTTTCGTTTTAGTGAACACATAGTTCACTTCACATTGTCATACTTATCAATTGTATCAAAAATTGCCTTGTTCACTTCTTCATCGCTAGGCTGCGTTGCAAACCGTTGTTCATACCGTTTTATCCACTTATCAAGAATAGTAATGAATTCAATATAGGTCTGCATGGAAATTCCACACTCAATGTCAGAAAATAATTTCTGTATTTTTTTATCTGTTTTGTTTTTCACACCTATATTAAAATTCATAATAACAGTAGAGTACTGAATAATATTCTTACAATAAATCTTTTCCATAGACTTATACTCTCGAAGTCTTACTCCGCACGCGTGATAACAATTCAATAGATCTGTCATGCTATCTTCAAATGTCTCCATATTTTCAATAAGAACATCATATTTGCCTGCAATAATACTTTTATAATATGCGTCAAAATCGCGCCTTGCTTTTTGAATATACGGATATATATCACTGCGCAAATTATCCTTCTTGGATAAATATGGCAACAATGTCATAACGAAAGAAACTATTGCACTTGCCAACCCGCCGAGAAATATATTTATCACAAAATCCCTATGTCCATCTAAGAATACTGGATGGATCAGCCTCCTATCCCAATGAAATTCAAAAGCTACTGCTAACAAAAAACACAGTATCATACACACCACAAGTCCGTTTAATATTTTTCTTTCCACTCGCATACCATTTCCCTCCTTTTGCTGCCATTATACAACAAAAAGGGATTTTTTCCAACCAGAATTCCCCAGATAGACTACAGTACTTTATAATACTCTGTCACATCTTCAAGTCATCCACCAGTCTCCCATGCTTAGAAATGCCAAAACAAATATTAACACATCTGATTTTTTCTTGTGTCTACCCAAAGCGCCCCATATTTCTACAGGGCGCCCACAAAATTATGAGGGAGAAAGACGCAAAAGAAAAGAGACAGGTCTCCCTATCTCCATTTCTTTCAGTTTATACTATAGCACAGGTTCCTAGTGACATTCAATGACATTTTTCAGAATTTTTCCCATGCCTCTCAGCGCTTTTCCGTGTATACGATACACCTGTCTTATATTCAATTCCACTTTTGTGCTGATAATGCCCCAATCCATCAGCCCCAGATACCGATACGACATCACTTCCCGCTCATCCGCTGTCGGCAGACGCTCAATCGCATTCTTGATCTCCGAAAACACCCGTATCCGCTTATATCGCGCTTTCTGGATCTTCTTCCATAACTTCTCCCGCTTCACCATCTCATCCGACAGATCTGCCTGTCCTCCGCTGCTTTTCGGCATATCTGAATACCGGATTGCTCCAGCACTCTCCTGCATCCCGACCAGTTCCGCAAGCTCTTCCTCCCAGCGCCGGACATCTTTCTTCGCTTCCCGGTACCGCCAGAGCCATTCCTTCACCTGCTCATTCTGTTTCTTTATATTGTCAGAGCATAACGCCTGCTTCTGCTGTTTGTTATATGAATCCATCTTTTTTCATCCTTCTCTCTTTTTCCCTTTACTTCAGTTCCGATTGCGTATCCGGCAGTATCGGCAACATGCCGGATTTATTGGAATTTTAGGAATTTCGAACGTGTTTGCATTTTTATTTACCGATACCACAATACGCAATCCATTGTTTTTTATCCTTATCCACATTCCCCCTTTCGATACAGTTAATTTATGTAACCAATTTATATGAAGCCATATCGGCATTCATCTATACTTATCAACAACCATTAAAATCTTGCTAATAAAACTCCTAACTTCATCTGGTACAGATTGTATTGTCTCATGCATCCAGTTATGATACTCACTATCTGTAATATCTCTGGATATAACTACCATTTCCGCAATCAGTGGAATATTCTGTTCATACAAGTCTCTCTCACTCATGCCCCTGCCTCTCCTTCTGACATAACCATATATGTATCGTGTACCCGCCTGTTCCATTCGCTTGATGCCATTTGTTTGCATTTCTCCAGAGAAATATATGTTCCCGGTTTTCCATTATACGGCATCGTCATACCTTCCATCTGGGGCTTCGTTCTTATATGGCAATCCATACAGTAAATGAATGCTGTCTTATGCATAAAACTTTCACCATATCCTACTTCAGCTTTTCCGCCACAAAATGGACAACGTTTTAACTTCATACCATTACACCCTGCCTTTCTCAAATACTTGCAAACCTCTCTCTGATGCATTTCTCTACAAATCCACTCTGGTAATACGACCTTTCTGCGCTTCAACAGACCATAGCTTTAATAATTCAATCGACTGATTGAGGTCATAGCCCTCTTTCTGCGCAAACTCCATAAATTCCGCCTTATCCTCCAGCCATTGCAGGAATTCTTTTTTCTCATCTGCCAAAGTATCAACTGTTTTTTCTACTACGCAAACATTCTCTATACCCGCAATAGCTACCAGTTCAGCAATATATTGTTTATCAAACCGCAGTTCCGGAGTTCTTTGGGTAAGATAGCAGACTGCGTTTTCTTTACTGGCATAGATGCATACAGAATATTCACCTGGATGCGCTTCAATCGTTTCGCAGATCCGTTGCCCCTCGTTAATACAACGTTCTTCATCCGGATACCGAATCCATACCTCTTTCACTTCTTTTCTCATGATAATTTCGCTCCTTATGTAACCGTGGTGTCCAATTGGTAACCACTCTATGGTTACCGGAAAAATACCGTATTTATGCGGTTTTTTCAGTACGGTAACCAAGACACCAGCTTTTTTTATTCTCTTACGCGCGAGAAAAAATAATAAAATTCTTATTCTACTTTTTTTATTTTTTCTCTCTATATATACATATTTTTTTCTGGTTCTTTTGGTTCTTTGGTTACCCTGTTTCAAAAAATCCTTTAAAATCAACGTTTTCAGCTTTTCTGGTGGTAACCGTTTTTTACAAATTGGGTTACTAATATCTCTCTTTTAGTCAAATGGCAGCTTTTCCTGTCCGTCTTCTGGGTATAGAAATCCATCTGCATCTGTTTTCATTCCGTTCCCAAGATGGTCTGTTCCATCGGTATCAATCTCTTTTTCGTCTTCTAGTTTCAAAAATATGCACCGTATTTTTTTGCCATCGACGCTCTTTGTCCTTGTTGGACGACCTTCTTTATCCTGTTGCACCAGATTTTTTTTCTTAGCCCATGAAAGAAACGATTTTCTCGAGAAATTCCCTTGATGAAGCAGTTCCTCGAGTGCCCGCGGATAAAAAACAGCATAATCCCCGTCAATGATCCCCCACTTCTCGATGTTCGCAGTTGCGTCGAACCGGCTGCTGTTCATTGCTATCTTGTCCAGCAGGAACCGGTAGCACCTCTCATT
>DKTR01000064.1 GCA_002473385.1 Lachnospiraceae bacterium UBA7225
TTGCTTGCAGCGGGGTATTTGATTTCTCCTGCCGCAGCCATTATCCGGCTTTTGCCGGATTCCGGCTGCAGCATTTTTCTCCTGTATCTATAGTCCGATAGACGGCTTTGCATCCTGCTTCGCTTCCGTGCTCTCCGATGTCTCAATCAGCTCACTGTTGCGATGGAACGGTCCAGTCAGATTCAGGCTTTCCTTATACAGCACATTCGTCTGACCTTCCACCTGGAACTGCACACGATCCACCCCCAGCACGTCGCAGAGACTGTTCACTATACCATAGATCGTTACCTCCGGCAGAAGATTTTCATCCCCGCGCACATTGAGAAACTCCTTGCTCAGATTGAGTGTACAAAGATTATCCCCAACCGTCACACTAAGCACACGCACATCCTCCGGCAGCAGCGGCAGAAGCTGCGTGTTCATCGGTCCCTGCAGAAGCTGCTCCATGACCACCCGCTCCAGCGTGGTATTGCTGGAATAGTGGACATTGCGCACCTCCCGCACCAGCTTATTGCCGTCCCTGTTGGAAAAATACAGGGACAGGGACGCATACTTATAAGAGTTTGTACCGACCTGCGTGTTGATAAACATACCGGCTGTCATAGCACCCACCGGCTCCCCGGAAATATCACGCAATACATCGTTCCCAATATGGAAGACCACAGTGCGCACATCCTGCATCTGCGTCATCGTCATAACAACGCCGGCACGTAAAAGAATCTCGCTTGCATTGTCGAGTTTCTGATAAGCATCATTAAAGTTCACGGTAAGCTGCCCGTCTGACAGGGAATTACCGGTAATCTCTACTCCGGACGTAAGCAGGCTGGTATGCTCTGCCGACACAGACGGCGTTGCCAGCTTTGCCAGAAGCTCGGCAGCCACCCCGCCGGTATCCCCCGACTGCGTATGATAGCTCTCCGGAACAAGCTTCGTCCGCTCCATATTTGTATAATAAATCTGATATCCGGAACTGTCCGTTCCCTTCTTCGCACAGCCCGCCATGCCTATCAGCAGAAGCACAGCCAGAAAACTGCCAAAAATCTTTTTCATCGCTGCCTCCCCGCCTATTCTGAATAGAGCAGCGGAACACGCACGGTAAACGTCGTCCCGGCACCCTCTTCACTATATACTTTAATTACGCCGCGGTGCATCATAATCGCTTTTCTCGCGATCGCAAGCCCCAGACCGGTTCCGCCGATCTCCCTGGAATGCGACTTGTCCACCCGGTAAAACCGTTCAAAAATATGCTCCTGATCCGCCTGCGGAATGCCGATGCCATTGTCCTCTACCTTCACATAAAAATACTTATGATCTGTGTTAATCGACAAATGCACCCATCCGCCTTCCCGGTTATATTTTACTGCATTTTCCACAAGGTTTGAGATTGCCAGCGTCAGCTTTGTCTCATCCACCTCTGCGATCACCGGCTTGTAGCTGTCCAGCACCAGCTCGATATTACGCTTCGCCGCAATCGGACGCAGGCGCTTCAGAATGAGTTCAATCAGCTCATTAATATTCGTGGACTGGATGTTTACGTCAGATGCCTTCCGGTCCATCTTCACGAGTGAGAGCAGATCGTTGATGATTTTGTTCTCACGCTCAATTTCTTCTGCAATATCCTGCAGGAACTCCTTGTAAAGCTCCGGCGGTACATCCTCCTGCATCAAGAGGGAATCCGCCAGCACCTTCATGGAGGTAATCGGCGTTTTCAGCTCATGCGAGACATTCGATACAAACTCCTGGCGGGAATCATCCAGCGCCTTCATGCGCCCGAGCATACGGTTATACGCCTCGGAAAGTACCTGTGTCTCCGTGTAATCCACCAGCGTAAGATCATCCTCCAGGAAACCGCCGCTGATCCCTTCCATTGCCTGCGTCACCTTGCCAAATGGCCTTACCAGGATGCTGGACGTATACAGCGCCGCTACCAGAACAGCCACAATCAGCCCGACCTGCAGGATAGATACCTGCCTTGCAAGCTCCTCCCTGCTCTCTATAATACTTGCCGTCTCGGAGCTGACAATCAGCGCCCCGACAACCTCTTTTGTAACGGTCTCCTCAATCGGAATGGCCAGTTCAACAAAGCGGCTCGCAGAATCGCGCGTGAGACTGATCTCCCCACGGAAGCATTTGATCACCTCCTCGGACATCAGATATTTCCCGACATCCAGACTGTAAGTATCCTCGATGATCTCAAATTCCCGGTTCACCACCACCAGCCGCCCGCTATACAGCTTTGCAAGCTGCTCCATTTCCGTCACAAAACCGCCGATATCCAGGTTTAAATTGGTAACGGCGGTACCCATGCGGTCGGCAAGATTCCTGCTCTGATCCTGCAGCATCTTCCCCCGCTGGATCACTGACTGCTCTTCATACCTCTCCAGAATACTCATCTTCATCAGCAGGATCGGTATGATGCCGACCAGGCAAACAATCAGAAAGATGCGCAGCCGGAGGCTTTTCAGCAGCCGGACGACCCCTTTATATTGAAAGATTGACTTCAGTTTGTTTTTCATAGCCTTCCTTTAGTGCTGAAAGTAGTAGCCTACGCCCCACTTTGTATGTACATACTTCGGTTCGCTGGGATTTTCCTCAATTTTCTCACGCAGCCTGCGGATGTGGACGTCCACCGTGCGCACATCTCCCGGATATTCGTAGCCCCAGACTGTATCCAGCAGGCTTTCACGGCTGTATACCTTATTTGGGTTGAACACAAGCAGCTCCAGGACATCAAATTCCTTTGCCGTCAGATTGATTTCCCTGCCTGCGATCGTAACTCTCCTGCTCTCACAATCCAGAACCAGGTCGCCAGCCTCCACAACTCTGCTCTTACTCTCGGCTGCCGCAGGCTTTCCGGTACGGCGCATAATCGCTTTGATACGCGCCTTTACCTCCAGAATGTTGAAAGGTTTTGTGATATAATCATCCGCCCCGTACTCAAGTCCCATAATCTTGTCCATATCATCGCCCTTTGCCGTCAGCATAACAATGGGCACATTGGAAAATTCCCGTATCTGCTGACATACGGAAAGACCGTCCACCTTCGGCAGCATCAGATCGAGCAGTACCATATCGTACTCCTTATTTTTTGCCATCTGCAGTGCTTCCTCTCCATCGTATGCACAATCCACTTCCATGCCGTCCTGTTCCAGACTGAAACGGATTCCCTTCACAATCAATTTTTCATCATCCACTACTAAAACCTGCTTTGCCATTTGCCTCTCCTTTACCTGACTGCTATCTCCTCTTTTATCTTCTGAAAAGTAGCTTCTTTAATGCCGCTTACATTCATAATCTCTTCCGCGGACTGAAAACCGCCGTTCGCCTCGCGGTATGCAATAATATCCTTTGCACGTGCCTCCCCGATACCGCTGAGGGTACAGAGCTGCCCGATATCCGCCGTATTGATATTTACCTTCACCGTCTGTTCACTGCTGCACTGCTGCGCGATACTGCTTTGTTCCGGAGCAGATAATCCCTGCTGCTTAGCTTCTTCCTGCGTATACACATAAATCTTTGCCGCATCCTGCAGAATTGCCGCCTGATTCAGGGATGCCAGATCCGCATTTTCCAGAAGACCGCCTGCCGCCGCTACCGCATCACAGACACGCATTCCGGCCTCCAGCCCGTAAACACCCGGCTGCCTTACTGCCCCACAGATATCTACAAAAATTATCGGAACCTCTTCTGTGCCTGTATCTTCTGTGCCTGTATCTTCTGTGCCTGTATCTTCTGTCTGCCATGCTTCTTTTGCCGCCACAGTGCTCCCGCTTTCTCCTGCACCGGACTCCCATATCAGCTCCGGCTGCTTTCTGGCACAGCCAGCACCGCCCAGAAACACAAGCACGCTGATCATTCCCATAAAAAATCTTTTTTTCAACTGCATAATCTCCTTTGCCTGCAAGACAGCAGAGTTCCCCTTATGCATTACCTATTCTAACGGAAATCCTTAGGAATTACAATAGCCTTTTTGAAAATTTCGTAATATTTTTGTAACTATTGTTACTGTTCAGGTCAGGACTTTGCATTTACTGCAAAGTCCGGAAACAGATGTGTCATTATAACTCAAATGTAATAATTCCGGCAACTGCCACCAGCATCCCGATCAGCTTGCGCACGGAAAATTCCGTCTTCTCCATTCCGAAAATTCCCAGCAGCTCTATCAGCCATGCCACAGCAAGCTGTGCGATTACGATCAGCATTGCCGACTTTGCCGGACCCAGCATCCCCATGCTCTTTACCACTGTGACCGTAATAAATGCGCCGATAACCCCGCCAAGCAGTGTATATTTGTGCGGTACCTGCAGGAGCGCGCTAAAACTGCTGCGGTCCGTAATCAGCCACGCCGCCAGACAGACAAGCAGCGCCGAAAACTGCACAAACGCCGTCGACACCCACAGGCTGGTGTTTTTGGTGACATCTGTGTTAAAAACTCCCTGTACACTCATCAATGCGCCCGATAAAAGGGCAATCAGAATCCCAAACATAAAAAACTCCTTTTCTCAGCTATTATCATTATTGATAGTATCTTCAAAAAGGAATTTTATATGTATTATTTCAAAAGCTCCAGCGCTGCCGAGAGCTTCTGTGCCATTTCATCAATATGCTGCTTTTCAATGATGAGCGGCGGTACCAGGCGGAGTACATCACTGCCTGCTGATATCACGATCAGACCCTGGGAAAGCGCTGCATTTACAACCTCTGCGACTTTTCTTCCGTTTCCGACTACTACGCCCTGCATCAGTCCCCTGCCGCGGCGCGCCAGCAGGCAGTCATGCTGCTTGATCAGCTCATCCAGTTTCTGCTCCAGATACGGCGTTATCTGACGCACATGTCCTACAATATCCTGTTTCTCAAAGATATCCAGCACTTTTGCCGCAGCAGCGCAGGCAAAGGGATTTCCTCCATAGGTTGTCCCGTGGTCTCCCGGAACCAGTGAGGCTGCTGCCGCCTTCTCATTCAGCACAAATGCGCCCACCGGAACGCCGCATCCAAGCGCCTTCGCACAGGTCATGATGTCCGGCTGCACGCCATATGCCTGCCAGGCAAACATATCCCCGCAGCGTCCCATTCCGCACTGGATCTCATCGAGGATCATCAGCAGACCGTGTTCATCGCACAATGCGCGGATGCCCTCCAGGAATTCTTTTTCCGCCGGATAAATGCCGCCTTCTCCCTGAACTGTCTCCAGGATAACCGCACAGGTTTTTTCATTGATCTGCGCCTTTACACTCTCAAGATCATTAAAATCAGCGAAGCGCACGCCATCCATCAGCGGTCTGAATGCCTCCTGGTAATGCGGATTGCCCGTCACTGAAAGTGCACCGACACTTCTCCCATGGAAAGAGTGGTTCATGGCAATGATCTCATAGCCTGGTTTCCCGCCTTTCAGAAACGCATATTTGCGCGCCGCCTTGATGGCGCCCTCAACGGCTTCCGTGCCGCTGTTCGTAAAGAACACCCTGCTCATGCCACTCGCTTTAATCAGCTTTTCTGCTGCTTTTGCAAGCGGTACATTGTAAAACAGATTGGATGTATGGAGCAGCTTGCCGATCTGATCCTTCAGCGCCTCATCGAACCCAGGGTAATGGTATCCCAGTCCCATCACGGCAATACCGGCAGCAAAATCCAGATATTCTTTTCCGTCTGTATCCTTTAAATAGACGCCCCGGCCCGATTCGAACACTACCGGGAAGCGGTTGTAGGTATGCAGCACATACTGTTCTGTCTGTTCCATATAGCTATTCATGATAATACCTCTTTTCTGTATCGTTGATAATGGCAGTGCCGACACCGCGGTCGGTAAAGAATTCCAGAAGCAGACAGTGTGCGATGCGCCCGTCCAGGATATGGACGCGGGAAACTCCCGCCTTCATCGCCTCAATGCAGTTCTGCAGCTTCGGCAGCATGCCGCCGCCTGCCATACCGCTCGCCAGAAACTCCTCTGCCTCCCGGATCGTCATCTCAGAAATCAGTGAGGATTTATCCAGAGGATCCCGGTAGACTCCCTCAATGTCCGTCAGAAACGCCAGCTTGGAGGCGCCCATCGCTGAGGCAATCGCACATGCTGCGTCGTCTGCATTAATATTGTAAGAATGATAAGCGTCATCCGAGCCGACCGGACAGATTACCGGTACGAAATCGTCATTCAGTAGCTTCTCCAGAAGCTCAGTATTGACTTCCTTAATCTCCCCCACATAGCCAATGTCCTGCCCTTTGGAGAATTTTTTATCCACCTTTAACAGGGTACCGTCCTTTCCGCTGACGCCGATCGCATGTACGCCGAGCTTTTCCATCATGGAAACAAGCCCCTTGTTGATCTTGTTCAGCACCATCTCGGCAATTTCCATCGTCTCTTTATCTGTCACACGCAGCCCGTTCACAAACCTCGTCTCCAGACCGGCTTTGTTCACCCACTTTGTAATTTCCTTGCCGCCCCCGTGTACAATAATCGGCCGGAACCCGACAAGCTTTAAAAGTGCAACGTCACGGATCACGCTTTTTTTCAGTTCGTGATCCACCATGGCACTTCCGCCATATTTTACAACCATGATTTTTCCGCGAAAACGCTGTATGTAAGGCAGTGCTTCATTTAACACCTGAGCTTTCTGCAGCCAGTTCTCCATTGATTCCATCTTCAATGCTTCCTTTCTATGAGCGGTAATCCGCGTTTATTTTCACATAATCATAAGTGAGATCGCACCCCCACGCAGTCGCTTCAGCGTCTCCCATCTTCACATCGGCGATCACGATAACCTCTTCCTCTGAAAGTATCCGTGTCGCCTCCTCCTCACCGTAATCAAGTGCGACCCCGTTTTCAATGATTTTTATGCTCCCCGCCGCACTCTGAAAGGTCAGATCCACCTTTTCCGGGTCAAACTGCGCCCCTGAATAGCCCATCGCACAGAGAATTCTGCCCCAGTTGGCATCGTGACCGAAAATCGCCGCCTTCGTCAGGCTGGAAGTAATCACCGACTTGCTTAAAGTAACTGCCTGCTCTTTGGATGCGGCATGAATTACCTTTACTGTAAACAGCGCCGTCGCGCCCTCTCCGTCGCCCGCCATCTTTCGTGCAAGGTAAGTATTTACATAATTGAGCGCACCTAAAAAGGTGAAATAATCCTCATTTTCTTCTGTGATTTCCGGATTTTGCGCCTGTCCGTTGGCAAGCAGCAGCACTGTATCATTTGTGGAGGTATCGCCGTCCACGGAAACCATATTGTAAGTGTCTTTGATATCAGCGCTCAGCGCCTTCTGCAGCATTTCTTTTGAGATTGCCGCATCTGTTGTTACAAAGCTGAGCATAGTGCACATGTTCGGATGGATCATGCCGGAGCCCTTGCACATGCCGCCAAGGGTCACTGTCCTGCCCCCGAGCACAAACTGTACGGCAATCTCCTTTTTCACAGTGTCTGTTGTCATGATTGCCTTTGCCGCTTCAGTCCCCTTCGCCAGGGAGCTGCCCTTCGTTTCTGCCAGCTCCTTTATGCCGGCTTTTATGCGGTCCATCGGAAGCTGCATCCCGATCACACCTGTAGATCCGACCAGCACCGCTTCCTTCGGAATTGCAAGCGCCGCTGCCGCCGCCTCTGCGGTCTCCAGACAATATCCATACCCCTCCGCTCCGGTGCATGCATTTGCAATCCCGCTGTTTACTACCACTGCCTGCGCATATTCTGAGTGCTTCACCACTTCCATATCCCATTTTACCGGAGCCGCCTTCACAACATTTGTCGTGAAGGTTCCCGCCGCATGACACGGGGCAGTGCTGTAAATCAGCGCCATATCCGTCCTGTCCCTGTATTTGATCTCTGCTGCCGCCGCTGCTGCTTCAAACCCCTTTGCCGCCGTTACTCCGCCTTCTATCTGTCTCATTTTTTATTTCCTCCTGCCTTTTCTGATGCGCCGCATCGCAGGCGCCCCATCTGTATCACTTATTAAATGCCGTGATATTCTCCTCATTTAACACGAAATCGTAATAATTCAAATCTTCCCGCTTTTTCCAGCCGATTTCCTTCCAGAAAGCATTCCCAATGTCATTCTGTGTGAAGGCGATCAGCGAGACCTTATTGATTTTTTCCCTTTTCAACGCCTCCATCGCGAACACCACCATCGCTTTACCGATTCCCTGTTTGCGGAAATCAGGATGCACACACACATGATAAAGACATCCGCGCCGGCCATCGTGCCCGCAGAGGATACTCCCGACAATTCTGCCGTCCCGCTCCGCCACCACGCTGCATCCCGGATTCCTGTCCAGAAAACGGGCAATTCCTTCGTAAGAATCATCCATACTGCGGATACCAAACCCACTGATCTGCATCCAGAGCGCGTGTACCTGCACAAAGTCGCTGATCATCATGCTTCGTATTATATCCTGCTGCTCCATTTTTTCCCTCTCTTTCACCTGTTTTTCTTTCCCGGCAGCCCCGGTATTCTTACGGAAACATCGGCACTAACTCCAGTCCCATGCTCTCCGGCAGTCCAAACATCAGATTCATATTCTGCACCGCCTGTCCGGCTGCGCCCTTGACCAGATTATCCATCGCACCCATCATGATCAGACGGTGTGTTCTTGTATCCACGACAAAATTTACATCCACGTAGTTACTGCCCTCCACCCATTTTGTTTGCGGGCAGACACCCTCGTCGAGCACACGGACAAATTTTTCTTTCTCATAATATTTCTGATACACAGACTTCACATCTGCATAAGTAACATCCTTTTTCAGAGAAGCATACGCCGTGATCAGAATGCCGCGGTTCATCGGCACCAGATGCGGAGTAAAATTCAGCGTAACCGGCCCTCCCGCGGCATAGCCAAGCTGTTCCTCTATCTCCGGCGTGTGGCGGTGCCCCGCCACCCCGTACGCCTTGATGTTTTCATTGACCTCGCAGTAAAGATTGTCCACCTTCGCTCCCCTTCCTGCTCCGGAGGTACCTGATTTTGCGTCGATAATCAGTGTTGCCGGATCAATCAGCCCCTCCTTCACCGCCGGATAAATGGACAGCGTGCTGCATGTCGGATAGCACCCCGGATTCGCCAGCAGACGCGCTCCTCTGATTTTCTCCCGGTTGATCTCACATAAACCGTAAACTGCTTCCCCGATAAACTGCGGTGATTTATGCGTAATCCCATACCATTTTTCGTAAACATTCACGTCCTTAATGCGGTAGTCCGCACTCAGGTCAATTACTTTCGCCTGCGACAAAATTTTCTCTGACATCAGCGATGCACAGAAGCCCTGCGGTGTCGCTGTAAAAATCACATCTACTTCCCCTGCAAGCTTTTCCAGATTATCGTCCCTGCAGACATCGTCCACAATTTCAAACATATTGCGGTATACATCCGCATACTTTTTGTCTATGTAACTTCTGGAACCGTACCATTTTATCTCAGTCTCCCTATGTCCCATCAGAAGGCGCACCAGCTCTCCCCCTGCGTATCCTGTCGCTCCAATAATTCCTGCTTTTATCATATTCTCCGTCTCCTGTATTTTATGAGCCAAGGGACAAATGAGCATAAAATACATGCTTGCATGTATTTTTATGTCTATGGGGTCTTCGCTTCGCTACGGTCGGCGCTATACGAACGTCCACTGGACGTTCAGCGCCCCGCTAAACATGAGAAAGCAGCCATTTTTCGAAGAAAAATG
>DKTR01000127.1:0-228 GCA_002473385.1 Lachnospiraceae bacterium UBA7225
AGTTCGATTCTCTCATCCCCTGCTCAGAAAGCACCGTATTTACGGTGCTTTTTTATCGTTATATGAATCAGACGGTCAGATACAAACAAGGGGCTGCCTGAGCAGCCCCGATAAAATTAATATCGATCGCGTCTATTATCCCTGCGGTCATCGCGCCTGTCATCCCTGCGGTCATCGCGCCTGTCATCCCTGCGGTCGTCGCGTCTGTCATCCCTGCGGTCGTCGCGC
>DKTR01000127.1:570-17686 GCA_002473385.1 Lachnospiraceae bacterium UBA7225
CATCCCTGCGGTCGTCGCGCCTGTTATCCCAGCGGTCGTCGCGTCTGTCGTTTCTGCGGTCACGATCACGGTCACAGCGACACGGCGGACATGGAGAGCAGCCACGGCGACGGCGTTCCAGAAAGAGTGGATCAAAATCTTCAGGCATGAAAAAATCTCCTTTTTGTTTAGGATATGCAGGTCAGAGCTTATAAGCGACAAGAACAACCTTCTCGCCCGTTTCTTTTGTAATATCCTGCTCCAGCTTAGTGATCTTCTGGCAGCAGGAACTGGTGAGATGGGCATAGACATCTTCCTTTTCCGGTTCTTTTGCCATATGCTCGGCAGCGGACTTGCAGGAACGGGGAAGGTCGGTAATAGATGAATGAATATCTGACATAATATATACCTCCTTTGTGAAACAGTATGTGCAGAAATGGGGAAAAATATGAGGGAAATACTGTTGCCAGGATGGTTGCAGGGATTTCCACAATGTGGGAGGCTGGATCGCTATGGGGAAAGCTGTAAAAATGATTACTCCTGCCGATGCTGGATGTACGGTAGGAGATTTTTTAAAATATCATATGAAATTTTCGGCAGCGCAGATCCGCAGTCTTAAATTTCGGGAAAACGGTATCTGTGTAAATGGAGTGCGCGCACGTGTCACACAAATACTGTGTGAAAACGACCGGTTGGAGCTGCGGCTTTGCGATGAGGCGTGCAGTACATCACATCTTATTCCTGTGGATCATCCGCTGCACATTTTGTATGAGGATGAAGATTTGATCTGTGTATGGAAGGAAGCCGGCATGGTATTGCACCCGGCACACGGGCATTACAGTGATTCACTTGCGAATTATCTGCAGGGGTATCTTGCGAAGGCGGGCGCATGTACGCAAATCCGCAGTATTGGCCGTCTGGACAAGGACACCAGTGGAATTGTGGTATTTGCAAAAAACAGAATTACCGCGGCAAGGTTGTGGCAGCAGCGGCAAACCGGGGAGTTTCAAAAAGAATATGTGGCGTTGTGTGAGGGGATTTTCCCGGAGGAGGCATATAAGCGGGAGCAGACCATCGATGCACCAATGCAGAAGGTGGCAGGTGAGAAAAATAAAATGTGTGTTGTGCAAAAATACCGTCTGCCCGACCGGACATCAGAAGGCAGGGCAGCATCCGCGGGCAGCAGGTGTGCTGCCGTCACGCACTATCAGGTGATTTCTGCAAGCCAGCCGTGCTTTTGCGAAGCAATGCATTTGCTTGCATGGGAAAATAATACCCAATACGCATGTCAGAGCAATGGCACGGAAAAAGTGTCGCTTGTGCGCCTGCATCTTGAGACCGGGAGGACGCATCAGATCCGGGTGCATATGGCTCATATCGGGCATCCGCTTGTAGGAGATGCGCTGTATGGACATGGGACAGCCGGGCAGACACATGCAAAACTTTGCGCGTGGAAGGCTCAGCTTGTGCAGCCTTTTACGGGAGAGATAATCCGGCTGTATCCGTTGGCCGGGAAGGAGACGTACAACATATTATGGATATAAGACGATTCTGGAGAGATGTTTTGGAGCAGAAGGAAGAAGCGATAAGAGAATATTTTTGTGAATGTGCATATGTGAACTGGCATTGTACAAATGAACATTTTACTGTGGAAGAGTTTATCAGAGCAAACTGTCAGTATCCTGGTGAATGGGATGGTGAAGTAGAACGTATAGAAAATACTGGAAATCTGTTTATTACTGTTACGCATGTGTACCCGCAGGACAGGTCTGCATCGTTTCATGTGACGTCTTTTATCCGTGTACAGGACGATAAGATCATGTCATTGGATGAATACTGGGCGGATGATGGAGAAGCGCCGCAGTGGAGGCAAAAGATGTGCATTGGCAGGCCGATCCGATAAAACAACAGTGTAAAATAACGATTTACAGATGATCAAATAGCGCAATTGCAATAAGTGATGGGAGGAATAGCCGTGGGGGAACAGCGTGTGCGGATTGCAGATATTGCGGAAGAGCTTGGTCTTAGCACAGCAACTGTTTCGAATGTAATTCATGGGAAGACAAAGAAAATATCTGCAGAGACGGTGCGCAGGGTACAGGAACTTTTAGAGAAGAGACAGTATATTCCGAGTATGGCAGGGATCCTGCTGGCGCAGAATAATTCGCGGATTATCGGTGTAGTGATAAATGATCACGAAAAGTATGAGGGACATGTGCTGGAGGACCATTTTATTGCCTCGTCGCTCAACTATCTCTCAAAGGAAATCGAGAAATCGGGCTGCTTTATGATGGTAAAAGCAACAAAAGATTGCCGCGGGATCATTCGCTATGCTTCTATGTGGAATATGGATGGACTGGTTGTTATTGGATTCTGTGAGCAGGATTATAAAATGCTGCGTGATAATATGCATATTCCTTTTGTGGTTTACGATGGCTATTTTAACGAATCTGTGCGTATCTGCAATCTGATTGTGGACAACTATGACGGGGGATACCAGACTGGGATTCACTTTCGGGAACTCGGGCATCAGAGAGGGTTATGTATTTCCGACAATCATATATGTATGGATTGGGAGCGCTGGTGCGGTTTCCGGGATGCCATGGAAGGAACAGGAGGAGCGGCAGAGTTTTTGCAGATACCAATGAAGAAAATGGACCGGCCGGCTTTTTATCAAAGTCATATTGAAGTATTAAAAAGTCATACTGCTGTCTTTGCTGTATCAGATTATTATGCGATTGATTTCATACAGTTTCTTCAGCAGAACGATGTGCGGGTGCCGCAGGATATTTCAGTTGCGGGATTTGATGATGGTCCATATTGTGAGTTTGTCAATCCTATGTTGACAACTGTCCGGCAGGATGGGGAGAAAAGGGCAGAACTGGCGATTTCGGAACTGAAAAAGCTGCGGGAAGGAAAAGAATCTGGCAGGTCGCTGAAACTTCCTGTGACATTGATCAGACGTCAAAGTACATCCTGGTGCCGCGAAAAGCAGCAGGTCTTTGAATAAGATTTTTGTACAAAGTCTATAAATTTTATGGATATTTTTTGTGACAGGTTACGCGTTTAACCTGTTGTGTATTTCTCTGAAGTGAAATATGATGATGCCAGGGCAGGGAATATCCTGCAGATGCAATGGAAAGCGGGAGGCAGAGAATTCATATGGAACAGAAAGAGACTTTTTATAAAACGGTGTGGAAGATTGCATTGCCGGTGACGCTGCAGTTTTTACTGCAGTCATCTTTCAGTGTAGTAGACCAGGTGATGACGGGACAGCTTGGAAGTGTCAGCGTGGCCGGCATCGGGCTTGCCGGGAAATTTGCATCTGTTTTTTCTGTGCTGGTCTCGGCGATTGCGGCGGCAGCAGGGATTATGCTTGCGCAGTATATCGGGCAGAAGGATGAGCAGAAAGCGGACAGAAGTTTTCTGGTTAATCTGGGAGCGGCGGTTGTGCTTGCATTATTTTTTATAGGGATATGTGTTGCGGCTCCGCGCCAGGTCATGGGGATCTATACAAAAGACGTATTAACACGTGACGCAGCGGCAGGTTATCTGCAGATTTATGCAGCTTCCTTCCTGCCTATGGCAGTGACAATACTGTTTTCTACGCTGCTGCGCTGCGAGGAAGCAGCGGTGCTCCCGCTGGCGGCGGGAATAGCGGCCGCAGCAGTGAACACATTACTTAACTATGTGTTGATTTTCGGAAAGTGTGGATTTCCTGCAATGGGCATTAATGGTGCAGCGATTGCATCAGTGACTGCACAGATGTCAGGTTGTGTGCTGACGATGGGAATGTTTCTGATGCATCGCCGTGCACAGAAGCTGCGCCTGCAGGCGGATTCCGGCAAAGAAAACGAAGGGCGGATGCAGCTGGTTTTCCGCATGGAGAAGGAAGAGCGTCTGCAATATCTGGAAATTCTGCTGCCGATTCTTGCGTGTGAATTCTTCTGGAGTCTGGGGGAGAATGTTTATGCAGCAATTTATGGGCATATCGGAACGCAGGCGTGTGCAGCAATGACCCTGACATCCCCGGTGCAGGTATTAATGATTGGAGCGATGAATGGGTTTGCACAGGCGGCGGGAATTATGATCGGAAAGTCACTTGGCAGGAGTGATTACGGGCGGGCTTACCGGGAAGCCCGAAAACTGATGCTGTGCGGATTCTGCGGTTCTGTCATATTATCGGTAATATTGGTAATTGCAAAGGGCAGCTACGTGCAGATTTACCGTGCAGAGGAAACAGTGAAAAATATCACAAAAGAAATTCTGCTTGCATTTGCAGTAATTTCCCCGGTCAAGGTTCAGAACATGATTCTCGGCAGCGGAATTTTACGCAGCGGAGGAAGGACAAAATATGTGATGTATATTGATTTTATCGGGACATGGCTTTTCGGTGTTCCGCTGGGATTCATTTCGGCATTTCTTTTCCATCTGCCGATATCGCGGGTTTATTTTATACTGTCACTGGAAGAATGTGTAAGATTTGTAATTTCTATATTTCTTTTCAAGAAAAAGAGCTGGATGAGAAGCTTATCATAAGTATAGTAAGTGGTTTATCTCTTATGAAATTTGCGGCGTTATTAACACGGAGATGCTGCGCCAGGTTAATATGCTCCCTTCCGGGCAGACAAGTGAAGCAATAAAAACTTGCCGCGCAGGAGGGAGCATATCATGTCAAAGCGATGATCCCGGCTGATGAATGTAATACGTTAGATCAGACCCATAAGCTGCGGGACACCGAGTGACAGCGCCGGAATGTAGGTGACTGCAAGGAGCAGAACAAACAATACCGCGAAGTATGGAAGCAGTGTCTTTGTTACCTGTTCAATACTGATTTTACTGATACCGCAGCCGACGAAGAGCACGGAGCCGACCGGCGGGGTGATGTTGCCGAGACACATATTGAAAATAAGCATTACGCCGAACTGGATGTCG
The DNA here is from genome assembly GCA_002473385.1 of Lachnospiraceae bacterium UBA7225. Classification (GTDB taxonomy): domain Bacteria; phylum Bacillota; class Clostridia; order Lachnospirales; family Lachnospiraceae; genus Marvinbryantia. Next base: position 5,485 of record DKTR01000127.1, read on the forward strand.
GACATGCCAAGGCTTTGTGCGATCGGCAGGAAAATCGGTGTAAAGATCAGGATTGCCGGTGTGATATCCATAAACATACCAATAACCATCAGAATCACATTCATCAGAAGTAAAATGACGATTTTGTTGGTGGAGATGGACATGATACCCGCACTGATCGCTGCCGGGATTCCGGAATATGCCATAACGAAGGACATTGCGGAGGAAGCAGAAATCAGAAACAGGATAATGCCGCTGGTGCAGGCGCTGTTTACAAGGATCTTCATAAAGGATTTCATGGTAATGCTCTTATAGCAGATGGAGAGAATCAGGCAGTACAGCACGCAGATACCTGCGCCCTCTGTTGCCGTGAAAATTCCACTTACAATACCGCCGATTACAATAATGATTAAAAGCAGGCTTGGCAGAGCTTCCAGTGTAGTTTTCAGAGCTTCCTGTCCGGATACCTTTCCGGTAGTCGGGTATTTGCGTTTCTTTGCGTAAATAAATGCTACAACCATAGAACCGAGACCCATCAGGATACCGGGAACATAGCCAGCCATAAACAGAGTGGAGATGGATACGCCGCCTGCAACGGTGGAGTATACAATAAACGCACTGGTCGGCGGGATCAGAAGTCCGGTCGGAGCCGAAGCAATATTTACCGCGGTAGCAAATGCCGGATCATAGCCTTCATCCTTCTGGATCGGATAAATACAGCCGCCCATTGCGGAAGCAGCAGCAACGGAGGAACCGGACAGCGCGCCGAACAACATGTTGCCAACTACGTTTGCCTGTGCCAGGGAACCAGGTATGCGTCCGACGAACAGCTTTGCAAAATTTACCAGACGGCGTGCAATACCGCCGTTATTCATAATATTTCCGGCAAGAATGAACAGAGGAATGGCGAGCAGGGAAAAGCTTTCTACGCCGCTGTTCATTTTCTGCATAGTAATAAATGTAATCTGATCCCAGGAAAGGGACGACATCGCAGTTACAATAGAAGCAATGACAATGCTGACGGAGATCGGGCAGCTTAAAAACAGCAGCAGACCGAATACCGCAAACAGAATAACTGTTGTGAGTACAATATTCATTCTTCGATTCCTCCTTCGATAGAAATACCGGTTACATCTTCATAGATGCTGATGATCTGCGCGATGATGATAAAAATACCGGAGATGGGAGCCATTGCATACACAAGGCTGCGCGGAATGCCAAGCAGAGCGGAGAATACCTTCTGCGCGCTCATTGCCAGCTTGAAGCCGCCGACCGTGATAACAAAAATGGCGAATACAAGAATCAGAACATCAATGACGATCATCAGAACCCTCTTTGCGGACGGATTCAGCTTGTCGCGGACCAGAACCAGGCACATATGCTGTCTGGTAAGGAAAGCGTATGCAGCACCGATAAATCCGGTCCAGATCAGTGAGTAACGCACCAGCTCTTCGGTGAAGGCTGCCGGGCTGTTTAAGACGTAACGTGTGAATACCTGATACAATACCAGCAGCGTCATAATAGACAGCAGAATGGTTGCCATTCCTGCCAGAAGCTTTGCCAGAATTTTTTTCACGGCTGTTAATAGTTCTTTCATGTTGGACCTCCCTCTTATTTTACTGAGTTGATGATATCGAGCAGCTCCTGTACGCCCGGATACTGTTCACAATATTCATCGATCATACCGCTGGTTGCTTCGCGGAATGCTTCTTTATCTACATCGTTTACAAATTCTACGCCCATTGCGGCGGAAGCTTCCTCAATAGCCTCATCAATCGCTGCATCCCAGGCAATCTTGTGACTTTCCGTAGAAGCGTGTGCTGCTTCCAGAATGATCTGCTGATCATCCGGACTGATGGTTTTCCACACCTTTGCGCTCATTACCATAACATCCGGGATCATTGCATGCTCGTCCGTTGAAAATACCTTACAGATCTCACCGTGCTTACCGGTTGTCAGAGCGGTTTCATTATTTTCAGTGCCGTCAATGATACCGGTCTGCAGGGATGTGTATACGTCACCGTAGGACATGGCAACCGGAATGCCGCCAAGGGCCGTCAGCATGTCTGTCTGGGACTTCATATCCTGCACGCGGATTTTCAGACCTTTCAGATCTTCAGGGGTGCGGATGGCACGGTCTTTTGTATAGAAGGAACGGGCACCGGAGGTATAGTAGGTCAGCGTTACGAAACCGTCGTCCGCAGAGGAGAGGAAGAAATTCTGCATCTCATCAGAGTCCATAACATGATAGAAGTCCTCCGTGTCATCAAAGATATAGGGCAGGCCGAAGGTGTGGTAAGATTCATTGTAGGTTGCAAGTCCCGGTGCGGAAACCTTTGTCATGGCGAGTACGCCTGCCATGAGCTGTTCCATGTTTTCGTTTTCGGAACCAAGCTGTCCATTCGGGAAGATCTGGACTTTAATTCTGCCGTCGGTCTTTTCCTCCACCTGCTCGGCGAATTCCACCATTGCGATATGCACGGTGTGCGTTTCGCTCAGACCGTGTGCCAGTGTAAGTACCAGCGGGTTTTCCGCTGTGGCGCTGGCACTATCCACTGCGCCGTTTGTGGCGCATCCCGTCAGTGCGGCTGCCGAGAGAGCGAATACCGCTGCAATTGCTGCTAATTTTTTCATAGTGTACCTCCTGTTTACATTCCAATTAAATCAAACTGCTCAAAGGAAACGAGTACCTGGTAATCCTTCTTTGGATTCGGATATTTGATCTGGACAGATTTCAGACGCTGGCTGTAATACCACCCGCATTCTGTTTCTTCAAATTTTCGCCTGTGCAGGAGATGCGGGAGCATCTTACCGTCTACTGTTACCCAGTAGGGGGATTTTTCGCGGTGAATCATGTCGATCTCCATGGTTTCCACTGCTGTTTCATAGCTTCCCTCCTGTTTAAAATCGAGATACGTGCGTTCGCCAGTTGTCATTGTGATAACTGTTTTTAAATAGCAGCCGTTTTCATAATCCATGGAAACACCGTCGTCCTCATATAACTGGAAGGAACTGTCCCTGTCTGCCGCGCACAGCAGAGTGATGCCGGTTGCCTGCTGTGTGGTGAGATTGTTTATTTTGTTGGTTGCCATCGGAATCAGAGCACCGCTTCTGATATATAGCGGGATGCTGCTGAGTGTTACCGGAATCTCGATGGTCTGTCCGCCGACGTAGGCTTCTCTTGTATAGAAATCGTAGAAAGTGTTACCCTCAGGCAGATAAATGCTGCGCGTCTTTGCACCCTTTTCCACAACATTTGCCACCAGCAGAGAATCGCCGAACATAAAGTCCACACCCTCATCATAGCATTTCGGATCGTTCTGGAAGGCGCTGCACATTGCTTCCATGATTGGCAATCCTGTTTCGTGCGCGCGCTCTGTAAGAGAATACAGGTATGGGCTTAATTGATAACGGAATTCAATAGCGCTGCGGATATCGTCCTTCAGGTCGCTGTACATCCACGGCTCCGTTACAGTGTTATCGGTGTTGGTAGAGTGAATGGAGAAACGGGGCTGGAAGATACCATTCTGAATCCAGCGGATAAATAGCTCGCCTTCCGGAGCTGGTCCAAAAAAGCCGCCGATGTCGCAGCCCTGGCTTGCTACGCCGCTGAGTCCCATTCCGAGGATGGTGGCGATGTTGTATTTTAGCGAGTCCCAGCAGGTGAGATTGTCGCCTGCCCAGGTCTGTGCATAGCGCTGTATACCGCAGTGCCCTGAACGGCATACAATATACGGACGGGTATTTTCAAATGTTTCATGGATAGCTTCCTCTGTGATATGACACATAATGTTGGACATAACAGATTTTAACTGTCCGATGGTACCGCCCTTGCCTTCAAAATCGCAGCGGCAGTCCTTATCTACCAGACTGTCGTATTCACAGTTGTCATTCCATACGGAGAAGGTGCCGTAATCCAGGACATTTTCCTTCAGTAGTTTTTTCCAGTGTTCGCGGGTGGAGGCTTTGGTGTAGTCCACAAATACGCCCTTGCCGCCCCACCAGGTTCCTACACCCGGTTCTTCGCTTTCGCTGGCCTTAACAAACATATCCTTTTCTTTCATCTCATCGAGCATCGGATGAAGCAGCAGGATGCCTGGTTTTACGTTTGGCGTTACGGTGATGCCTCGGTCTTTCATTTGTTTGAAGAAATCCTTCGGGTCTTTGAAGCGCTTCCTGTTCCAGGTAAAGACGCAGCGTTTCACACCGACGTTCGTTTCAACGGTACAGTAACCGGAGGAAAGCTGGAAACCGTCTACTGGAATCTGCTCTTCTTTGGTAGTATCGATAAATTCTACGATGGCATCGTCGCAGTCTGCCTCCAGCTCCGGATAATACATGGAGGAACCAAGATATCCGAGGGCGCAGCGCGGAAGCAGAGCAGATTTTCCGGTGAGATCGGTGTAGCGCTCAACTACTTCGCGTACAGTTGGACCGGCAATCAGAAACAGATCAATGTCTCCGCCGTCTGCACGGTAGCGGCTGTGCATTTTCCAGTAATTGCTTTTCTCTCTCCCCATGTCGAAGTCGCATTCGTAGGTATTGTGATAGAAGTAGCCCACCGCTTTTTTCGTGCTTCTGTTCAGCTTGATATAGAACGGAATATGTTTATACAGCGAATCCGTCTCTTTCGGGTTATAGCCCATGGCATCCTTCGGGCTCATGTTCATGAATTTCTGAGCTTTGTTGAATTCGCCGCTCTTTTCGCCGAAGCCGTAGAAACAGTCGTCGGGCGAAATTTCACTGGTATGGATGCGGCGGTGATTGCTGTCCTCCTGGTAAGCAAGATCCGGGATGTCAGCGTGCAGACAGGTACCCTCTGCATCGTACACGCAAATGCGCAGCGGCTCTTTTTCGACTACGATCTTCAGCAGCCTGCCCTGGATAACAGCACAGCTTTCGTCCTCTGTCAGACTTGCCTCAGCAGGTTTAATCCGTCTGCGGTAATTTTTCAGAAAGCTATCCATGCGGTCCTCCCATGCAGTCAGTACAAGACTGTAGGATTCTTCCGCAAAATCTCCGTCGAATCCGGCACGGATGCGCACAATAGAATCTGTCAAAAACCACAGTCTCAGTTCAGTGCCGTCTGTAAAAATGGAAAAATAATTTTCCTGCTGTGTTACAGACAGGGCTTTGGTACAGATTTTCATTACTCATTTCCTCCTTCTTTGAATTTGTATCTATATCATATAAATATAAGATGGACAAAACCAGACGAAAATTGCAGTTATTGGATGGAAAATAAACATATCTTGCTCACTGTAATTTAAAATGTTAAAATAACAGCAGATATGATGAAAAACATGCTTATGCAAACGAGATCTGTTACTACGTAAACGGTGGCATGACTATCCGGAAAAACACATTATGCGGGAGGAATAGAAATGATTGATCAGGCAGGGATCCGTATGGCGCAGGGAGACAGCATCGCTGGGGAGCGGATTGCAGGCGTCAACGATAATATGATGAAATCGCATTACCATAATTATTATGAGGTATATTACCTGGAAGACGGGGAAAGGTATCATATGATGCAGGATGATATGTATATTATGAAGCCGGGAGAGCTGATTCTGTTTTCTCCATATGTGATGCACCGTTCTTATGGAGAAGATGATATGCCCTTTAAACGTATTGTGCTGTATTTCGAGGGCAGCGAAGTAATATCACAGGAACTTTTAGAGGCATTGGATGAAAATAATGGAATGTACAAACCAGATGCGGCGACGCGCCAGAAGCTTCATCATATGCTGGAAGAGCTGATCCGGGAGTATGAAAACCCTTCTGATTTTTATAAAAGCTACCGCCGCACGCTATTGAATATGTTTTTGTTTACCATGCTGATGCATACGCGCAGGCGGGAACCGGAGCAGATAAAAGAGATCGGGCGTACGACGCAGATTGTCAGCTATATTCACAGCCATTATCAGGAGAATATCACTCTGGAGCAGCTTGCGCAGCGGTTTTATGTCAGCCAGTTTTATCTTTGCCGGGAGTTTAAGCGCTATACAAACAGTACTATTGTGCAATATGTGAATGTTACACGGGTGATGAACGCGCAGCGTAAGCTGATGGAGACGGATAAAACAATCACGGAAATCAGCAGGGAGACAGGCTTTTCGAATCTCACCCATTTTAACCGGGTATTTAAATCAGTCACCGGAACTACGCCGTCCGGGTACCGGAAGCATCACCAGAATATGTTGTGTCTGTGATATTTAAGAATTCTTTAATGGACGGATAGCATATATTGTGTTAAACTGTTCACGATATTATCATGTGAACAAAGGATGAAAAGGCGTCTATGACAAGATTACTGTTCCTGTTTTTTACGTATGCGTTTTTCGGTTGGGTTCTGGAGACTGTTCTGGTAACACTGAAGCAGAAAAAGGTGGTTAACCGTGGCTTTCTGAACGGTCCGCTTTGTATGATTTACGGAATTACCGCCGTTATTCTGACAGTGGGGCTTACTTCTCTGAAGGATAATATTTTTTTCCTGTTTGTGGGCAGCAGCATTTACGCAACCGTAGTAGAACTGATTGCAGGCAGATTTCTGGAAAAGTATTATCACGGACGCTGGTGGGATTACAGCAAAAAGAAGTGGAATTTTGACGGATATGTCTGTCTTGATCACTCATTGTTCTGGGGTGTTCTGGGTGTGATCGTGGTGAAATGGATGAACCCGGTTCTGAACAGATTTTATAACGCAAATATTCCGATTCTGATGCATACGCTGATGTGGATATTGCTTGCCATTCTGATTCTGGACATTCTTGGGACAACCGCTGTACTTTTCAAAGCAAACGACCGGGCACGTTATGATGAGTCGAACAGGCGTCTGGCGAAGCTTACCGCCGGGCTGCGCACAAAAATTTCCGAAGTGGTTGAACGGCGTATTCTGCGCGCTTATCCGCTGTCTCCAAAGCCGCAGGAAAAAAAGGAAAAAAGCAAGGTTTTTGCGGAGGGCTGCGGGTTTTACAAGCTGTTCTGGCTGTTTATGGCGGGAGCGCTGCTGGGTGATCTGGCAGAGACTGTTTTCTGCAGGATTGTGATCGGAAGATGGATGAGCCGCAGCAGTGTCGTATGGGGACCGTTTAGCATTGTCTGGGGGCTGGGGATTGCTCTTTTTACAGGAATTTTGTATCAGCACCGCAAACGTCCGGTAGGTTTTCTGTTTGCTGCCGGAACTGTGCTCGGAGGCGCGTTTGAGTATTTCTGCAGCGTCTTTACAGAAATGGTATTCGGGACGATTTTCTGGGATTACAGCGATGTGCCGTTTAATCTGGCAGGCCGCATAAATCTTTTATATTGTTTCTTCTGGGGGATCGCTGCGGTTGTCTGGTTCAGGCTGGTATATGGGAAAGTTGCCGGTCTGATTGAAAGGATACCATTACGTATGGGAAAAATTCTCACATGGATTATGGCGATATTTATGGTATGCAATATTGCCGTTTCGTCGCTGGCGCTTGGCCGCTATCAGGAGAGACGTGCGGGCATTCCGGCGGACGCGCCCTGGCAGCAGATCATGGATGAAAAGTACAATGATGAAGTGATGCGGCGTATTTATCCGAAGGCGAAGGATATAGACCTGCGCGGCGTACCTGCGGAGGCAGCTGCCGGTCAGAAGCAAACAAGTGAAGAATCTAAGGTGGGAAATTATTAAGTGATGATGGAAGAAAACCAGTTTTCCAGAACGGAGCTTTTAATTGGGAAAGAGAAGCTGGATCGTCTGTCACAGGCCAGAGTAGCAGTGTTTGGCGTGGGCGGAGTGGGCGGCTATGTAGTTGAGGCGCTTGCGCGCAGCGGCGTTGGTACACTGGATCTGATTGATTCAGACAAAGTGGCGCTCAGCAATCTGAACCGTCAGATTATTGCTACACACGATACCATTGGAAGATATAAGGCAGACGTTGCCAGGCAGCGTGTGCTTTCTATTAATCCGCATGCAGTGGTAAATGTGCATCGCATATTTTATCTGCCGGAGACAGCCGGACAGTTTGATTTTGCATCTTATGACTATGTGGTGGATGCGATTGATACAGTGACAGGAAAGCTGATGCTGGTGGAGCAGGCACAGAAAAGCGGCACACCGGTTATCAGCTCCATGGGAGCGGGCAACAAAATGGATGCTTCCGCGTTTGAGGTCGCGGATATTTATGAGACCTCTGTCTGTCCGCTTGCCAAGGTAATGCGCAGAGAACTGAAAAAACGCGGTATCAGAAAGCTGAAGGTTGTTTATTCAAAAGAGATTCCGCTAACGCCGGAGACGGAAGAAAATATGACCGAAAACGGTCGCCGTCAGACGCCGGGCAGTATGGCGTTTGTTCCGGCGGTGGCAGGGCTGATCATTGCCGGGGAGGTTGTGCGGGATCTGATCGGTATGTAGGGGATGCCGGAAACATTTGCTTACATGCCCTAAAAGACTAGCTTCGCGTCGCAGGCATGACGCATCCATTTCCAGTATTTGTCGCATGGTTATAGAACTGCTCAGCCATGCAAACCACAGACCGCCTTCTGCGAAGGCTATCCGCTGCATACGCAGCTTCTGTCTGTGGTTTTGGCTGGACGCCATATGTCAAATACCGAAAATGTCTGCTTACATGCCCTAAAAGACTAGCTTCGCGTCACGGGCATGACGCATCCATTTCCAGTATTTGTCGCATGGCTGAGCAGTTGCGAAAATTTTACTTGACGTGTTCCGTGCGTATGTGGTAAAATGAACAAGCGTATGGAAGCAGGTCTTTTTTTTATGCCTAAAAAAGCAGCGAAAAAGCTGCAGCACAAAATAGTTTGAGAGCGAGGTGGAAGTTGTGCGCACAAGAATCACATTGGCATGTACGGAATGTAAGCAGCGAAATTACAACACGACAAAAGACAAAAAAAATCATCCTGAAAGAATGGAAACCAGCAAATACTGCAGATTCTGCAGAAAGCATACGGTGCACAAGGAAACAAAATAGCACGCCGCAGTGCAGGAGAGGAGAACAGCATGGGAGAGGTTGCCAAAAAAGACAAAGCCCCAGTGAAGAGCTGGATGGATGGTCTGAAATCAGAATTTCATAAAATCATCTGGCCCGACAAGAAAGATCTCACAAAGCAGACAGGCGTTGTAATTGTAGTTTCCGTGTTAGTCGGCGCAATTATTGCGGTGCTCGATGTAATTATGCAATACGGTATTGATTTCTTGATTAAGTAAGGACAAGGTGAGCATATGTCAGAAGCAAACTGGTATGTAGTTCATACCTACTCTGGTTATGAGAACAAGGTAAAGGCGAATATCGAAAAAACCATCGAGAACAGACATCTGGAGGATCAGATCCTGGAGGTACGTGTGCCTCTTGAGGATGTTGTGGAAGTGAAAAACGGTGTCTCGAGAACAGTTCAGAAGAAGATGTTTCCGGGCTATGTGCTTCTCAACATGGTCATGAATGACGATACCTGGTATGTTGTCAGAAACACCAGGGGTGTCACGGGGTTTGTGGGACCGGGATCAAAGCCTGTGCCGCTTACTGAAGCAGAGATGAGACCTTTGGGAATTCAGGCGAAAAACGTTGTGGTCGATCTGGAGGTCGGCGATACGGTCAACGTTATTGGCGGTATCTGGAAGGATACGGTCGGCGTTGTACAGAGCATCAATGAGAGCAAGCAGATTGTTACTATCAATGTTGAGCTGTTCGGTCGCGAAACGCCGGTAGAAATAAGTTTCGCAGAGATTCAGAAAATGTAAGTCGTCCGTCAATTCGCAGGCGGTCAGACAGTGGGAGGGAAATCCCCCGACAATACCACAAGGAGGTGCCTTATTATGGCAAAGAAAGTAACAGGTTACATTAAATTACAGATTCCGGCTGGCAAAGCAACACCAGCACCACCTGTTGGTCCGGCACTTGGACAGCACGGTGTCAATATCGTTCAGTTTACCAAGGAGTTCAACGCAAGAACAGCTGATAAGGGAGATCTGATCATTCCGGTAGTTATCACCGTTTACGCAGACAGAAGCTTCAGCTTCATCACCAAGACTCCGCCTGCAGCAGTTCTTCTGAAGAAGGCTTGCAGCATCAAATCCGGTTCCGGTGCTCCGAACAAGACTAAGGTTGCTACTATCAGCAAAGACAAGATCCGTGAGATCGCTGAGACAAAGATGCCGGATCTCAATGCCGGCAGCATCGAGGCTGCTATGAGCATGATCGCAGGTACTGCAAGAAGCATGGGTATCACAGTTGAGGAGTAGGCACACTGCACTTAGGGAAAACGAGTGTCTGCACGAAGTTTGAGCTTAGTGCGAAAGCTGTTCGCGAACCTTAAATGAGTATGAGCAGTGCGAAATACGGGTTTAACTGAGCGGACATTCCTATAAGCTGAACTAAGTGGGAGGGAAATTCCCGCAAATACCACCAGGAGGTTATGTAATTATGAAAAGAGGAAAAAGATATATCGAAGCGGTAAAAAATTATGACCGCACCACTCTTTATGACACCGCGGAAGCGATCAGCGTTGTAAAGAAAAATGCAGTAGCAAAATTTGATGAGACAATCGAAGCTCATATCAGAACCGGATGCGACGGACGTCATGCGGATCAGCAGATTCGTGGTGCTGTTGTGCTTCCGCACGGAACCGGTAAAAAGGTCCGCGTGCTTGTGTTCGCCAAGAACGCAAAGGCTGATGAGGCTCTGGCAGCAGGCGCTGAATACGTAGGGGCAGAGGAACTGATCCCGAAGATTCAGAACGAAGGCTGGCTGGATTTCGACGTTGTAGTAGCTACCCCGGATATGATGGGTGTAGTTGGACGTCTGGGTCGTGTACTTGGTCCGAAAGGACTTATGCCGAACCCGAAGGCCGGAACTGTTACCATGGATGTAACCAAGGCAGTCAAGGATATCAAAGCTGGTAAGATTGAGTACAGATTGGATAAGACAAATATCGTACATGTGCCAATCGGAAAGGCTTCTTTTACAGAGGAGCAGTTGGCGGACAACTTCCAGACGCTTATAGATGCAATCCAGAAAGCAAGACCGGCAGCAGTGAAGGGACAGTATTTGAGAAGCATTACGCTTAGTTCAACTATGGGACCGGGTGTGAAACTGAATCCTGCTAAATTTGTATAGGTTTGTGTCTTATATCGCCGCACAGAGAAATCTGTGCGGCGATTTTGTTAAATTTTTAATTAATTGATATTCTCTTGACTATATTATCAGATATGTTACAATAATTGTGTGCGATATAAAGGATTATCGCGTCACACCGGAGATAACACCCGGTGTTTTTTGCGCTATAGTAGGAAAATATAGCGCAAAGAAGCTCTGAGGGCATCAGTCCGGAGCTGCGCGGCTGTTTCGGAGAAAATCGCCGACAAAATACAAAATAGGAGGAACTACATAATGGCAAAATGGGTTTACTTATTTAGCGAAGGTAACGCAAACATGCGTGAGCTTCTTGGGGGAAAAGGTGCAAACCTGGCTGAAATGACAAGCCTGGGACTTCCGGTACCACAGGGATTCACGATCACGACCGAGGCGTGTACGCAGTACTATGAAGACGGACAGAAGATTAATGATGAAATTCAGGCACAGATTAATGAATATATTGTAAAGATGGAAGAAATCACCGGCAAAAAGTTCGGCGATACAGAGAACCCGCTGCTTGTATCAGTGCGTTCCGGTGCAAGGGCATCCATGCCGGGTATGATGGATACTATCTTAAACCTTGGATTAAATGAGGAAGTGGTAAATGTTCTGGCTGAAAAATCCGGTAATCCCCGCTGGGCATGGGACTGCTACAGAAGATTTATCCAGATGTTTTCAGATGTTGTTATGGAGGTCGGTAAGAAGTACTTTGAAGAGCTGATCGACAAAATGAAATTGGAAAAAGGCGTTACTCAGGACGTTGAGCTGACAGCGGACGACCTGAAAGAGCTGGCAAATCAGTTCAAGGCAGAATATAAAGCAAAAATTGGACAGGATTTCCCGGATGATCCGAAGGAACAGCTCATGGCTGCAATTAAAGCTGTATTCCGCTCCTGGGATAACCCGCGCGCCAATGTATACCGCCGCGACAATGATATCCCTTATTCCTGGGGTACCGCAGTAAACGTGCAGTCGATGGCATTCGGCAACATGGGCGATGACTGCGGTACAGGTGTTGCGTTCACGCGTGATCCGGCTACCGGGGCAAACGGTCTGTTTGGTGAGTTTCTTACAAACGCACAGGGCGAGGACGTAGTTGCAGG
>DKTR01000063.1:0-7615 GCA_002473385.1 Lachnospiraceae bacterium UBA7225
GCCGGCGTGTCGGAATGGCAGACGAGGCAGACTCAAAATCTGTTGTGGGCAACCACGTATGGGTTCAAGTCCCATTGCCGGCAGAAGAAAAACGGTGCAGCCGATGGTTGCACCGTTTTTGTATGGGAGAAAAAATGTTTACAAATGCACAGCTTAAAAAATTGATTTTTCCGCTGGTGATGGAACAGCTTCTTGCTATCACGGTGGGCATGGCGGATACGATGATGGTATCGCAGGTGGGGGACGCCGCCGTATCCGGAGTATCCCTGGTTGATATGATCAATGTTCTTCTGATCAACATATTTGCGGCGCTTGCTACCGGCGGGGCGGTGGTAACATCGCAGTTTATCGGAAAGCAGCGCCGGGATCTTGCCTGTCGTTCCGTTAATCAGCTTTACCTTGTCAGCGGTGCTGCATCGCTGGTGATCATGGCGTTGACACTGATTTTCCGCAGCAGCCTGCTGCACCTGTTGTTTGGCAGCATTGAAGCGGATGTCATGGAAAATGCACTGATTTATCTGATTCTGTCGGCGCTTTCCTATCCGTTCCTGGCGATTTACAACAGCGGAGCCGCTATTTTTCGTTCAATGGGCAATTCCAAAATTACAATGCTGATTTCGATGCTTATGAATGCAGTGAATATTATCGGAAATGCTGTTTTGATCTTTGGCTTCGGTATGGGAGCTGCCGGAGCGGCGACCGCCTCATTGATTTCACGTATGCTTGCCTGTGTGGTTATCACGATACTTCTGTTAAATCCGCAAAAAGAGCTGCATCTTTTGCCGGACGACTGGCGGGCAGACTGGAATCTTATCCGGAAAATACTTTATATCGGTATTCCGAGCAGCCTGGAGAACAGTCTGTTTCAGCTTGGGCGTGTGCTGGTGGTCAGCATCATTACTTACTTTGGAACCGTACAGATCACGGCAAATGCGATCGCGAACAATCTGGATTCCATGGGAATTCTTCCGGGGCAGGCAGTCAGCCTTGCCATGATTACAGTAGTGGGACAGTGTGTCGGTGCCGGAGATTTCAAGGAGGCAAAAAAATATGCTGTTAAGCTATTGAAGATTACTTATGTGATTATGTCGGCGCTGATCATTTGCCTGCTGCTTTTGCAGCCGTGGATACTCAGCATTTATAAAGTGACGGATGAGGCGCGGGAGCTGGCAAGAATATTGATCTGCATTCATAATCTTTGTGCGCTCGTTCTATGGCCGCTTTCTTTTGTACTTCCAAATGCACTGAGGGCGGCGAATGATGTAAAATATACTATGGTAGTTTCCATCTTCTCCATGTGTGCCTTCCGGGTGCTGTTCAGCTATATTCTTGGCTATCAGATGGGAATGGGAGCAATCGGCGTATGGATCGCCATGGTGATAGACTGGGTGTTCCGTGCAATTATGTTTGTCGCGCGGTTTATCGGAAACAAGTGGCAGACACATAAGATTTAAAATGTCACCCTTTCCATCAAAGAGAGTTTGTGGTATGCTAATACCTGGGAGAAGGAGCAGGCATGGATTGTAAAACGGCGCAGCAGAAAATTACGTCTTATATAGACCGGAAATTAGACGACAGCGAGATGGAGGAATTCATTGAGCATGTACGCAGATGCGAGGCTTGCAGCGAGGAGCTGGAGGTCTATTTTACGATTTATTATGCGCTGATGCAGCTTGATAAAGAAGAAAATGAGGTTTACAACATTAAAGAGCTGTTAGAGAAAGACCTGAAGCAGGCAGAGGATCGCGTAAAAAAACACAATATCATGCGGTTTTACCGGCGGCTGCTTATGACGCTGATTGGTATTGTGGCGGGCATTTTTGTAATCACAGGCGCACAGACACTGCTCACCGGTTCCTTTGAATATACGACGCTTTATAATCTCTTCAGCGTAGAAACGGAACCTGACACCTGGATACAGCAAAGCGAGCAGGAGAGCGTCCGGCAGGCAACGGAAACGACGGAGCGTGAGACTAACCGCAAACGGCAGCTGATCGTGACAACACCGGAGACGGAGGCTGCAATCCCACTGTCAGAAATAACGACAGAGTAAAGGAGTATTATGCAGGGAAAATTAGTTTTAATAGACGGACACAGCATTTTAAACCGCGCGTATTTCGGGGTTCCGGATCTGACAAATTCGCAGGGGCTGCACACAAATGCGGTTTATGGATTTTTAAATATCATGTTTAAAATTCTGGATGAGGAGCAGCCGGATTATTTTGCGGTTGCCTTTGATCTTCATGCGCCGACCTTCCGGCATAAAATGTACGATGCATATAAGGGAACACGCAAGCCGATGCAGGAGGAGCTGCGCCAGCAGGTTCCTGTGATGAAGGAAATGCTGACGGCGATGGGGGTGCCGCTGATGATGCTGGAGGGCTATGAGGCGGATGATCTTCTTGGAACAGCGGCAAAAAAGGCGGAGGCGGACGGACTGTCGGTATCTATTATTTCCGGAGACCGCGATTTGCTGCAGCTGGCTACCGATCGGATTAAAGTGCGTATTCCGAAGACGAAAAAAGGAAAGACAGAGGTTGAGGACTACAATACGGAAGAAGTTGTGGCGAAATATATGGTCACTCCTTCGCAGATTGTTGATCTGAAGGCGCTGATGGGGGATGCCTCCGATAATATTCCGGGAATTCCCGGTGTGGGTGAAAAGACGGCAGGAAAGATTATAGCCGAATATGGCTCTATCGAAAATGCATATGCGCATGTGGAGGAGATTAAGCCAAATAAGGCGAAGGAATCTCTGCGTGAGCATTACGATCTGGCACAGCTCAGCAAGAAGCTGGCAAAAATCAACACAGAAAGTCCCTTTGTGCTGGATATGGAGCGGGCAAAGATGGGCAATCTGTTCACACAGGATGCGTTTGAGCTTTGCAGGAAGCTGGAATTCCGCAATATTCTGCCTCGTTTTTCCCTGGATGCCCCGGTGGATCCTGTCAGTGAATTCTTTTTTACGGTGACAGATTTCTCCGAAGCAGAAACAGTGTTCACGCAGGCGCAGGCGACAGACGGTATTGGATTTTCGCTTCTGGCAGAAAAGGGACAGCTGTATGGAATTGCGCTTGCGCTGGATACAGAGCATATTTATTTTGTGAAGAAAGAGGGCTTTCTGACGGAAAGCTATCTTACAGAAAAATGTGTACAGATCCTGCATGGCAGCAATATGGCGTATACAATAGATTTAAAGGAGCAGCTTGTGTTCCTGCGAAACGGGATCTCCAGCCGGGAACAGATTGCCGATGCAGCCATTGGGGCATATCTGCTCAATCCGCTCAAAGGGCAGTATCCGTGTGAGGATATCGCAAAGGATTACGCTTCTCTGATGATGAAGGGCAGATCGGAACTGTTTGGCAAGGAGTCTCTTGCGAAGGTGATGGAAGAGAGGGCAGAGGAAGCAGCAGGATATGCCTGCTATCACGCATATACGGCACTGGCGGCGACACCGGTCATTCTGGAAAAGCTGCAGGAACTTAAGATGCTGGAGCTTTTCTGGAATATGGAGATGCCGCTTGTCTACACGCTCTATGATATGCAGGAGGCAGGCATCCGTGTAAATGCGCAGGAGCTGAAGGCATACGGCGAGGAGCTTTATGTGCGGATCGTGGAGCTGGAAAAGGAAATCTATCAAGAGGCAGGCGAGGAATTCAACATCAATTCCCCAAAGCAGCTTGGCGTTATTCTGTTTGAAAAACTGAAGCTTCCGGGAGCGAAAAAAACAAAGAGCGGATTTTCCACGGCTGCAGATGTACTGGAGAAACTGGCGCCCGATCATGTGATCGTGGCGAAAATTCTGGAGTACCGCCAGCTCGCGAAGTTAAAATCCACTTACGCGGACGGGCTGGCAAACTTTATCTCTGCGGACGGCAGAATCCACGGTACTTTCAATCAGACAATCACGGCAACCGGACGTATCAGCAGTACCGATCCCAATCTGCAGAATATTCCGGTACGCACAGAGCTCGGAAGGCTTCTGCGCAAGGTCTTTATTGCACGGGAGGGATATGTGCTGATCGACGCGGACTATTCGCAGATTGAGCTGCGTGTACTTGCTGCCATGGCAGGCGATGAGACTCTGATAACAGCGTTCCGCGATCATGCCGACATTCACAGGCTGACAGCGTCACAGGTATTTCATATCCCATTTGATGAGGTAACGCCGCTGCAGCGCCGAAACGCCAAGGCAGTAAACTTTGGTATTGTCTATGGGATCAGCGCTTTCGGGCTTAGTGAGGATCTTCACATCAGTGTGAAGGAAGCGGGCGAATACATTGAAAAATATTTCCAGACTTATCCGAAGGTAAAGGAATTTCTGGATAATGCCGTAAAGGAAGCGAAGGAGAAAGGCTGTGTTACGACCCTGTTTCACCGCCGCCGCCCGGTACCGGAGTTAAATTCCGGAAACTTTATGCAGCGCTCCTTTGGTGAACGTGTAGCAATGAATTCGCCGATCCAGGGAACGGCAGCGGATATTATTAAGATTGCCATGGTACGGGTGAACGAGCGGCTGCGGGCGGAAAATCGCAGATCGCGGCTGATTTTGCAGATTCACGATGAACTCCTGATTGAGGCGGAGCCTTCTGAGGTGGAAGATGTGAAGCAGATTCTGGCGCAGGAGATGATAAATGCGGTAAGTCTGCCCGTTGCTATGGAAATAGATATGAATACAGGTAATAACTGGTATGAAGCACATTAAGGTTCTGGGTATTACCGGCGGCGTTGGCGCCGGAAAAAGTACGATACTGCAGTATCTGCAGGAGCGATATCATGCGGAGGTACTGCAGCTTGATGCGGTGGCCCATTTGCTGATGGAGCCGCAGCGGGAATGTCATGCACAGATTATCGCCGCCTTTGGCAGAGATATTCTGGCGCAAAACGGCGGGATTGACCGTCAGAAGCTTTATCAGAAGGCGTTTACTAATGAAACACAGGTAAAGCGGCTGAACGGGATTGTACATCCGCAGGTGAAGAAATATGTAAAGAACTGGATTATGGAAAAGCGTATGCAGAAAAAGGCATCGTTTCTGGTGCTGGAGGCGGCGCTTCTTCTGGAGGATCACTATGAGCTGATCTGCGATGAGATCTGGTATATTTTTGTGAGGGACGATGTGCGTGCACAGCGGCTCGCAGCTTCGCGCGGCTATACGGCGGAGAAAACCGCACAGATATTGAAAAATCAGAAATCCGAAGAGCAATTTCGTGCTGCCTGCCAGTTTGTAGTAGATAATAGCGGCGATCTCCTGGAAAAAACATATGAACAGATAGACAAGGGACTGAAAGAACATGAATTTGTGTAGTATTGCAAGCGGGAGCAGTGGAAACTGCATTTTTATCGGAACAGAGCAGACAAGCCTGCTGGTGGATATTGGTATCAGTGCAAAGCAGGCGGAGACTGGATTACATACCATAGACCGGACACTGCCGGATATTGACGGTATTCTGATTACACACGAACATTCCGATCATATCCGTGGCATCGGAGTGGCAGCGCGAAAAGCCGGGATGCCCATTTATGGGACAAAAGGCACGTTGGAGGCAGTCAGACGGTGTTCCTCGCTCGGAAAAATTGATGAGGGTCTCTACCGGGAAATCAGCCCGGATGAGATGTTCAGAATCGGTGATATGGAGATCCTGCCATTCTCCACCTCGCATGATGCTGCAGAGCCGGTGGCGTACCGTGTAAATTCCGGGGGAAAATCAGCGGCAGTCGTCACCGACCTGGGTGTGTACAATGACTATATTGTGGATCATCTGCAGGGGCTGGACGCGGTTCTCTTAGAAGCGAACCACGACGTGCGTATGTTGCAGGCAGGGTCTTATCCCTATTATTTAAAACAACGCATTTTAAGCAATCACGGGCATCTGTCAAATGAAAATGCCGGGCGTCTGCTCTGCAGAATTTTACACGATAATCTGAAAAATGTTTTTCTCGGACATCTGAGTCAGGAGAATAATTACGAGGCACTTGCTTATGAGACGGTATGCACTGAGGTGACGCTCGGGGACAATCCCTATCGTGCAAACGATTTTAAGATACAGGTGGCAAGACGCAATATGGCTTCTGAGCCGGCATATATATGATGAATAGATCTGACAGTATTGGAAAGGAGAATGTAACATGAAAAAGACAATTATAACTGTAGTAGGAAAAGACACCGTGGGAATTATTGCAAAGGTCTGCACCTTTCTTGCGGAAAATAACGTAAACATCCTTGATATATCCCAGACCATCGTAGATGGTTTCTTCAATATGATGATGGTGACAGACGCTTCTGCCTCCACAAAGGAATTCGGAGAACTTTCCGCAGAACTGAAGGCGCTCGGCGAAGTCATCGGCGTAGTTATTAACTGCCAGCACGAGGACATCTTCAACAAAATGCATCGCATATGAGCCATGCACATGTCCATATAAGCAAAACGCGCAGGCTTGCCTGCAGCGGAGTGCTTATACGGACATGTATACGGCGATTAGCCGCATCGAGAAGGAGCGAAGCGGATTCGAGATGAGCATGGCGGGGTGGTGGCAGTTATTTCATACGGCGTGTATACGGCGATTAGCCGCATCGAGAAGGAGCGAAGCGGATTCGAGATGAGCATTTTTTACTCATAATTGTGGAAAGGACAGGGTATCATGATTAATATATTCGAAGTTAACGAGACAAACAAGATGATCCAGCAGGAAAATCTGGATGTCCGCACAATCACACTTGGCATCAGCCTTCTGGACTGTGTGGATTCCGATCTGGAAAGGCTGAATCAGAAGATATACGATAAAATCACATCGCTTGCCTGGAATCTGGTGGATACAGGGATGGAGATTGAACGGGAATACGGTATTCCGATTGTTAACAAGCGCATTTCTGTTACACCGATTGCACTGGTGGGAGCAGGCGCCTGCAAAACACCGGAGGATTATGTGACGCTGGCAGAAACATTGGACAGAGCGGCAAAGAAAGTCGGTGTCAACTTTATCGGCGGTTATTCTGCGCTGGTAAGCAAGGGAATGACGAGAAGTGATGAGCTGCTGATCCGTTCTATTCCGCAGGCGCTGGCAGCAACGGAGCGCGTGTGCAGTTCGGTGAATGTCGGTTCCACAAAATGTGGCATTGACATGGATGCAGTGCGTCTGCTGGGCGATGTGATACTGGAGACGGCAGAACTCACAAAGGAGCAGGATTCTCTTGGCTGTGCGAAGCTGGTAGTTTTCTGCAACGCACCGGACGACAATCCGTTTATGGCGGGGGCATTCCATGGTGTGACTGAGGGAGATGCCGTGATTAATGTCGGCGTCAGCGGACCGGGCGTGGTAAAGCGTGCGCTTGAAAAGGTGCGCGGAAAGAATTTCGAGGAGCTATGTGAGACAATCAAAAAGACGGCGTTCAAGGTGACACGCGTGGGTCAGCTTGTTGCGCAGGAGGCATCCAGAAGAATGAATATTCCATTTGGAATTATCGATCTGTCACTGGCACCGACACCGGCGGTGGGAGACAGCGTGGCAGATATTCTCTGTGAGATCGGTCTGGAATATGCGGGTGCGCCGGGTACAACGGCGGCTCTGGCACTTTTGAATGACCAGGTGAAAAAGGGCGGCGTGATGGCCTCCTCC
>DKTR01000063.1:7894-36242 GCA_002473385.1 Lachnospiraceae bacterium UBA7225
CAGGTGAAAAAGGGCGGCGTGATGGCCTCCTCCTATGTAGGGGGATTAAGCGGTGCATTTATTCCGGTGAGCGAGGACCAGGGAATGATCGATGCCGTTACAGCCGGTGCGCTGACGCTGGAGAAGCTGGAGGCGATGACCTGTGTATGCTCAGTTGGTCTGGATATGATCGCGGTACCGGGAGATACTCCGGCGACAACACTCTCCGGCATTATTGCGGATGAAATGGCAATTGGTATGGTGAATCAGAAAACGACGGCCGTTCGTCTGATTCCGGTTATCGGTAAAGGTGTTGGCGAGACGGTCGAATTCGGCGGACTTCTCGGACACGCGCCGATTATGCCGGTAAATCGGTTTTCATGTGAAAAATTTGTAAATCGTGGCGGAAGAATTCCGGCACCGATTCACAGCTTCAAAAACTAGAGAAAAAAATAACATGGGGTTAAGCGTGTTTAACCCCATGTTTCATGTTCATTTTAAAGAACGAAAATCTGCCGTGCATATTCGCTGGGCGAGGGCAGACCGAATTTTGCGGTGCAGGCGGCCCCGTAGATCTCCGAGGAGCGGATATCCACAGAAAGAAGCTGTAATGCGCGCTCCTTTTTGCTGTCATCAGCGCAGTAAAACCGGCAAATGATCTCTCTGGCATCGGCAAGTTTTGAGAGAAGCGGAATCTGTCCGCTTTTTTTTATGTGATGAAGCAGTTCCCGGGCAGATTTGCGAAGGCCAAGGAGACGCGTATAATAAACCGGATAACCCTCTTTTTTTCCGGGCTTGGGGAGATCAAGCAGAATATGAAAAAGTGCACGCCGCACAAATGCTTCCGTGAGGTTGCGGGTTTTTACAAGCTGGGCAAAGGACGTAACATCCGTAAATTCATAACGCATCTGAAAAATCCGGCGGGCCAGTGCCTCCGGAACGTCAAAACAGGAAGCATAGGATTTGTGGTCTTCTGCTGTCAGCAGACGGTAGTGCAGCATGATTGAAAAATCCTCTGCAAAAATGGGAAAGCTGCGCTGCCAGTTCGCAGACAGAAGCCTGTGGACCTCTGTCGGGACAGAAGCAGCAGTTTTTACCGGAAAACCTGTGCAGGCATCAGCGTTTTTGCATTCCGCTTCTGAAAATAACCTGCGCAGCGCTGTGGCAGAGCAGAATTCTCCCACGGCTGTATCATGATAGCCGCTGCCCAGACGACGGAGCGTGACGGGTTTTATAGAGCTGTGCGATTTTATCAGCGCTTTTAAGTACTCAATGGCGAGAATATTATTTGGAAGCGACAGAGCGGATGTGAGCGCATCAGACGTAAACTCATCAGATGCAAGAGCAGATTTTCGTGTCAGATACCATACAAGCGCTTCCTGCCGTGCGAGTGGGAAAGAAAGCCCCCGCCGCAGCAGCTCCCGCAGCTTCTGCCGGAAGTCATCCGGCTCCCTGGACAGCACGGAAGCAACTGTATTCAAAATATCCAGATTTCCGCTTTCGCTTCCAAAACAGAGATAATCCACACATCCAAGCGCGTTCAGAAGGGAAATGGCGCCGCCTGCAAAATATTCGGCGCTTCCGGCTGCATAGCAGACGGGCAGCTCCAGCACCAGATCCGCTCCGCAGCGGATTGCCATTTCTGCACGGGCAGATTTTTCAATTATCGCAGGTTCTCCGCGTTGTACAAAATTTCCGCTCATCAGAACAAGCAGGAAGTCGGCGCCTGTCAGGCGTCTGGCTTCCCTGATATGATAGGAATGTCCATTGTGAAACGGATTATATTCCGCAATCAAAGCAGTAATTGTCATGGCAGGCTCCCTTCTGATGCCATATGGTGGTGAACACCAGTTGATGATATCCGGCAACGAAAATCTTTGCAGCCACAGATGCATTTGCCAAAGAAAAATGTCATAGCAGCGGCAGAATTACGAGATGATAAATGATAGGTCCAAGAATGGCAGGCAGCATATTCGCTAGCCGGATGCCCTTATTCCAGATCAGATTGATGCCGACTCCGGTGATCAGAACCGAGCCCATCATGGATAAATCGCCAATGAGAGCGTCCGATAAAAACGGCTGGATCACATGTGCAAGCAACGTAATACTTCCCTGATAAATACCAAGCGGGATAGCCGCGAACGCCGCGCCGATGCCCATAGTGGAGGCAAAAATCAGCGTGATCACGCAATCCAGCGCGGCTTTTGCGGTGAGCATAGAAAAATCCCCGGTCAGACCATCCTCCAGCGGCCCGATAATTGCCATAGCACCGATACAGATGACCAGCATATTTGCCATAAAGCTTTCCACAAAGCGTGCGTCTTTTGAAGCACCGACTGCCTTTTTGATGTATTCTCCAAGATTCGTGAGATGATCCTCAATCCGCAGAAGCTCTCCTGCCAGCGTGCCCGGTACGATCGAGAAAATAATCAGCATCGTCCCTTTGACGGAAAATACGCCGCCTTCATACACCAGCATCTTTGAGAGAACGCCGCTGATGCCGATAAATAAAGTACAAAGACCAAGTGCATGCATCAGAGACGCTTCATATTTTTTTATTGCCCCTGCGTTGATAAATCTGCCCAGAACACCGCCGGATATAACGGCGGCTACATTAATTAGTGTACCCATTTCTTTTGCTTCCCTGTTCTTTTTCTGCTTGGAATTATACATCAGCAGATTTCAGATGTAAAGAAGCAATTCATGTACAGACTTGCGCAAGTCTGTGTGCTGTGATAAGATAGGAGCCGGAAAAAAGGAAGAAACTGCTGATGTCCGGCAAATGAATGCCGGAGCAATATACAAGGGAGAATGAAAAAATGAATATTTGTTTGAGAGGCGGCTGCCGTATTTTTCAGAAGGTCATGAAGTACGGCATGTATGTGATGCCGTGGCGGACACCGGAGGTACTTGAGGGAGAGGAGGCTCTGATCCGTCTTGCAGAGAAACTCAAGGAGGAGGATTATCACTGCGTGCTGGTGGTAACGGACCGGGGTCTTGCAAAGATTGGTCTGCACCTGGAACTGACGGACGTTCTGGAAATGTATGAAGTGCCGTATGTTCTGTATACGGATACAATTCCGAATCCGACAATTGCCAATATTGAGGAGGCGCTTGCTCTGTACAGGGAAGCACAGTGTGAGGCAATCGTTGCAATCGGCGGAGGCTCAGCGATGGACTGCGGTAAGGTGGTGGGTGCGCGTGCGGTGAAGCCGCGTCAGACGGTCCGCAGGATGAAGGGCATTTTAAAGATTCATAAAAAAACACCACCGTTTTATGCGATTCCGACAACGGCAGGCACCGGCAGTGAGACAACACTTGCCGCTGTCATCACGGATGAGAAAACGAGACACAAGTATCCCATCAATGATTTTCCGCTGATTCCGGATTATGCTGTGCTTGATCCGGAGCTTACACGGAAACTGCCGCGTCAGATCACGGCGACAACCGGCATGGATGTACTGACGCATGCTGTGGAGGCTTATATTGGAAACAGTAATACAAAGAAAACCATTGAACAGGCAGAATGTGCGGTGCGCCTGGTGTTTGGTTATCTTTACCGGGCTTATAGAAATGGCGATGACATGGAGGCGCGCAGTTTTATGCAGGAGGCATCTTTTCAGGCAGGTGCCGCATTTACAAGAGCTTATGTCGGTAACGTTCACGCGATGGCACATGCGCTTGGCGGGGCCTATCGTGTTCCGCATGGGCTGGCAAATGCAGTGATTCTGCCGTATGTTCTGGACTATTATGGAGAAGCTGTATATAAGAAGCTTGCCACGCTGGCAGAGGTGGCGGGAATTGCCCGTGAAGAAAACAACGGGGAAGAAAATGCCCGGCTCTTCATCGCGGCAATACGCGAACTGAACCGTAAAATGAATATTCCGGAGAAAATCAGCGGCATCCGTGAGAAGGATGTTCCGGTGCTTGCTATCTGGGCATCACAGGAGGCAAATCCGCTGTATCCGGTTCCGGTGATCTTCGGACGGAAGGATTTCCGCACGCTTTACCGTCAGATTATGGAGGAAACAAAATGAGTACACTAATAGAGGAAGCGATTTACCGGCAGCGTGCAAATTACAAAAAAGGCGTTACCAGGGGCTATGACTTCCGTGCAAAGCAGCTAAAAAAATTGCCCGCCTGGATTCATACACATGAGCAGGATATCTATGACGCGCTCTATGCGGATCTGAACAAGGCTCCATTTGAGTGCTATGCGACAGAAATCGGTATTGTACTGGACGAAGTGCAGTATATGCTGAAGCATCTGCGCAGGTGGATGCAGCCGCAGCATGTGCGCACGCCTCTCACACAGTTCCCGTCAAAGTGTTTCCGCATCAGTGAGCCTTACGGCATTGTCCTTATCATGGCACCCTGGAATTATCCGTTCCAGCTGGCGGTAGCACCGCTGGTCGGCGCGCTTGCCGCCGGCAACTGTGCAGTGATCAAGCCATCTGCCTATGCGCCGCATACATCTGCGCTGATTGCCCGGATGGTACGCGAACTGTATCCTGACTGGCTGGTGACGGTCGTAGAAGGTGGAAGAGAGGAAAATGCTGCATTGCTGGAGCAGCGCTTTGATTATATCTTCTTTACCGGCGGAGTCAGTGTCGGAAAGCTTGTTATGGAGGCAGCAGCAAAGCATCTGACGCCGGTGACGCTGGAGCTCGGCGGGAAAAGCCCCTGTATTGTGGATGAGACGGCAAATATCCGGCTTGCCGCCCGCAGGATTGTCTGGGGGAAATTTTTAAATGCCGGACAGACCTGCGTCGCGCCCGATTACCTGCTGGTGCAGAGTAATGTGAAGGACCGCCTGATAGATGCGATGAAGAAGGAAATCCGCAGACAGTTTGGCAAAGAGCCGCTTCAGAATAAAAACTATCCAAAGATTATCAACGAGAAGCATTTTGGGCGTCTCGTCCGCCTGATGGAGGACTGTGAGATTCTTGCGGGCGGAAAAACGGCAGAAGATTCTCTGAAAATCGAGCCGGCCATTCTTGATCTGGTACATGGGGAAAGTCCGGTGATGCAAGAAGAAATTTTCGGACCGCTGCTTCCGGTACTCACCTTTGATACTATCGAAGAGGCAGCAGCTTTTGTGTCAAAGCGGGAAAAGCCACTTGCGCTGTATCTGTTTACCGGAAATAAAGAGCATGAAGACTATATTTTGTCACATACGTCTTATGGCGGCGGCTGCATTAACGATACTGTCGTTCACCTGGCAACGCCGCATATGCCGTTCGGCGGTGTGGGAAACAGCGGGATGGGCAGCTACCACGGAAAAGAAAGCTTTACCACCTTTTCTCATCAGAAAAGTATCATGAAAAAGGCACTCTGGCTGGATCTGCCGCTGCGCTACGCGCCATATCACAGATGGGCGCTTTCTGTTCTGAAAAAAATACAGAAGTAATATGGCGATTACGTGTTGAAAAATTGTACTTTAATGGGTATAATGGATTTATATTGTAAAACAATGAAAGGAGTCAAAGAATCATGGGATTTATTGACGTAATCAAAGAAAGAGCAAGAAGCAACAAAAAAACGATTGTACTTCCGGAAACAGAGGACCGCAGAACATTTGAGGCTGCTGCCCAGATCCTGAAGGAAGGTATTGCAAACATTATCCTGGTAGGCAGCGAGGAAGCGGTGAAGAAGGGCAGCGAAGGTTTGGATCTTACCGGCGCGGTCATCATTGACCCGGCAACCTCTGAGAAAACACAGGGCTACATAGACAAGCTTGTAGAGCTGCGCTCCAAGAAGGGTATGACACCGGAGCAGGCAAAGGAGATTCTTCTGAACCAGTATCTCTACTATGGCGTTATGATGGTAAAGATGGGCGATGCAGACGGTATGGTATCCGGTGCATGCCATTCTACAGCAGATACATTAAGACCGTGTCTGCAGATTCTGAAAACAAAACCGGGCACAAAGCTGGTATCCGCATTTTTCCTTATCGTAGTTCCGGACTGCGAGTATGGTGCAAACGGCGCATTTGTATTTGGCGACAGCGGACTGGTACAGGATCCGAATCCGGAAGAGCTGGCAGCAATCGCGGCTTCTTCAGCAGAATCTTTCCGCCTGCTGGTACAGGAAGAGCCGGTTGTGGCAATGCTTTCCCATTCCACCATGGGCAGCGCAAAGCATGCGCTGGTTGACAAGGTAGTTGAGGCAACAAAGATTGCCAAAGAGCAGAACCCGGGTCTGAAGCTGGACGGCGAGCTGCAGCTTGACGCGGCGATTGTTCCGAGCGTAGGCTCATCCAAGGCGCCGAACAGTGACGTTGCCGGAAAAGCGAACGTTCTGATTTTCCCGAACCTGGACGCAGGAAACATCGGCTACAAGCTGGCACAGAGACTGGCAAAAGCGGAGGCATACGGACCTGTTACCCAGGGTATCGCAAAGCCGGTAAACGACCTCTCCCGCGGATGTTCTGCAGAAGATATCGTAGGCGTTGTAGCGATCACGGCAGTACAGTGCCAGGCTGAGGACTAAGTAACATTGCGGCTCTGCGGGGCAGAGCCGCTGTGGAATATATCCAGGAGGAAAAGTAGAAATGAATGTTTTAGTTATTAACTGCGGAAGCTCATCGCTGAAATATCAGCTGATCAATTCCGAAACAGAGGCAGTGCTTGCTAAAGGTCTCTGCGAGAGAATCGGTATTGACGGAAGACTGGTTTATCAGAAAACCGGCTGTGACAAGGAAATCACCGAGGCGGCTATGCCGACACATAAGCAGGCGATCCAGATGGTACTGGATGCACTTGTAAACGAAAAGACCGGCGCTATCAAATCCTTGAAAGAGGTAGAGGCAGTCGGACACAGAGTCGTACATGGCGGAGAAAAATTTGCAAGCTCTGTTGTGATTAACGACGAAGTGCTGGGAGCAATCGAGGAGTGCAATGATCTTGCACCGCTGCACAATCCGGCAAACCTTATCGGTATCAATGCCTGTGCAGAGCTGATGCCGGGAGTGCCGATGGTGGCTGTATTCGATACTGCTTTCCATCAGACCATGCCGGAGAAGGCATATCTGTATGGACTTCCGTACGAATATTATGAAAAATATGCCGTAAGACGCTATGGCTTCCACGGAACCTCTCACAGCTTTGTCTCCAAACATGCGGCAGAGTTCCTTGGTCTGGATCTGAATGATTCGAAAATTATTGTGGCGCATCTGGGCAACGGCGCATCCATCAGTGCAGTACTGAATGGCAAGTGCGTAGATACCTCCATGGGTCTGACACCGCTTGAGGGTCTGGTAATGGGTACACGCTCCGGTGATATCGATCCTGCAATTATGGAGTTTATTGCAAAGAAAGAAAATCTGGATATTGCGGGCGTGATGAACGTTTTGAATAAAAAATCAGGTGTATTCGGTATTTCCAGGGAGTTGTCCAGCGATTTCCGTGATCTGGAGGAAGCGATGAATTCCGGAAATAAATATGCGGCGGCTGCCATGGATGTATTTTGTTATCGTGTAGCAAAATATATCGGTTCCTATGTAGCAGCGATGAACGGCGTGGATGCAATCGCATTTACGGCAGGTATCGGCGAAAATGCCGGCATTGTCCGCGAAAAGGTACTGGCATATCTGGGTTACCTTGGCATTACACTGGATACAGAGGCGAACAAGAAACGCGGGGAGGATATGGTGATCTCCACTGCAGATTCTAAAGTAAAGGTTGCTGTGATTCCGACAAATGAAGAACTGGCAATCTGCCGTGAGACAGTAGCACTGGTATAAAAACTCCAAAAACGAGGTAAAGTAAGAAAGGGTTCGGTGGCACGAAACACGTGGGACAAATGCGTGCCATCGGATCATTTCATTTTATTAGGAGAGAGAAAACTCCAAAAAACTGCAAAAATGCAGGAAAAAACTGATTGACAAAACCATACCGGCTAGTTATAATAATCAAGTATGGATAGGAGGATGTCATGCTGATTGACTTAAACGAAGTTTTAAAAAACGACGGAAAAGTGATGCAGACAGATGTCATGCCGGAAATGAAACAGTTTGTTTCAAAAATGGGAACGTTTCCTATCGTTATGCAGCAACCGGTTTCCTTGAATATTCGGAACAAAGGAGACAGGGAACTGCAGATTACAGGGAGAACCGTGCTGACTGTGCGTATTCCCTGCGACCGGTGCCTGGAGGCGGTTGACGTCACGCTGGAGCTGCTTTTTGACAAAGAGGCAGATCTGAAAAAGAGTGAGGCGCAGAGCCAGCAGATGCTGGACGACCAGGCGTATATGGAAGGGTACAATCTGGATGTGGATAAACTTGTTTATTCCGAGCTGCTGGTGAATTGGCCGTCCAAAGTACTTTGTAAAGAAGACTGCAAGGGGATTTGCAGTATCTGCGGAACCAATTTAAATCAGAAGACCTGTGACTGCAGGAAAGATGAAACAGACCTGCGGATGGCGAAAATCCAGGAGATTTTTAACAAATTTAAGGAGGTGTGAACGATGTCTATCTGCCCGAAGAATAAATCTTCCAAAGGAAGAAGGGACAAAAGAAGAGCAAACTGGAAAATGACTGCTCCAAACTTAGTAAAGTGCAGCAAATGCGGTGAGCTGATGATGTCCCACAGAGTCTGCAAGAATTGCGGAACATATAACAAAAAAGAGATTATCGCTCAGGATTAATCAAAACAAAATGAGGCTTCCCGGAAAATGGGGAGCCTTTTCTCTTGATTTTTAACAGGATGTCCTGTATGATAGTGAATAGAAATAAAGGAGATGATAGGATGGAGGAAAGTGTACGGGTAGTGATCGATGCCATGGGCGGCGATTATGCTCCGGCGGAGCCGGTTCACGGGGCAGTGGAAGCCGTGCTCGCAGATGAGAGTGTCCGGGTAATTCTCACTGGAAGACAGGAAGTCATAGAAAAGGAACTGGCAAAGTATACTTACCCGAAAGACCGGATTGAAATTGTCCATGCAGAAGAAGTCATCGAAACCGGAGAACCGCCGGTAAACGCCATTCGCAGGAAGAAGGATTCCTCGATCGCGGTTGGCATGCGTCTGGTAAAAAAAGGGGAAGCAGATGCGTTTATCTCTTCTGGCAGTACCGGAGCCGTTCTGGTAGGCGGACAGCTTCTTGTAGGCCGGATCCGGGGTGTGGAGCGACCGCCTCTGGCTCCGCTGATTCCGACGGAAAACGGCGTGGCGCTTCTGGTAGATTGCGGTGCAAATGTGGATGCACGCCCATCTCATCTTATTCAGTTCGCCAGGATGGGTTCTGTTTATATGAAAAATGTATTAGGCATTGAAAATCCGCGCGTTGGTCTCGTCAATATCGGAGTGGAAGAAGAAAAGGGGAATGCTCTGGTAAAAGAGACATATCCTTTATTAAAAGAATGCCCGGATATCAATTTTGTCGGCAGTGTGGAGGCACGGGAGATCCCGGCGGGAGCATGCGATGTCATTGTCTGTGAGGCATTTGTCGGCAATGTGATCTTAAAGCTCTATGAGGGTGTGGGCGCGACGCTGATCCGGAAGATCAAGCAGGGACTGATGACAAATCTGCGGTCGAAGATCGGTGCGCTTCTGATAAAACCGGCGCTGAAGGAGACAGTTAAAACCTTCGATGCCACACAGTACGGCGGAGCACCAATGCTTGGTCTGAACGGACTGGTGGTGAAAACACACGGAAGTGCGAAAAATGGTGAGATCAAAAATGCGGTTATGCAATGTGTGCAGTTTAAAAAACAGCACATCAGCGAAATTATGAGAGAGCTGTTCCGTGAAGAACAGGAAAAATAGGAGGGAATATTATGGAATTGGAAAAATTGCAGAAAATTATTGCGGAAGTCATGAATGTGGATGCGGAAGAAATTACAATGGACATGACCTTTGTGGATGACATTGGCGCAGATTCGCTGGATGTCTACCAGATTATTATGGGCATCGAAGAGGAATTTGACATTGAGATTCCGACAGAGGAAGCGGAAAAAATCGTTTCAGTAGGCGATGCGGTAGAAGCAATCAGAAATGCAGTGAATTAGTGATTACTTATTTCGTGAGAGGGCGCCGAAGACAGCGCCCTCTTCGTATTTGTTAAGGAGTAAAGAAGGATGCAGAGAGAAATATGCGAGCTGGAACAGAAGATTGGTTATTGTTTTACAGATAAGGAGCTGTTGGAAAATGCGCTCCGTCACAGCTCATATGCGAATGAACATAAAAAAAATCACTTAAAGGATAATGAGCGGCTGGAATTTCTCGGTGATGCAGTGCTGGAGCTGTCCAGCAGTGAATATCTGTACCGGCATTATCCGAAAATGAAGGAAGGCGAGATGACAAAGCTGCGGGCGAGCATTGTGTGTGAGCCGACACTTGCACAGTGTGCGGCGGCGATCGAGCTTGGCTCTTTTCTGCGCCTGGGCAGAGGAGAAGAACAGACCGGCGGACGTCACCGCGATTCGGTGGTTTCCGATGCAATGGAGGCACTGATTGGGGCAATCTTTCTGGATGGTGGTTTTACTAATGCAAAAGAATTTGTAAACAGATTCATTTTAAATGGAGCAGAGCATAAAAAACTCTTTTTTGATAGTAAAACTATCCTGCAGGAAATTGTACAAAGCTCCTTCAAGGGCGAGGTGATGTCCTACCATCTTCTGCGCGAGGAGGGACCGGAGCATGATAAAACCTTTGTTGTGCAGCTTTTTATCGGCGAGAAGGGCTTTGAAGAGGGGCGGGGAAGGACGAAGAAGAGCGCCGAGCAGGAAGCAGCATACCGGACAATGATGATTTTGAAAGGACAACAGTAATCTATGTATTTAAAGAGCATCGAAGTGCAGGGGTTTAAGTCCTTCGCAAATAAGATGAAGTTTCAGTTTCACAACGGGATTACCGGTATTGTGGGACCGAACGGCAGCGGAAAGAGTAATGTGGCGGATGCTGTCCGGTGGGTGCTTGGTGAACAGAGTGCGAAGCAGCTGCGCGGCGCGAACATGCAGGACGTTATTTTTTCCGGCACGGAGAACCGCAAGCCTCTGGGATTTGCTTCGGTTGCCATCACGCTGGATAACACGGGGCATCAGCTTCCGACCGATTATGAAGAAGTGACGGTGACGCGGCGGCTCTATCGCTCCGGCGAAAGTGAGTATCTCATAAATGGAACAAACTGTCGACTGCGCGACATTCAGGAGCTGTTTTATGATACCGGCATTGGCAAGGAAGGCTATTCTATCATCGGGCAGGGACAGATTGACAAAATTTTAAGCGGGAAGCCGGAAGAACGCCGGGAGCTGTTCGATGAGGCAGCAGGAATTGTAAAGTTTAAACGGCGTAAGCTCACTACCCAGAAAAAGCTGGAGGATGAGAGCAATAATCTGATGCGTGTGCGGGATATTCTTTCAGAGATTACCCGGCAGATCGGTCCGCTGGAGAAACAGTCGGAGAAAGCGAAAATATACCTGCAGCGCAAGGAAGAATTGAAAACGCTGGACATCAATATGTTCCTGCTGGAGGACGGACGGATCAGGAAGCAGCTGGAGGAGGTTTGCGGAAAGCTTTCTATTTCCGACAGTGACCTTGCACAGGCAGGTGAACAGCTGGAGGCGGCAAAAGGTGAATATGAGGCTGCTGAGCAGCGTCTGGAAGGGCTGAATACCGCCATTGAGGAAAAACAGGGCCAGATACACCAGGGCGCCATCAACCGCCAGCAGATGGAGAGCCGGATCGGACTGCTGCAGGAGCAGATCCGCTCGGTGCAGAAAAATGATGAGCATTATGAAAACCGCATAATGGCTTTGGACAGAGACATTCTTGAGCGCAGTGAACAGCAAAAACAGGAGCGTAAAAAGCTTCTGACGCTGCAGGCAGAGGCGGAATCTGCAAGAGCGCAGGAGAAGGAACACGAACAGATTCTGGAGCTGCTTTCTCAGGAGGTCGCAGATCTGGAGACAGTGATCGCCCAGGGACAGTCGGGGCTTATTTCGCTCATTAATCAGCGCGGCGTTACAAAGACGAATCTCCAGCGCTATGAAACGATGCTGGAGCAGACACAGATCCGTAAAGCGGAGCTGGCAGGACGTCTTCTCACGGCGAAAGGCGAGGAAGAGGACCTCTCAAAAAACCGTCAGGCGCTGCAGACGGAGTATAACCAGACACTTGCGGTAATTGATCAGATGATTGCCGACAACAGTGTAGTAGAGCAGAACATACAGAAGCTTCAGGAGGCTCTCTCAAAGAAGAACCGGGAGCTGGAGGAGGCAAAGACAGCGTACCATCGCGAGTCTTCACGCCTGGAATCGCTGAGAAACATCACAGAGCGCTACGACGGCTACGGCATCAGTATCCGCAAGGTGATGGAGCAGAAAAACGTGCAGCCCGGTCTGCATGGCGTGGTGGCGGACTTAATTAAGACACAGAAAAAATACGAGACAGCGATTGAGACAGCGCTTGGCGGAAGCATCCAGAACATTGTTACAGACAATGAGGAGACGGCAAAGAGTATGATTGCTTTCTTAAAGCAGAACCGCTACGGGAGGGCAACTTTTCTTCCGCTGACCGCTATCCGCAGGCGGGGAGGACTTGCGAAGGAGCAGGCGCTTTATGAGCCTGGAGCAATCGGTGTTGCCAGCACGCTCGCTGAGGCGGATGAGATATATGAAAACCTGGTTGAGTATCTGCTGGGGCAGACTCTGGTGGTGGATACGATCGATCATGCAATCGCTATCGCCAGAAAATACCGGCACAGTCTGCACATTGTAACGCTGGAAGGAGATCTGCTCAGTCCGGGCGGTTCGATGTCTGGCGGAGCTTTTAAAAATTCCAGCAATCTGCTCGGCAGGAGACGTGAGACAGAGGAACTGGAAAAAAGCGTTGCAAAAAAGAATGAAGCTGTCCTGCAGACACAGAGAGACATTGAGAAATTGCGGGATAAACGGCAGGAACAGCGTCAGGATCTGATGGCGCGGACGGAAAAGCTGCAGCAGCAGTATCTGCTCAAGAACACCTCCCGGCTGAAGCTTGAGGAAATCAATGGGCAGACCAATAAAACCCGCAGCAGCAACGAGCAGCTGAGGCGCGAGGCGGCAGAGCTGGACGGGCAGATGCAGGATATTGGTGTGCAGAAGGCTGCACTTCTGGAGGAGTTAGAGGCATCACAGATACATGAGCAGGAACTGGAGGCAGAAATTACCGGACGCAGAGATATGCTGGAGGAGAAGCGCCGCCTGCAGGAGACGCAGAAGGATTCCACAGCCGCGGCGCATACCAGAACGGCAGAGCTTGCGCAGCAGGAAACATTTGCAGGGGATACGGTCAGACGTCTGGAGAACGAGATACGCAGCTTTCAGAAGGAGAAGGAGCAAATATGCGCAGATCGGCAGGGCTCTGGTGATGAGGTGGCGCAGAAAACGGCACAGATCGCACAGATAAAGGATACGCTGGAGCATGCGGCGCTGGCTGAACAGGAGCAGAAGGCACAGATTGAAGTGCTTATACAGGAGCGGCAGGAGGTTTCAGCAGCGCATAAGAGTTTCTTCGAAAAGCGGGAGGCACTTTCCGGTCAGATAAGCAGTCTGGATAAGGAGCGGTACCGTCTGGAAAATCAGAAGGAGCGTCTGGAGGATTACCGCGAGCGGCAGATCAATTACATGTGGGAAGAATATGGTCTGACAGCGAGCGAGGCAGCCGGCTTCGAGGATAAGACTCATGAAAATCCGGCGCAGCTCAAAAAACGTATTGCGGAGCTGAAGGGTGAAATCAAGGCGCTTGGACCTGTTAATGTAAATGCCATCGAGGAATACCGCGAGACTGCCGAGCGTCATAAATTCCTTACGGAGCAGCACGATGACCTGGTAAAAGCGGGGGAGGCACTGAAGGATATTATCCGTGAGCTGGACAGCGGAATGCGCAAACAATTTGCAGAAAAATTTGCCATTATGCAGACGGAGTTTGCCAAATCCTTCAAAGAACTGTTCGGCGGCGGTCATGGTACGCTGGAGCTTGTGGAGGATGAAGATATCCTGGAGGCGGGTATCCGCATTATCGCGCAGCCGCCCGGAAAGAAGCTGCAGAACATGATGCAGATGTCCGGTGGGGAAAAGGCGCTCACAGCAATCGCGCTGCTGTTTGCCATCCAGAATATGAAGCCCTCACCGTTCTGTCTGCTTGACGAGATTGAGGCGGCGCTTGATGAAAATAACGTAGCGCGTTACGCGGGATATCTGAAAAAGTTGACAAAGAATACACAATTTATTATTATTACTCATAGAAGGGGAACGATGGCGGCGGCAGACCGCCTCTACGGAATCACCATGCAGGAAAAGGGAGTTTCCACGCAGGTTTCCGTAAATATGGTAGAAGAGGAACTCGACAAATAGGGATACAAACGTGCCCGGCAGGGCATTTTGATCTGTAACAGGAGGAGCTTTATGGAAGAAAAGAAGGGTTTTTTCAAAAGACTGGCAGAGGGGCTTTCCAAGACGAGAGATAATATTGTATCCGGTATCGACAGCATTTTCAGTGGATTTTCCAGCATTGACGAAGATTTTTATGAAGAGATCGAGGAGACGCTGATCATGGGCGATCTGGGCATCAATGCGACAACTGCGATTATCGAGGATTTAAAGAAAAAGGTAAAGGAGAATCACATCAAGGAGCCGTCGGAGTGCAGGCGTTATCTTATCGATAGTATTCGCCGGCAAATGGAGGTGGGTGAGACTGCTTACGAGTTTGAACACCGCACGTCAGTGGTTCTTGTAATTGGTGTGAATGGTGTCGGTAAAACGACGAGTGTCGGCAAGCTTGCCGGAAAGCTAAAGGACCAGGGCAGGAAGGTTGTGCTCGCAGCCGCGGATACCTTCCGCGCCGCTGCCGGAGAACAGCTTTCCGAGTGGGCAAACCGGGCAGGTGTGGAGATTATCTCCGGGCAGGAAGGCAGCGATCCGGCATCGGTTGTTTACGATGCGGTGGCTGCTGCCAAGGCGCGACATGCAGATGTGCTGCTCTGCGACACGGCAGGCAGACTGCACAACAAAAAGAATCTGATGAATGAGCTGGGTAAGATTAACCGTATTCTTGAAAAGGAATATCCGGAGGCATACCGCGAGACGCTTGTTGTGCTGGACGGAACGACCGGGCAGAATGCGCTTGTACAGGCGCGGGAGTTTGCGGAGGTTGCCAATATCACCGGTATCATTCTGACAAAGCTGGATGGGACGGCAAAGGGCGGCATTGCTATAGCCATTCACTCTGAGCTTGGCATCCCGGTGAAATATATCGGCGTTGGTGAGAGCATTGAGGATTTACAGAAATTTAACGCAGAAGAATTTGTGAATGCATTGTTTTTAACAGATGACAGAGGTTAAAGGGGAAATTAAGTTATGTTGACTTTAGAGAAATTTGAAGAAGCATCAGAAGTTGTAAAAAAAGTCACACAAGAGACAAAGCTGGTATACAGTAAGTATTTCAGCGACCAGACGGGCAACCGTATTTATCTGAAGCCGGAGAATATGCAGATTACCGGCGCTTATAAGATCCGCGGTGCCTATTACAGCATCTCGGCACTCTCAAGAGAAGAGCAGGAAAAAGGATTAATCACAGCGTCCGCGGGGAACCATGCACAGGGTGTGGCTTATGCGGCAAAAGAGCTTGGCGTGAAGGCGGTGGTTGTGATGCCGGTGACGACACCGCTGATGAAGGTAAACCGTACAAAGAATTATGGGGCAGAGGTAATCCTGCATGGGGAGGTTTATGATGAGGCGTGTGAGTATGCCTATCAGCTTGCGGAAGAAAAGGGCTATACCTTTATCCATCCGTTTGACGACCTTGCTGTTGCCACCGGGCAGGGTACGATCGCTATGGAAATCGTCAAGGAGCTTCCGCTGGTTGATTATATCCTGGTGCCGGTGGGCGGCGGTGGTCTGGCAACCGGTGTTTCCACGCTCGCAAAAATGCTGAATCCGAATATTAAAGTGATCGGTGTTGAGCCGGCAGGGGCGAATTGTCTGCAGGCATCACTTGAAGCGGGTGAGGTAGTGACCCTCCCTGGCATCAATACCATTGCAGACGGTACGGCGGTGAAGCGTCCGGGCGAGAAGATTTTCCCGTATCTGCAAAAAAATCTGGACGATGTTATTACCATCCAGGACGATGAACTGATTGTCGCTTTCCTTGACATGGTCGAAAATCATAAGATGATTGTTGAAAATTCCGGCTTGCTTACTGTGGCAGCATTAAAGCATATGAATGTGAAAAATAAAAAGATCGTTGCCATATTAAGCGGCGGCAATATGGATGTTATCACCATGTCCTCAGTCGTACAGTTCGGTCTGATCCAGCGTGACCGCATCTTTACGGTGTCTGTCCTGCTTCCGGATACGCCTGGTGAATTGGTGCGGGTATCCAGCGTCGTTGCCCAGATGCAGGGCAACGTCATCAAGCTGGATCATAATCAGTTTGTCAGCACCAACCGAAATAAGGCGGTGGAACTGAAGATCACCATGGAGGCGTTCGGTACGGAACATAAAAATCAGATTGTGCAGGCACTGGAGGAACATGGATTCAAGCCGCGTGTCATTCGCGCGAGCCTGTAATAATGTAGTTTATATTCACAGCCGGTGTGGGGTGAGTGCTGTGAATGGAAAAAAATGCGGTGTCAAGAAAAAATACTTGACACCGCTTTCTTTTTGTATTATGATAGCGAAGGTGATGAGAGATGGAACGGATTGTGGAGCAGACGCTGCTGTTCGATTTTTACGGCGAGCTTCTTACAGAACATCAGAGAAATGTGTATGAGGATGTGGTTTTAAATGACTGCTCCTTGGCGGAAGCAGCCGAGCAGTATAAGATCAGCCGCCAGGGAGTACACGATCTGATCAAGCGATGCAACTGTATCCTGGAGGATTATGAGACAAAGCTTCACCTGGTGGCAAAGTTTTTGTCTATTCGGGAAAAAATCGAGCAGATCCATGTGCTTGCAGAGGGACATGAAGAGATAAGAAAAATTGCAGGCGAGATTTTAGAGGAGTTGTAAAGATGGCATTTGAAAGCCTTTCCGATAAATTACAGAATGTATTTAAAAACCTGCGGAGCAAGGGACGTCTGACAGAAGCGGACGTAAAGACTGCCTTAAAGGAAGTCAAGATGGCGCTTCTTGAGGCGGATGTGAGCTTTAAGGTAGTAAAGCAGTTTATGAAATCTGTGCAGGAGCGTGCTGTTGGTACAGACGTTATGACGGGTTTAAATCCCGGACAAATGGTGATCAAGATCGTCAATGAAGAACTGGTCGCCCTTATGGGCTCCGAGACTACAGAGGTTGCGCTGCGTCCGGCGGGCGAGATTACCGTTATTATGATGGCGGGTCTGCAGGGCGCTGGTAAGACGACGACAACAGCAAAGCTTGCCGGAAAGCTGAAGTCAAAGGGACGGGTTCCGCTGCTGGCAGCCTGTGACGTTTATCGTCCGGCAGCAATCCAGCAGCTGCAGATAAATGGGGAAAAGCAGGGCGTAGAGGTATTCTCCATGGGAGATAAGCAGAGCCCGGTAAACATTGCCAGGGCGGCGGTGGAGCATGCAAAGAGCCGCAATATGAATGTGGTTATTCTCGATACGGCAGGACGTCTCCATGTTGACGAGGAAATGATGGATGAGCTGGTGCAGATCAAGGAAGCGGTGCATGTCGACCAGACAATTCTGGTAGTTGATGCCATGACCGGACAGGATGCTGTCAATGTTGCCGATATGTTCAACAGTAAAATTGGCATAGACGGTGTTATTCTGACAAAACTGGACGGCGATTCCCGCGGCGGCGCAGCGCTTTCCATCCGGGCGACCTGCGGCAAGCCGATCCTGTATGTCGGCATGGGCGAAAAACTCTCTGATCTGGAGCAGTTTTATCCGGACCGCATGGCGTCACGTATTCTTGGTATGGGTGATGTGATGAGCCTTATCGAGAAGGCACAGGCAACACTGGATGAAAACAAAGCGAAAGAGCTTGAGCAGAAGATCAAAAAGGCGCAGTTTGGTTTTGACGATTATCTGGACAGCATGAACCAGATGAAAAACATGGGTGGATTTTCCAGTATCCTTTCCATGATTCCGGGACTTGGCGGAAGCAGGATGAAGGATATTGAAGGGATGATAGATGAGAAGGCGCTTGCGCGCAATGAAGCGATCATCCTTTCCATGACACCGGCAGAGAGAGCAAATCCGGATATCCTGAACCCCTCACGTAAAAAACGTATTGCTGCCGGATGCGGTGTCGATATTGCAGAGGTAAACCGGCTTGTCAAGCAGTTTGAACAGACAAAAAAGATGATGAAGCAGATTCCCGGACTGACGGGAGGCAGAGGCGGTAAAAGAGGAAAATTTAAATTTCCCTTTTAAATATATTGCAGAAGAATCCAAGGAGGTGAATTGAAATGGCAGTAAAGATCAGATTGAGAAGAATGGGACAGAAGAAAGCTCCTTTCTATAGAATTGTGGTTGCAGATTCCAGATCTCCGAGAGACGGAAGATGTATCGATGAAATTGGCACCTACAATCCGAACACTGACCCGAGTGAATTTAAAATCGACGAAGAACTGGCTAAGAAGTGGCTTGCAAACGGTGCACAGCCGACCGAAGTGGTAGGCAAGCTTTTTAAGCTGGCTGGTATCGAGAAGTAGGATAGGGGTGACGGTAATGAAGGATTTAGTAGAAGTAATTGCCAAATCTCTGGTAGAACATCCGGAAGAGGTCGTAGTTACAGAGAAAGAAAGCGGCAAAACTACCGTGATCGAACTGAAAGTGGCCCAGTCTGATATGGGAAAAGTTATCGGTAAACAGGGCAGAATTGCAAAGGCAATCCGCGCCGTTGTAAAAGCTGCGGCGTCTAAGAGTGATAAAAAAGTGGTTGTTGATATTGTGTAATTCTAAGAGAGCTGCCGGAAGGCGGCTCTTTTTATACTCATGGAAAATCTCTGAAATGTTTATTCCCGCGAGCAATGAGCCAGGCGCCGTGCTTGCAGCGGATTATTTGATTTTTATGGAGGCATTTTATGGAACAGTTTCTGCAGGTGGGCGTGATTTCCTCCACCCACGGGATTCGCGGCGAGGTGAAGGTGTATCCGACGACAGACGATGCCGCACGTTTTAAAGAATTGAAGGAAGTTATTGCTGAAACAAGGCGCGGCAATGTAACGCTTGGAATTGAGCAGGTAAAGTTTTTCAAAAATATGGTGATCCTGAAATTTAAAGGGATCGACAATATCAATGATGTAGAGAAATACAAAGGGTGTCCGCTGCTGGTGACCCGGGAAAATGCGGTGAAGCTTGCACCGGGAGAATATTTTCTATGCGATCTGGTCGGACTGACTGTTTTTACGGATACCGGGGAAGAGCTTGGTACACTGACGGAAGTCATCCGCACTGGTGCT
Source organism: Lachnospiraceae bacterium UBA7225 (assembly GCA_002473385.1). Lineage (GTDB taxonomy): Bacteria > Bacillota > Clostridia > Lachnospirales > Lachnospiraceae > Marvinbryantia. The sequence goes on from DKTR01000063.1 coordinate 27,243, forward strand.
AACGATGTCTATGTGGTAAAGACAAAAAATGAAAAAGAAGTCTTGATACCGAACACAAAAGAATGTATTATAGAAGTATCTCTGGAAAAAAATACAATGACGGTTCATCTGCTGGAGGGACTGCTGTGAAATTTCATGTACTGACGCTGTTTCCCGAAATGATTGAAAACGGACTGCATACAAGCATTACGGGCAGAGCAATGGAAAAAGGTCTTATTACGTTAAATACAGTCAATATCCGCGATTTTGCAGGCAACAGGCACGGTAAGGTGGACGACTATCCGTATGGCGGCGGTGCCGGCATGGTAATGCAGGCGGAACCGGTTTATGGCGCGTATAAATCCATAGAGGAGCAGGCAGGGCGGAAAATCCGCACTATCTACCTCACTCCACAGGGGAAGACCTTCCACCAGGAGATGGCAAGAGAATTTTCCTGTGAGGAAGAGCTGATTTTTCTGTGCGGGCACTATGAGGGTATTGACGAGCGTGTCCTGGAGGAGATTGTAACGGATTATGTTTCCATCGGTGACTATGTGCTTACCGGAGGAGAACTGCCTGCCATGGTTATGATTGATACCATCTCGCGTCTCGTAGAGGGGGTATTAAATAATGAAGATTCCGCAGAGTTTGAATCCTTTCAGGATTCCCTGCTGGAATATCCGCAGTACAGCAGACCGGAGGTGTGGCGCGGAAGAGTTGTTCCGCCTGTGTTATTATCCGGGCATCATGCGAATGTGGAGAAATGGAGACGGGAGCAGTCTGTACGGCGTACCGCCAGGTGGCGCCCGGATCTGCTGGAGAGAGCAAATCTCACCGAAAAAGAAAAAGCGATGCTGAAAGGAGAAGGAAATGATGTTTGAAGATTTGGGAAAAAAGCTTGGGGATCTGGCGCAGAATGTAGGGGATCTGGCACAGGTAATGGTAAAAAAGACAGGTGAGGCAGCAGAAATCGCGAGTCTGCACACAAAAATTCTTGCAAAGAAGAAAAAAGCGGACGATGAGCTCACAGCACTCGGGAAAGCATATTATGAGGCGCATAAGGATGCTGCCGGCGAATTTGCAGAAAGGATTGTCGGCATCAACGATATTTATAATGAAATTGCAGCTCTGGAGGATGAGATTAAGGCTTTGAAGGAGAAACTTCCGGAGGAAGATAAGAAATTTGCTGAGGAGATGGAACAGAATACCGAGGAGATTATCAACGAAGCAAAAAAAGCGGTAGCCGATGCGGCGGACGCAGTGAAGAGTGCTGTGGACGAAGCAACGGCAGAAAAAGAAGAAGCAGAAGCTGGAGCAGTTCCGGAAGCAGAAGAAGCTCCGGCAGAGGAAGAGGTACCGGAAGCGGAAAATGCTCCGGCAGCAGAGGAAGAGGCAGCAGAGGAAGAAAACGTGTAACAGCGCCCCATGAACAGTAAAGAGACTGAACAGGGCAGCCTGGCTGAACTGTTATACGGGACTGCGCACTTGCCTTAAAGTCTGTAAATTTGTACTTGCTTTTTCAGGTGCATCATGCTAGAATAATTTACGTTGTGAGAAAAAGAGATGGTCCTCTGTTACGTATGTATTATGAACATCCAGAAGAATAAGGAGGCACACAATGCAGGAAATTATCAAAAACATCGAAGCAGCTCAGTTAAAGGCTGAGGTTCCGCAGTTTAATGTGGGAGACACCGTTCGCGTATACGGGAAGATCAAAGAGGGCAACCGTGAGCGTATCCAGGTATTTGAAGGTACTGTTCTTAAGAAACAGGGCGGAAGTAATCGCGCGACCTTCACTGTGAGAAAGAATTCCAACGGAGTCGGCGTGGAAAAGACATGGCCGTTACATTCCCCGAACGTAGAAAAGGTAGAGGTAGTCAGATATGGTAAAGTAAGACGTGCAAAACTGAACTATCTGAGAAATCGTTCCGGTAAGAGCGCAAAGGTGAAAGAACTTGTGAAATAAAAAAAGCGGGAAGGGCTGTCTGATGTGGACAGCCTTTTTTGACATATAGGAAGTTCCTGTGGATTTCCTATATATCACAAAACGCTCTGTGGGGATGCGCACTGCGAGATTCTTTTTTATCACATAGGAGGGCAATCATGAGAAAGACAGGCAGAGGAAGCAGAAAGAGGCAGAAGGAAAAAAGAACCCTGCGGGAGAAGGTCAGCAGTTTTCTGCTGTGGGTTTTTGAGATTGCCGTAGTCATTCTGTTTGCGTTTGTTCTCGTCTATTTTTTCGGACAGACACGCACAAATGTCGGACAATCCATGGAGCTGACGCTTGCAGACGGCGACAGGATTCTGCTTAACACACTGGAATACCGCATCGGCAGCCCGCAGAGAAACGATATTATTGCATTTAAGCCAAATGGAAGCTCCACCAGCCACACGCATATTAAGCGCGTGATCGGGCTTCCCGGAGAGACGATCCAGATTAAAGATGGCATTATTTACATTAACGGTACGGTTTACCTGGAAAACGCGGATTATCCTCTGATGAACAACAGCGGGCTTGCCAGTGAGCCGATCACGCTTGGCGTGAAAGAATATTTTGTACTCGGTGATAACCGCAACGACAGCGAGGACAGCCGCTATGCGGATATTGGTCTGGTGAATTCTGATTATGTCGAAGGAAAGGTCTGGTTCCGGATCTCACCCACCGATTCCTTTGGACTGATAGATTAAAGAGAGGTTTTTATGAATTATCAATGGTATCCTGGTCATATGACGAAAGCAAAGCGTATGATGCAGGAAGATATAAAACTGATAGATGTAATTATTGAGCTGGTGGACGCGCGCATCCCGCAGTCGAGCCGCAACCCGGATATTGATGAACTTGGTAGGAACAAGGCGCGCATTTTGCTGCTCAATAAGGCGGATCTGGCGGATGCCGCCGGCAGTGAGGCATGGATGGAGCGTTTCCGCAGCACAGGGCATTACGCAGTTGCCATGGATTCCAGAAACAAAAACGGGATGAATGTACTGGGAAAGGTTTTGCAGGAAGCGTGCCGGGAAAAAACAGAGCGCGACCGCAGACGTGGAATTCTTAATCGTCCGGTGCGGGCAATGGTTGCCGGAATCCCTAATGTTGGAAAATCGACTTTTATCAACACATATGCCGGAAAGGCATGTACAAAGACCGGTAACCGGCCGGGTGTTACCAAGGGGAAGCAGTGGATCCGCCTCAATAAAAACGTGGAGCTTCTGGATACGCCGGGGATTCTGTGGCCGAAGTTTGAGGATCAGGCAGTCGGCATGCGTCTGGCGATGATTGGTTCTATCCGCGATGAAATTTTAAATATTGAGGAACTGGCGATAGAACTGATTGTTTTTTTGCAGGCGCGCTATCCGGAAGTGCTCGTTCAGCGTTATGGATGTGCAAAGGATCTGCAGCCCGCAGCAGCCCTTGGTGAGATTGGAAAGAGCCGGGGGTGTATCCGCAGGGGAAATGAACTGGATTATGAAAAAGCGGCTGCGCTGCTGCTGGATGATTTCCGCAGCGGAAAGCTTGGAAGAATAACCCTGGAATTTCCGGAATAGGGGCGGAGATTTCAGGCAGATTATGCTGGGAGGCAAAGGATGAGGGGAGAAAAGACTTTGCCCGGCGGTCTGATACGTCTATGTGTGCTGCTGGCAGTGCTTCTGATGCTGCCATATTTTCTGAAGGGGACAATCGTAAATGGGGATTCTATGCTGCCGACACTGGAAAATGGGGATCGCCTGCTGATTGACAAGTGGAGCTACCGGTTCGGAAAACCGCAGCGTTTTGATGTGGTGGTATTTTCCTATCAGTACAGACCAAACACATACTATATCAAGCGTATTATCGGATTGCCGGGGGAAACCGTGCGTATCAGCGCGGATGGCGTCATTTATGTCAACGAAAGCGCGCTGGTGGAGCATTATGGAAATGCGCCGATCAGAGACGGCGGGCTTGCCGCAAATACGGTAACGCTTGGGGAAGACGAATATTTTGTACTTGGAGATAACCGCAATTCCAGTGTGGACAGCCGCGGACCGGAGGTAGGCAATGTCCGGGAGAGCGATATTGTCGGCAGAGCATGTGTTTGTGTACTGCCGCTGGAGAGATTGGGAGTGCTGGATGATGCAGAAGAAATTATCGGAGATGAAAGCTGAGCTGGAAGCAGCCAGTCTGGAGGAACTGCCCGCTTATCTGCAAAGGTTTGAGACGGATGAGAGGGCCGGAGCAGCGGCTCTGGTGAAGCGTTTTCGGAAGAAGCTGGAAAAGGAAGCAAAAGAAGATGAGCGACTTTATAAAATGTTGTCCTATGAGCGGACATATGGGAGCTTTTCTCATATCTGCGGTATAGATGAGGCAGGAAGGGGACCGCTGGCGGGACCGGTGGTAGCCGGTGCAGTAATCCTGCCGAAGGACTGTACGATCCGTTATCTGAACGATTCCAAGCAGCTTTCAGAGAAGATGCGTGAGCAGCTTTACAATGAAATCATGGAAAAAGCGGTGGCAGTCGCTGTTGGTATGGCATCGCCCGCGCGAATTGATGAGATAAATATTTTGCAGGCGACCTATGAGGCGATGCGTGAGGCAATCGGCAGGCTGCGTGTCAGACCGGATCTTCTGCTGAACGACGCGGTGCGTATTCCTGAGGTGAACATTGAGCAGGTACCGATCGTGAAGGGCGATGCGAAAAGTCTCTCTATTGCTGCAGCAAGTGTGATTGCAAAGGTGACGAGGGATCGTCTGATGAAGGACTACGACAAACTTATGCCGGAGTATGGCTTCGCCGCTCATAAGGGTTACGGCTCTGCAGCGCATATCCAGGCATTGCGGCAATACGGACCCTCGCCGATCCACCGGGCATCCTTTATTAAGAATTTTCATTTATGATAAAGCAGGGAGAATGTGTGAATAAAAGAGCAGTCGGAAGTGATTATGAAAAGCGTGCAGCAGCATATTTAGAACAGTGCGGCATGCAGATACTGGAATACAATTACCGTGTCCGCAGTGGTGAGATCGATCTGATTGCGCGGGACGGCAGATATCTGGTTTTTGTGGAGGTCAAGTTCCGCAGTGACGGGCGGCAGGGAACGCCGCTGGAGGCAGTGGATGCCCGCAAGCAGAAAACCATTGTCCGTACAGCGCAGCATTATCTGCTGCGGCACGGATATGATATGGAAACTCCGTGCCGCTTCGATGTGGTCGGCATTACCGGGGATAAGATTACACATATAAAAAATGCGTTCTGGAGCAGTTGAGAGGAAATCAGGATGAAATATACGGAAAAAATTATCTGGAAGCGTAAAGGGGAGACATCTGTTCTGCGCACGAATGAAAAAGAGGGCGTTGTCTGGCTGACCTATCCGGCGCTGGAAAAAACAGACGGCATTGTGCACGGTTTTTCCACACGGCTTGGCGGTGTGAGCAGGGATTATCTCTCGTCCATGAATCTGAGTTTTTCCAGAGGAGACGAGGAAGCGCGCGTACGGGAGAATTTCCGGCGTATTGCCGCGGCAATCGGGTTTGATGCAGGCGGACTGGTTTTTTCTGACCAGACGCACACGACAAATGTGCGTGTTGTCACAGAAAATGACCGTGGAAAAGGGATCCTTATACCGCGCGATTATACGGATGTGGACGGGTTGATCACCGATGTGCCGGGTATTGTACTTGCTACCTTCTATGCGGACTGTGTACCGTTGTATTTTGTCGATCCGGTGAGGAGAGTAATCGGACTTTCCCATTCCGGCTGGCGCGGTACTGCCGGCAAGATTGGAAAAGTGACTGTACAGGCAATGCAGGCAGCCTACGGCTGTCATCCGGAGGATATCCTTGCGGCAATCGGTCCGTCGATCTGCCAGGACTGCTATGAAGTGAGCAGTGACGTAATAGAAGACTTTGAAAAAGCTTTTGACGAGTGCTTTCATGAGGAGCTGTATTACCGGAAAGAAAATGGAAAATACCAGTTAAATCTGTGGCGTGCAAATGAGCTTGTATTAAAAGAAGCAGGCATTCTGCCGGAACATATTTCTGTTACCGACATCTGTACCTGCTGTAATCCAACACTTTTGTTTTCTCATCGCGCATCACACGGAATGCGCGGAAATCTCGCTGCGTTTCTCGGACTGCGATAAAATGCCGGGTGACACCGGCGTCTTTATTCTGCCGCAGAAGTTCTCATTTTTGTGAGAAGCTGGTTAATTTTCTGGGTGGGGGAGATAATGTGTTCAAGCGAAACATCATGATTCAGCGAATCAATGATACTTGCGAGGAAGCCTGTCATATCCGCCTCCTGGTAATACGGCTTCGTGAACAGCGCCGGGTCGCGGTAGTTCAGATTTGTCGTGATGATTTTGTCCAGATAGCCCTTTTGGTAATACTCGTCAAATTTATCGAAACCGTCCGTAAACAGACCGAAGGTTGTGCAGACAAACACCCGCTTTGCCTTGCGGTCTTTCAACTGCTTTGCTACATCCAGCATACTCTCTCCGGATGAAATCATATCGTCTACGATCACTACATCCTTGCCGCTCACAGAATCGCCCAGAAATTCATGTGCAACGATCGGGTTTTTGCCATTCACGACAGTAGAATAATCGCGGCGCTTGTAGAACATACCCATGTCGACACCGAGGATTGTGGAAAAATAAACTGCACGGTTCATGGCACCCTCATCCGGACTGATGATCATTAAGTGATCGCTGTCAATCTGGAAATCCGGTGTCGAGAGCAGGATTGCCTTCAAAAACTGATAGGTGGGCATGAAGGTATCGAAACCGATCAGGGGAACCGCGTTCTGCACACGCGGATCGTGCGCGTCGAAGGTGAGGATATTGCTGACCCCCATCGCTGCGAGTTCCTGCAGGGCGAGTGCGCAGTCGAGAGACTCCCGCCCGGAGCGTTTGTGCTGCCTGCCCTCATAGAGGAACGGCATGACAATATTGATGCGCTTTGCTTTTCCGTCGCTGGCGGAAATGATGCGTTTTAAATCCTGAAAATGGTTATCCGGCGACATGTAGTTTGTATAGCCGCAGACCTTGTAGGTAAGGCTGTAGTTTGTGATATCCACCAGAATAAAAAGGTCGCTCCCGCGAACAGAGGAATTTATAATGCCTTTTCCCTCACCAGAGCCAAAACGCGGACACGCACAGTCTACCATAAAAGAATCTGCCGCGTATTCTGCATAGGCGATGCTGTCGGATGGCAGAGTAGGATTGCTGTGCCGGTATTCTACAAGATGCTGATTTACCTGCAGCGCGAATTCACGGCAACCTTCCAATGCGGCTATTTTCAGCGGCGCAAGTGGAATAGAGTGACGCAAAGGATCAAACAAATCAGACATGGGAACCTCCATAATATGTACATTTTTACAAAATCTTTACATTTACAGTATAGCCAGTCGGATGGCGAACGTCAAGAAATTTGTCGCTTTGGTTGCATTTTTGCGGAAGATTTAGTATGATAAGCAGCAAAGGAGTAAAATTCTGATGAAAAATAAGAATAAGCATATCGTCAGCCGTGTGCTGACAGGGAGTATCGCCGAGGAGCTGGAGATTGCTCCCGGAGATGAGCTGGTTTCTATTAATGGACAGTGCGTGCGGGATATTCTGGATTATCGCTATCTGTGTAACGAGGAAGAGCTGCTTGTTCTGATCCAAAAGCCGGATGGAGAAGAATGGGAGCTGGAAATTGAAAAAGAGTTTGAGGAAGATCTGGGACTGGAATTCGAAAATGAATTTATGGATGAGTACCACTCCTGCTGCAACAAATGTATCTTCTGTTTTATCGACCAGATGCCTCCGGGGATGCGAAAAAGTCTGTATTTCAAGGACGACGATACCAGGCTTTCATTTTTGCAGGGGAATTATGTGACGCTGACTAATATTAGCGAAGCGGATATGGAGCAGATCATCCGTTTTCATCTTTCGCCGATTAATATTTCATTTCAGACGATGAATCCGCAGCTTCGCTGCCGGATGCTGAACAACCGCTTTGCAGGTGCGGCGCTGGAAAAGGTTGACCGTCTTGCGGAGGCAGGCATTGAGATGAATGGACAGATTGTGCTCTGTAAGGGGATCAACGATGGGGAGGAGCTGGAATATTCCATCCGGCAGCTCACCCGTTATCTGCCGCATTTAAAGAGCGTGTCGGTGGTCCCGGTCGGACTGACAAGATACCGTGATGGTCTGTATCCGCTGGAGCCGTTTACAAAGGAGGATGCCTGTCAGGTACTGGATGTTATTCACTGCTGGCAGGAAAAGCTGTATGCCGGATATGGTACACATTTTATCCATGCCGGCGACGAATGGTATCTGCTTGCCGGAAGAGAGTTGCCGCCGCAGGAGAACTACGACGGCTATCTGCAGCTTGAGAATGGCGTCGGAATGCTGCGGCTGTTTCTGGAGGAGACAAAGGAGGCAATCCGGGAGTGTACAGGAGATGGCAGGCGCCATACGGTGTCCATAGTGACGGGACTTCTGGCAGCGCCCTACGTGAAGCAGGCGGCGGAAGCGCTGACTGAAAAATATCCGGGAGTATCCGTGCAGATTTATCCGGTGAAGAACAAATTCTTTGGTGAACAGATTACAGTAGCGGGGCTTTTGACAGGGCATGACATTCTCTGCGCGCTGAAAGGACAGGCGCTTGGCGACCGCCTGCTGCTTCCGTGCAGTATGTTCAGGAGCGGTGAAGAGGTATTTCTGGACGATATTACCTTAAAGGAACTTGAGGAGACTTTACAAACCAGAGCTTGTATTGTAAAATCAAGCGGGAAGGATTTTGTGCATGCCGTACTTCTGGAGGAACAGGATGCGGAAGGAAAAACGGCACAGCCATATGAGGTGAAAGACATTGAGTAAACCGATTGTAGCGATAGTAGGAAGACCAAACGTAGGAAAATCCACGCTGTTCAACGCACTGGCGGGCGGGAATATTTCCATAGTGAAGGACACGCCGGGGGTGACGCGTGACCGCATTTACGCGGATGTGGAATGGCTGAATTATCAGTTTACCCTCATCGATACCGGCGGAATCGAGCCGGA
>DKTR01000063.1:36513-49147 GCA_002473385.1 Lachnospiraceae bacterium UBA7225
CGATACCGGCGGAATCGAGCCGGACAGCAGCGATATTATTCTCTCGCAGATGCGTGAGCAGGCACAGATTGCCATTGATACGGCGGATGTAATCCTTTTTATGGTAGATGTGAAGCAGGGACTGGTGGATTCAGATGCTAAAGTGGCGGATATGCTGCGCCGCAGCCATAAGCCGGTGGTGCTTGTTGTAAATAAGGCGGACAACTATGAAAAATCCCTGCCGGATGTATATGAATTTTATAACCTCGGCATCGGAGATCCGCAGCCTATTTCCGCGGCCGGAAAACAGGGACTCGGCGATATGCTGGATGTCGTAGTCGGGTATTTCCCGGATGAAGAGCAGGAGGAGGCGGAGGATGACCGCCCGCGCATTGCGGTGGTCGGGAAACCGAATGTCGGCAAATCCTCGATAATCAATAAACTGCTCGGAGAAAACCGGGTGATTGTATCCGACATCGCCGGGACGACCAGGGATGCCATCGACACAGCAATTACCTGGAACGGCAAAGAGTATGTGTTTATTGACACGGCGGGTCTGCGCCGGAAAAACAAGATCAAAGAGGAGCTGGAGCGCTACAGCATTATCCGCACGGTGACAGCAGTGGATCGTGCCGATGTGGTAGTGGTAGTCATTGACGCCACAGAGGGCGTGACAGAGCAGGATGCCAAGATTGCCGGAATCGCACATGACCGCGGCAAGGGAATCCTGGTTGCGGTAAACAAGTGGGATGCCATTGAAAAGGACGACAGGACGGTTTATAAATATACGCAGAAAATCCGCGAGACGCTCTCCTTTATGCCTTACGCGGAAATTATGTTCGTGTCAGCGGAGACTGGACAGCGGCTTCCAAAGCTGTTTGAAATGATAGACATGATTATCCAGAATCAGTCGATGCGGATTGCGACCGGCGTTCTCAACGAGATCCTTTCAGAGGCGGTGGCGCTGCAGCAGCCGCCATCGGACAAAGGAAAACGCTTAAAGCTGTATTACATTACACAGGTTTCCGTGAAGCCGCCTACCTTTGTTATTTTTGTGAATGACCGCGAGCTGATGCATTTTTCCTATACGCGCTATCTGGAAAATAAAATCCGCGATACCTTTGGATTCCGCGGAACCTCGCTGAAATTTATTATCCGGGAACGAAAGGACAGAGAAAAATAATGTTAACACGTATCATATGCGTAGCAGCCGGCTACGTCTTCGGATTATTTCAGACAAGCTATATTATAGGCAGGATGCATGGGATCGATATCCGCGACTACGGGAGCGGGAATGCCGGCACTACTAATATGCTGCGGACGATGGGCACGAAGGCAGGATTACTGACGTTTTTGGGCGACTGTCTGAAATGTGTGCTGGCGGTCGTGCTTGTCCGTTTCTGCTTTGGGAAGGGACATGCAGATATTCTGCCGCTTCTTGAGCTGTATGCGGCTGCCGGGGTAATTCTCGGGCATAATTTCCCCTTTTATCTGAATTTCCGCGGCGGAAAGGGTATAGCAGCGACAGCAGGGCTGGTGCTCTCCTTGCATCCGGTGATTACCGTCTGCGGAATCATTACGTTTTTTACAATCTTTTTTCTGACGCATTATGTATCGCTTGGTTCGCTTCTGGTTTATGTGGGACTGGTGGTCGAGATTATTGTGCTCGGACAGAGCGGGGCATTTGGCATGGAGCCGCCGCAGCTGACGGAAATGTATATCATTACCTTTTTACTGGCGGCAATGGCGTTCTGGAAGCACCGGGAAAACATAAAGCGCCTGCTGGCGGGAACAGAGCGAAAGACATATCTATTTAGCAAAAATAAAATTAAAAAAGAGTGACAGGAGGGATCTCATATGGCAAAGATTGGTATTATCGGCGCAGGAAGCTGGGGCATCGCGCTTTCGGTGCTGCTTCATAACAACGGGCATGAGGTAAGTGTCTGGTCAATTATCCGGGAAGAAATTGCGATGCTTCGCGAGAAGCGGGAGCATGAATCAAAGCTGCCGGGCATACATCTTCCGGAGGATATTCTGTTCACGGACGAACTGCAGGAGATTGCGGCAGACAAAGACGTGCTGATCATGGCGGTGCCGTCCCCCTATACCCGCAGTACCAGCAAAATGCTCAAGGGTCTGGTGAAAGAGGGGCAGATCATCGTGAACGTGGCAAAGGGGATTGAGGAAGCGACGCTGGATACTCTGACGGATATTATTGAAGAGGAGCTTCCGGGCGTAAATGCTGCAGTGCTTTCGGGACCAAGCCATGCCGAGGAGGTAGGGCGCTGTATTCCGACTACCTGCGTGGTGGGGGCGCACGATCCGCAGACAGCACAATACCTGCAGAGTATTTTTATCAGCCCGGTTTTCCGTGTTTATACAAGCCCCGATATGCTGGGTATTGAGCTTGGAGGCGCACTGAAAAATGTTATTGCACTGGCGGCAGGCACAGCGGACGGTCTCGGCTATGGAGATAACACGAAGGCAGCGCTGATCACCAGAGGCATTGCGGAAATCGCACGTCTGGGAACTGCCATGGGCGGCAGGCCGGAGACCTTCTATGGTCTGACCGGTATTGGTGATCTCATTGTTACCTGCGCGAGCGTACACAGCCGGAACCGCAAGGCCGGTTATCTGATTGGGCAGGGACGTACTATGGAAGAGGCAATGGCAGAGGTAAAAATGATTGTGGAGGGAGTTTATTCGGCAAAGGCCGCGCTGGCGCTCTCGAAAAAATACCAGATTGAAATGCCGATCGTTGAGCAGGTAAATAAAGTTTTGTTTGAGGGTAAGCGCGCGGATGTGGCGGTAAATGAGCTGATGATGCGCGGACCAAAGAGCGAGAATGGCGGACTGTCCTGGTAAAAATTTTTCTTGACGTTTCTGCTGAATGGGTGTATATTCTTACTGACGTACTTTAAACTGTTAAAGTAAAGACGTAAAATCAGCAGAAAAAGGAGAATAAGTGATGAAAAAAGTAATTTCTAAGATTCTTGCAGCCGGCATGGCAGTTTCCATGACAGCGGCACTTAGCATTGCAGTAAGCGCAGAGGACACCACATATAACGTAGGTATCTGTCAGCTCGTACAGCATCCGGCGCTGGATGCAGCTACAGAAGGCTTCAAGGATGCCCTTACAGAAAAGCTCGGCGAGCAGGTTGTTTTCGATGAACAGAACGCTTCCGGAGATTCTGCAAACTGTGCAACCATTGTAAATCAGTTTGTATCCAACAACGCTGACCTTATTATGGCAAATGCAACGGCTTCCCTGCAGGCGGCAGCAGCGGCAACGGGAGATATTCCGATCCTCGGAACCTCCATTACCGTATACAATGTAGCGCTGGATATTCCGGATGAAGAGTGGACAGGCTCTACAGGTCTCAATATTTCCGGTACTTCAGACCTTGCTCCGCTTGACCAGCAGGCGGCAATGTTTGCAGAACTGCTTCCGGATGCCAAGACGGTTGGTCTTTTATATTGCTCCGCAGAGCCGAATTCTGTGTATCAGGTAGATACTGTAAAGGCAGTGCTTGAGGAAGCAGGTGTTACCTGCAACGTATATACCTTTGCAGATTCCAACGATATTGCATCCATCACGACTACAGCGGCGGCTGAGTGCGATGCGCTCTATGTTCCGACAGACAATACGGCGGCATCCAATGCCGAGATCATCAATAATATCTGTGAGCCGGCAGGCGTTCCGGTTATTGCAGGTGAGGAAGGTATCTGCCAGGGCTGCGGAATTGCAACACTTTCTATCAGCTACTATGATATCGGTTATAAAACCGGCGAGATGGCGTATGAAGTCCTGGTAAACGGTGCAGACGTAAGCACCATGCCGATCGAGTTCGCTCCGCAGTTCGTAAAGAAATATGTTCCGGAGAGATGTGAAACACTTGGTGTCACAATTCCGGATGGATATGAAGCAATCGTATCAGAAGAGGCTGAATAAGCAGAAACAAAAACATAAAGTAAAGCAGTAAGAAATATTACAGCGGACTGTCGCGGGGAGTTTTTTCCATGCCACGCGGCAGCCCGTCGTTTTGCGGTGGAGGAAAGAGCTGTGAACATTGGAAATCTTTTTAATGCACTTCCCGGTGCCTGTGCACAGGGACTGATCTGGGGTATCATGGCGATCGGCGTGTATATTACCTATAAAATTCTTGATCTGGCGGATCTGACGGTAGACGGTACCATGTGTACCGGCGGTGCAGTCTGTGTTATGATGCTGCTGAACGGTCATTCCGTACCGGTGGCACTTGCCTGTGCATTCGGTGCCGGAATGCTTGCAGGTCTTGTGACAGGCATTTTTCATACGGCGATGGGGATTCCGGCGATTCTTTCGGGGATTCTGACACAGCTCGGTCTGTATTCCATCAATCTGCATATTATGGGAAATAAAGCAAACCAGGCGATCAGTGTGGATAAATATCCGCTGATTGTGTCTTTGCGTAATATCAAAGGCGTTCCGTTTTACAAGAATACGATTTTTATTGTGATTATTTTTATTGTAATCATTGTGGGGCTGCTATACTGGTTTTTCGGGACAGAGATCGGATGTTCTATCCGTGCTACCGGTTCAAATCCGAATATGTCCCGTGCGCAGGGGATCAATACTGATATGAGCAAGATTATCGGTCTGATGCTCTCTAACGGTATTGTAGCGCTTTCCAGCGGTCTGTACGCACAGTATCAGGGCTTTGCTGATGTCAACATGGGACGGGGCGCTATTGTAATTGGTCTTGCTGCCGTGATTATCGGACAGGTACTATTTGGCAAATTTGTGCACAATTTTGCCGGAAAGCTGATTGCGGTGGCACTTGGTGCGATTGTCTATTATCTGGTACTGCAGGTTGTGCTCTGGCTCGGACTGAACTCCAACGACTTAAAGCTGCTTTCTGCACTTGTCGTGGCAGTATTCCTTGCGATACCGTATGTGAAAACAAAGTATTTTTCCAGGGTTTCCAAAAAAGGAGGTGCTGACCGTGCTTAAACTGATTGGGATTAAAAAGACCTTCAATCCGGGGACAGTCAACGAAAAGCAGGCGCTCTGCGGCGTCGACCTTGTGCTGAAGGAAGGGGATTTTGTGACGGTAATCGGCGGAAACGGCGCCGGAAAGTCAACCACCCTTAATGCCATTGCCGGGGTGTGGCCGGTGGATGAAGGAGAAATTATTATTGACGGTGTAAATGTGACGCGCCTTCCGGAATACAGGCGTGCAAAATATCTTGGGCGTGTTTTCCAGGACCCGATGACAGGAACGGCAGCCAGTATGCAGATTGAGGAAAATCTGGCGCTTGCTTCCCGGCGCGGGCTGCGGCGCACCCTGAAGAGCGGCATTAATGCGGCGGAACGTGAACGTTACAGGGACAGACTGAAAATTTTAGATCTCGGTCTGGAGGACCGGCTCACCGCAAAGGTGGGGCTTCTTTCAGGCGGACAGCGTCAGGCGCTGACCCTGCTGATGGCGACTTTAAAAAAGCCGAAGCTTCTGCTGCTGGATGAGCATACAGCAGCGCTTGATCCGAAAACAGCAGCAAAGGTGCTGGAGGCAACAGACAAGATCATCGCCGGCGACAATCTGACTGCTATCATGATTACACATAACATGAAGGATGCTATTGCACACGGCAATCGTCTGATTATGATGCATGAGGGCAGGATTATCTACGACGTATCCGGTGAAGAGAAGAAAAATCTGAAGGTTTCTGATCTTCTTCAGAAATTTGAACAGGCAAGCGGCGGTGAATTTGCAAATGACCGCATGATGCTGGCATAAATAGAAGAGAGACGTGATTACTGTTTGGTGATTTCGTCTCTTTTGTTCTTTTTAAAGTACAATTTCTTTGTTGAGATTTCACTTTTTATGTGCTATACTATCCCGTAGTGGGGGATGTGGAGATACCTCTGTCAAAAATTTAACAATACTATATTGAAAGGAGGCGTAAAAAGTGCATATTGTAAAGGACGAAAACGGTAATATTTGTGCGCATACACATACGCACGAACATGCTCATACACATACGTATGAACATACTCATCCACACGAACATGAGCATGGCGCTGAAGAAAATCACGAACACAGCCATGATGAGCAGTGTAAGCATCAT
This sequence comes from Lachnospiraceae bacterium UBA7225, assembly GCA_002473385.1. Lineage (GTDB taxonomy): Bacteria > Bacillota > Clostridia > Lachnospirales > Lachnospiraceae > Marvinbryantia. The sequence continues at coordinate 42,604 of DKTR01000063.1, forward strand.
GAAGAAGACTGTCATGCACAGAGCGGCGGACACTGTCACAGCCATGAGGGCGGGGAACATTGTCACGGCTGCCAGGGCGGTGGAGCGGCGCCTGCGGACAAGAACGTGGCGCTTCTGCAGTATATGCTGGATCACAATGCGCATCATGCGGCAGAGCTTGATCAGATGGCAGACAAGCTGATGTCAGATGGTCATGAAAAAGCTGCCGAACAGATCCGCAAGGCGGTAGATGAGTTCCAGAAGGGTAATCTCTACCTTGGTCTCGCGTTATCTCTGGTGAAGGAAGCATAACGGAGGTGAACAATATGTGCCTTTCCACGGTTGTAAAAAAGAATCATCCTGACTGTATTCTTTTGGAATATGTCAGCAAAATTGAAGTAAATGGAAATCTTATCACACTGACGGATGTGATGGGCGAGCAGAAAACGGTAGAGGGAACCATTGCCATGGCGGATCTCACCGGCGGCAGGGTGGAAATCAGCTGCTGAGCCGTCCGGCATTTGTCCAGAAAGTAAGAGAAACAATAAGGAGCGCGATTTTATGTCATTTACGATAGCAGTCGCCGGAAAAGGCGGCGTCGGAAAAACCACGTTGTGTGGTCTGCTGATCCAGTATCTCTGCGAACAGGGAAAACGCCCGGTGCTGGCGGTAGACGCAGATGCAAATTCAAACCTGAATGAAGTCCTCGGCATTGATGTAGAGATGACGCTTGGAGACATCCGTGAGGAAATGTCAAAAGCGGAGGCTTCCGGAAATTCCCAGATCCCGGTGGGGATGACGAAGGCGGATTACATGGAATTTATGTTCAACCGCTGTCTGGCAGAGGAAGATGATTATGATATGCTGGTGATGGGGCGTACACAGGGGGCTGGCTGTTATTGCTTTGTAAATGGACTCCTGCAGAGCCAGCTCCAGAAGCTTGCACCGAATTATCCGTATGTTGTTGTGGATAATGAGGCCGGCATGGAACATATCAGCCGCGGCATTCTGCCAAAGGTAGACATGATCCTGCTTGTGAGCGACTGTTCCCGGCGCGGTGTACAGGCGGTCGGACGGATCGCGCAGCTCACAAAAGAGCTTGGGCTGAAACCGGAAACGATGGGACTGATCGTCAATCGTGCTCCGGAAGGCAGGCTGAATGAGGGCACTATGGAGGAAATCGAAAAGCAGGGGCTGAACCTGCTTGGAGTTGTGCCGCAGGACGCCGAAGTTTACGAATATGACTGTGACGGCAGACCGATGACAGAGCTTCCGGAAACCTCTCCGGTAAAACGGGCGCTGCACAGTATCATAGATAAATTAAAGATTTAATATTATAACCCAATCAAGGAGGATTATGATGGGAGACTTTAAGTTGACAACAGTTGAAGAAATGGAAGCGGCTACAGAGAGATTGCTGGAAACCGGCAAAAAAGTAGGCGCAGACGGATGGCAGTATCGTGTAAAAAATCAGACGCCGCATTGTAAATTTGGCGAAACCGGTATCTGCTGTAAGATTTGCTCCATGGGTCCGTGCCGTATCACACCCAAGGCACCGAGAGGCATCTGCGGATGCGACGCTCACGGAATTGTGGCGCGTAATTACCTGAAATTCACGGCAGGCGGTTCTGCTACACACTCCGATCACGGTCGTGAAATCTGCAAAACCCTGTACCATGCAAAACCGGAAGGACCGTACAAGGTGAAAGATCCCGAGAAGCTGATCCGCATCGCAAAAGAATGGGGCGTGGAGACAGAAGGGAAAGACATCTATGATCTTGCACATGAGGTTGCTTACCTTGGACTGAGCGAGTATGGTAAGGTATTCGGACATCAGAATTTCATAAAGAGAGCTCCGCAGCACACCCAGGATATCTGGGAGAGAGAGGAAATTTCTCCGCGCGCAATCGACCGTGAAGTATCCTGCTCTTTACATATGACGCATATGGGATGCTCCTCCAAGCCGGAGGCGCTGATCCGTCAGTCCCTTCGCTCCGGTCTGTCTGATGGATGGGGTGGTTCCATGGCAGGTACCGAGTTCTCAGACGTACTCTTTGGAACACCGAAGCCGGTTGACACCGAAGCAAACCTCGGCGTTATGAATAAGGATAATGTAAACATCGTTGTACATGGACATGATCCGTCTCTTTCTGAGATGATCTGTGAATATGCAGATGATCCGGAAATGATTGCTTACGCAAAGAGCAAGGGCGCAAAAGGCATCACGGTTTCAGGTGTCTGCTGTACCTCCAACGAAGTGGCGATGCGCCGCGGAATCCCGATGGCAGGAAATTTCCTTCAGCAGGAGAACGTAGTGCTGACTGGTGCATGTGAAGCGATTGTAGTAGACGTACAGTGTATCTTCCCGGCACTTGGTCCTTTAAGCAAATGTTTCCATACGAAATTTGTGACCACCTCCCCGATCGCACAGATGCCGGATTCTGAGTTTATCCGTTTCGATGCGGAAACTGCTGATGAAAACGCAAAAGCGATTGTAAAGATGGCAATCGATAACTTTGAAAACAGAAATCCGGATCTTGTATATATTCCGGACATAAAACAGAAAGCTACCGTTGGCTATTCTGTAGAAGCAATTGTGAAGACGCTGGACGGTGTTACAAACTCCCAGGTAGATGTAACAGGCACCACAAAGCCGCTCATCGAGTGTATCACTTCCGGTGTTATCCGCGGTGCAGTTGCAATGGTTGGCTGTAACAACCCGAAGATCCGTCCGGACTATGCGCACATCGAGCTGATGAAGAAGCTGATCGCAAACGATATCATCGTGGTAGCTTCCGGATGTTCCGCGCAGGCTGCCGCAAAAGCAGGTCTGATGGACAAAGAGGCGAAGAATCTCTGCGGCGCAGGTCTGAAGAGAGTATGTGAGCTGGCAGATATCCCGCCGGTACTTCACATGGGCTCCTGTGTTGATATCAGCCGTATGATGATTCTTGTCGCAGAGCTTGCAAAGGATTCCGGACTGAACATTTCCCAGCTCCCGGTTGTCGGATGCGCTCCGGAGTGGATGTCTGAAAAGGCCGTTTCTATTGGAAACTATGTAGTTGCTACCGGTATCGACACCTTCCTTGGTGTAGACCCGTATGTATCCGGTTCCGACCAGGTAAGCAAGCTGCTGACAGAGGGCGTAAGAGACTGGGTAGAGGCTGCCTATACGGTAGAGACCGATATCGAAAAGCTGGTTGATCTGATGATCGAAAGAATCGAAGAAAAACGTACAGCAATTGGCATCTAAAATCAAATATAAGGTGGATGAGACACTATGAAAATTGCAGTGACCGGTAAAGGCGGCGTTGGAAAAACAACGTTTGCCGCTACCCTTGCAAGGTTATATGCAGAAGAAGGAAGACCTGTACTGGCGGCGGATGTGGATCCGGACGCAAATCTGGGGCTTGCGCTTGGCTTTTCTGAGGAAGAGCTGGAAAAAATTGTTCCAATTACCAAAATGCGTAAGCTCATCGAGGAGCGTACCGGGGCAAACGAGGATAACACCTTTTACCGCATCAACCCGAAGGTAAGCGATATCCCGGATACCTATGGAAAAGTATGCAACGGCGTGAAGCTGCTTGTGCTGGGCACCGTGGATACAGCCGGAAGCGGCTGTGTGTGCCCGGAGCATGTCATGCTGAAGCGCATTATCAATAATCTGGTGATTCATAGGGAGGACGTTGTTATTCTGGATATGGAGGCTGGTCTTGAGCATCTCGGACGCGGCACGACATCTGGCATGGATCAGTTTGTCGTAGTTATCGAACCGGGCGCCAGAAGCATCCAGACCTATTCTAATGTAAAGCGTCTTGCGACAGAGCTCGGTGTAAAGCAGGTGCGTGTAGTTGCAAACAAGGTGCGGGACGAGCGGGATGAGGAATTTATCCGATCAAGGATTCCTGCAGAGGATCTTCTTGGGTTTGTTCATTATAGTACGGAAGTAATCGATGCGGACCGCAGCGGTTCTTCACCCTATGATTTCAGCAAAACTGCGGTAGAAGAAATTCGGAAGATCAAGGAAATAATCGACCGGACGGCATAGCGGCAGATCGCGTGCAGATGTGTCCTCAAAGCCTGGGCAGATGACAGGATGCGATAATTCTTTATTTGAAAGTGAAACGATGAATGGAGGAAATTACGGTGACTTTATTTGATGTTGTATTTAGTGGAAACGATACTGTGTATGGGTTGACAGAAAATGCGATCGACGCAGCTATCGCACAGCACGGTGCGGACAAGGCAGTTGCTTTTCCGGATACCGCATACAGCCTGCCGTGTTACTATGGAGTAACAGGAACAAAGATTTCCAATCTTGGAGACATGAAGGCTGCTCTTGGAGTGGTAAAAACCCTTATGACCAGAGAAAAACGTCTGAACGATGCATTTATGTCCGGCGTTGCTACGGCACTCTGCGCAGAATTTATCGAAGCTCTGAAATATATTGACGGTGCAGTTCCCTACGAAGCTCCGTGCTACGGTCATCTGGCTGACGCGGTAATTCGTGAACTCGGTGTTCCGCTTGTAACCGGCGATATTCCGGGTGTTGCTGTTATCCTTGGCTCTGCTCCGACTGCACAGGAAGGTGTAGACCTTGTAAAATCTTATCAGGCACAGGGTATTCTTGTGACGCTGGTTGGCGGCATTATCGACCAGTGTGCAGAGCTTGGCTATAAGACAGGCGCAAATGTGCGTGTAATCCCGCTGGGCAAGGATGTTACCAGTGTAATTCATGTAGTATCCGTTGCAGTGCGTGCAGCGCTGATCTTCGGTAACATCAAGGGCGGTGACGCTGCCGGTCTGATGGAATACACCTTTAAGCGTGTGCCGGCATTTGTAAACGCATTTGCTCCGCTTGATCCGGTAGTTGTTGCATGTGGTGCAGGTGCTATTGCACTTGGCTTCCCGGTAGTTACCAATGATGTGGCTACAGCAGAAGCAGTAAACATTAAGGTTCCGAAGAGCCTTATCGTGCAGCCGGATGTAAGCAAATTCAATGCTACTTCTCTGGAAGCACGTGATATTAAAATTAAAATTACACACATTGATATTCCGGTTGCATTCGCTTCTGCATTTGAGGGTGAAATCATCCGCCGCGGCGATATGCAGGTAGAATTTGACGGATCCCGTGTAGACTGCTTCGAGCTGGTACAGACGAAAGAAGCTTCCGAGATCGAAGATCACAAGATTGAAGTGATCGGACCGGATGTTGACGAAATGCCGGTAGGCAGCAAGCAGAGTATTGCTTATGTAGTAGAAGTGGCAGGCAAGACAATGCAGTCCGATTTTGAGTCTGTGTTTGAGCGTAAATTCCACTCTTATCTGAACTGCGTAGAAGGTATGATGCATACCGGACAGCGTGATATGATCCGCATCCGAATCAGCAAGGATACTTTCAATGCAGGCTTCCGTTTAAAGCATATTGGCGAAGTGCTGTATGCAAAGGTAAAGAGCGAGTTCGCTGCTGTTGTTGACAAATGTCAGGTAAAGATTTACACGGATGCGGCAGAGTGTACAAAACTCCGTCATGAGCTGGCAATTCCGGTATATGACAAGCGTGATGAGCGACTGACTACTCTGACTGATGAGGGTGTAGACGTATACTATAGCTGTATTATGTGTCAGGCATTCTCCCCGAGTCACGTATGTGTGGTAACACCGGAGAGACTTGGACTTTGCGGCGCTGTTTCATGGCTGGATGCGAAAGCAACCAACGAGCTGGATCCGCAGGGACCGTGCCAGGTAATCACAAAAGAAAGACCGATCGATGAGAGAATCGGTGAATACGAGGATGTAAATGAGGCAGTGCGCAAGTTCTCCCAGGGTGCTCTTGAGGATGTATCCCTGTACTCCATTATCGAAAAGCCGATGACGAGCTGCGGATGCTTCGAGTGTATCTGTGGTATTGAGCCGCTGTCCAACGGTGTCTGCATCGCAAACCGTGAGTACGCAGGCATGACCCCGATCGGTATGACATTCTCAGAGCTCGCTTCCATGACCGGCGGCGGTGTTCAGACACCGGGCTTCATGGGACATGGTAAGCATTTCATCGCTTCCAAGAAGTTCATGAAGGCAGAGGGCGGTATCGAGCGTATCGTATGGATGCCGAAGGAACTTAAAGAGCAGGTAAAAGACAGACTCAATGCAACTGCAAAAGAGCTTTACGGAATCGACAACTTTACAGATATGATCGGTGATGAAACCGTAGCAGAAGATCCGGAAACATTGCTGGCGTTCCTTGAAGAAAAAGGACATCCGGCACTGACCATGGAACCAATGATGTAAGCAATCAAAATCGGCTCTGCCGATTTTAGGGTGTGAACGCAGTGAACAGCCGTTATGACGTGCGCAGCACGGCATGATTGCTTAACGAGGAAAAATGCGCAGCATTTTTTCGAGTCTAAGGTGATTCAATAACGTGAAACATCCACATTTAGCGAAATCTTTAAGCTGCGAAGCAGCGGCAGACGTGCTTTTGCACGTCTGGATTTCGAAGTTGGGGGGTGTGAACGCAGTGAACAGCCGTTATGACGTGCGTAGCACGGCATGATTGCTTAACGAG
>DKTR01000063.1:49503-57088 GCA_002473385.1 Lachnospiraceae bacterium UBA7225
TGATTCAATAACGTGAAACATCCAGAATGATATTTGTTTTTTCCGTGCCTCGGCTGGCAACACCCGGTCGGCCGGGCGCGGCTATAAGAAATGCATACATATGCAGTATAAGTTATGAAGGAGGAAATTTAAAATGCCGTTTACAGCAAAATCAGGAAAGTTCAATGCCAGCATTAAGACAGTAACGGTTGGCACCGGCGATAAAGCAATTACACTCGGTGGTGAAAACGTACTGCCTTTCTATACTTTCGATGCGCCGATTGAAAATGCGCCGAAGGTAGGTATCGAAATCACAGATTTCGGTATGGAAAATGAACCGGAATGCGTAAAAAAATACTATGAAGGATGCACCACACTGGCAGACATCGCAAAGAAAGCTGCTTCTTTTGAGGGTGTAGACTTCCTTTGCTTCCGTATGGAGGGCGGCGATCCCAACGGAGCAAACAAATCAACAGAGGAACTGATGGCTGCACTGAAAGAGGTTGCAGAGGCAGTGGATTGTCCGCTGGTTGTTGCAGGCTCTAAGAATGCAGAAAAGGATGCGGAGCTTCTTTCCAAGGCTGCAGAGGCAGTACAGGGTAAGAATGCGATTATCCTTGCTGCAAGAGAAGAAAACTATAAGACAGTCGGCGCAGCTGCAGGTCTTGCTTACAACCAGATCGTAGGTGCAGAATCTTCTGTTGATATTAACCTCGCAAAACAGTTGAATGTATTACTGACACAGTTAGGTGTCAATGCTTCCAGCATTGCAATGAACGTAGGTACCGCAGCGGCAGGTTATGGCTATGAGTATGTTGCATCTACCATGCAGCGTGTAAAAGCGGCAGCTCTGTCCCAGAACGATACCCAGTTACAGATGCCGATCATCACACCGGTAGCATCTGAGGTATGGGGTGTAAAGGAAGCCGTTACAACGGAAGCTGATATGCCGGAGTGGGGATGCCAGGAAAGACGTGGCGTAGATATGGAAGTACAGACTGCAGCAGCAGACCTGGCTTGCGGTTCCAATGCCGTAATCTTAAAACATCCGACATCAGTCGCAACTATTTCCAAAATGATCAAAGAATTAGTTTAGTATATTTGCTGTTAAGGAGGAAAAAGAATTATGGCACTCAAAGGTCTGGATATATTTAAATTATCACCGAAGAAAAACTGTAAGGAATGCGGAAGCCCGACATGTATGGCTTTCTCTATGAAGGTGGCGCAGGGCGCTGTTGATATCAATGCGTGCCCGTACTTTTCTGAGGATGCAAAGGCTCAGTTATCTGAGGCTACCGCACCGCCTATGAAGACAGTGAAAGTTGGCGCTGGAAGCGAAGAATTTACACTCGGCGGCGAGACTGTTATGGAACGTCACGAGAAAACATTTGTCAGCAAGACAAGGTATGCTGTTGCACTCTGCAATTGCATGGATGCTGCGGAAATTGACGCAGCGCTGGCGGGCATTCCGAAAGTAGATTATGAGCGTATCGGCGAGAGAATGTACGTAGAAATGGTATACGTAAATTACTCCGCAGATGGCGCAACCGATTATGTGGAGCTGGTAACAAAGGCTGCAGCACTCGGCAGAACACTGGTTCTTGGCTGCACTGATGTAGAAGTGGCAAAGGCTGCTCTTGCTGTATGCAAGGATGGCAAGCCGATCTTAAATGGCGCAACACCGGAGAACTATGCTGAGATGAATGCAGTAGCAGCTGAAGCAGGCGTAGTGCTTGGCGTTACCGGCGCTGATATCAATGGATTATACGACACTGTAAAGGCACTGGAAGCTCTTGGAAACAAGAATCTGGTCATTGACACCACAGGAGCAACCATAAAGGAAACCTTTGCAAACACCGTTCGGGTGCGTAAGGCAGCAATCAAGGACGGCGACAGAAGCTTTGGCTATCCGTCCCTCGTAAATCTTGTAAAGGTTGCAAAGGATGATATGCATCTGCAGTCTGCACTGGCAGCGGTATTCACCATCAAATATGGTTCCATCGTTGTTATGCAGGAGATTACCTATTCAGAGGCACAGCCGCTGTACGGTCTGCGTCAGAACATCTTTACCGATCCGCAGAAGCCGATGCGCGTAGAACCGGGTATTTACCCGCTCAATGGTGCAGACGAGAATTCAATCTGTCTGACTACCGTAGACTTTGCGCTTACATACTTCCTGGTATCCGGCGAACTGGAGCGCTCCGGCGTACCGTGCAACCTGATTATCAGTGATGCAGGCGGACTTTCCGTATTGACAGCATGGGCTGCCGGAAAACTGTCTTCTGGAACTATCGAGAAATTCTGGAAAGAGCAGGATATTGAAGGCAAGATCAAGAGCCGTAAGCTCATCATTCCGGGTAAAGTTGCTGTCCTCAAAGGTGAGATCGAAGCGAAGCTTCCGGGCTGGGAGGTCATCATTGCTCCGGCAGAAGCTGCACAGTTAGTAAAATTCTTAAAAGATATGAACCTGTAAAAAATATTATTTAGGGAGGATACACAAATGGCAAAATTTATTACGATTGGTGAAAGACTTTCTACCACTGCTCCGGCAGTAAACAAAGCTTTCACAGAAAGAGATCCGGAACCGATTCTGAAAAGAGCGAAACAGCAGCTTGACGCTGGCGCTACTTATCTGGATGTAAATATCGGACCGGCTGAGAGCGACGGCGAGGATCTGATGAAGTGGGCAGTACAGCTTCTTCAGAGCGAGTTTGACAATGTTCCGCTGGCACTGGATACTTCCAATAAGAAGGCTATCGAGGCAGGTATTTCCGTTTACAATCGTTCCAAGGGAAAACCGATCGTAAACTCTGCAGATGCTGCAGGCAGAATTGAGAACATCGACCTTGCTGCTGCAAATGATGCAATTGTTATTGCACTGTGCAACGGCGAAGGCATTGCAAAAGACAACGATGAGCGTATGGGCTATTGCCAGATGCTGCTTGAGAGAGGTCTGGAGCATGGTATGGAAGCAGAGGATCTCTGGTTTGACCCGCTGTTCCTGGTTGTAAAGGGCATGCAGGACAAGCAGATGCAGATTCTTGAGTGTATCAAGATGTTCTCTGATATGGGACTGAACTCTACAGGCGGTCTGTCCAACAATTCCAACGGTATGCCGAAGCATATCCGTCCGATTATGGATTCCGCTATGGTTGCTATGGCTATGATGCAGGGTCTGACCTCCGCGATTGTAAACCCGAACGATCTGCGTCTGATGGAGACCATCAAATCCTGTGATATATTAAAGAACAACACACTGTACGCAGATTCCTATCTGGAGCTGTAATGTATAAGGTAACTTTTAAGTTTGAAAACAGCGAAGATGTCATCGTCTTCGCTGCTTTCGGTGAAAACCTTCTTGAGGTAGCGAGAAAAACAAACGTAGCTATCGACGCGCCCTGTTCGGGGAATGCTTCCTGCGGAAAATGCCGCGTAAAGCTGGTCGGCGGGACACTGGACTCGAAAAAGACGCGTCATATCAGTGACGAGGAGTATGCACAGGGGTGGCGTCTTGCCTGCGTCAGCAAAATCTGCGACAACGTAGATGTGCTGGTGCCGGATATTGCGTCCGCTTACCGCAGCCGCATGAAAGTGGCGGATTTAAGCTCACCGGACGAAATTAAGATTTTCGACGACTTAAAAGGACAGGTATGTGAAGCAGGTATTGCATTAAAAAATGATATGGAGGTTGTATCTATCCATATGGATACGCCTTCTCTGGACGATACGATGCCGGATAATGAGCGTCTCACCCGCGCGATTACAGAAGTAACCGGTATGCAGATTGTCCGTATTCCTTACGCAGTTATGAGAAAGCTTGCTGTCGTGCTGCGTGAAAGTAGTTTTGACGTGCAGGTTGTATGGCGCCGAAACGCTAACGATGTGTTTGTTTATGATGTCCTGCCGAAGGAAAAACCGGTAGTTGTTGCCGGATTGGCAGTGGATATCGGCACGACGACGGTCTCAGCGATAATTATCAATATGCTGGATGGCAGTATCCTTGCAAAGGGTTCTTCCGGAAACGGACAAATCCGTTACGGTGCGGATGTCATTAATCGTATCATTGAATCGGTGAAGCCGGGCGGCAGCGAGCGCCTGCAGAAAGCAATAATTGAAGAGACAATTAATCCGCTGATTGATACGATGTGCAGACAGGCAAAAATCAGCCATGACAGCATTTACCGTATGAGCGTGGCGGCAAACACCACTATGAATCACCTGCTGTTCGGGCTGAATGGCGACAGTATCCGTACGGAGCCGTATATTCCGACGTTTTTCAAGACGAATTCCATGTATACGGCAGATATCGGCATCCGGGTAAATCCGTGTGCGCATATTATTGTGGCACCGAACATCGGAAGCTATGTAGGCGGCGATATCACGGCGGGCGCATTTGTCAGTATGCTCTGGAATAAACCGGAGTTTTCGCTGTTCATTGACCTTGGAACAAACGGAGAAATCGTGTTCGGCAACTCAGACTTTATGTTCAGCTGCGCCTGCTCGGCAGGTCCGGCATTTGAGGGCGGCGATATCAGCTGTGGTATGCGTGCAACAGACGGAGCGATTGAAGCATGTACGATTGACAAAGAAACGATGGAGCCGACGTTTACCGTTGTGGGAGAAGAGGGCACGAAGCCGATCGGGCTTTGCGGTTCGGGTATCATTGATGTGATTGCGGAGCTTTTCCGCTGCGGCATCATCAGTCCGAAAGGCAAATTCATCCGGGAGGGTGCACGTGTCCGTCACGATCAATACGGCATCGGATCCTATGTGCTGGCATTTGAAAAGGATGCCGGTTCCGTGAAAGACGTGGAAATCAACGAGGTGGATATTGATAACTTCATCCGTGCGAAAGGAGCAATTTTCTCCGCGATCCGTACGATGCTGTCGTACTGCGATTTTGATATTTCCATGATCGAGCATGTATATGTGGCTGGCGGCATCGGCAGCGGCATCAATATGAAAAACGCCATCCGTATCGGAATGTTCCCGGATGTTCCGCTGGAATTATATGAATATATTGGCAATTCTTCACTGGTCGGCGCATATGCGATGCTGTATTCCAGTGAATCAGAGCGCAAGGTTTACGAGATTGCAAAGAACATGACTTATCTGGAACTGAGCGCCATTACATCCTACATGGATGAATTTGTGGGAGCCTGCTTCCTTCCTCATACGGATGCAGCGCTTTTCCCGAGCATTATTGATTAAAAAGAAATCTCTGTCTGTCCGGCAGCTGCAGTCTGCAGGATACGGCAGGGCAGATGGGAGCAGACATGATACCGGAATATGCAAAAAACAGCAAAGAAGATATCCCCTTTGGACAGTATATGGAGCAGTATCAGCAGATGGATCCGCAGGAGTGTGCGGCGCGCACGGGCATTCCCTACAATGAAGAAACAAGGTGCTTCCGGCTTCGGATGCTGCAAAAGGAGTATCTGGTTTCCTGGCCGGAGCTTTCTGTGACGCGGACAGATACGCAGGATACGTCCTATGCGGTGCTTGCGCAGGAAACTCCTGCCAGGATTCTCGCGCTGCGGTTTTTGCTGCACGGGGTATTGTCGCAGCCGACCGGAAACTTTCTGACATACCGGGAGGTTCCCAGCGGTGAAGTTTATTTCCGTCAGTTTTCCGGCAGATGTCTTTCACGGCTTGCCTATGGCTTTGGCTTTAAGCCGGAAAAGCTGGCAGCGGCTTTTGAGCATCTGGGGGCAAAAAAGCTTTCCCACGGGGATGTTTCTTACGAACTGGAAATTATCAACAATTATTTTGTACAGTTTATATTGTGGACCGGGGATGAAGAGTTTCCACCGAGTACACAGATGCTTTTTTCCGACAATTTTCCGCTATCTTTCACACCGGAAGACATGGCGGTGATTGGGGATATCAGTATTAATACATTAAAAAAACTGTAAGGAGGGTTATTAACTATGGGATTCAAATCAGATATTGAAATTGCACAGGAGACAGTGATGCAGCCAATTACTGAGATCGCGGCAAAAGCAGGGATCGATGAGAAATATCTGGAGCAGTACGGCAAATATAAAGCAAAAATCGACTACAACCTTCTGAAAGAGACAGATGCCGAGAACGGCAAGCTGATCCTGGTAACAGCGATCAACCCGACACCGGCAGGAGAAGGAAAGACCACCACATCCGTAGGTCTGGCAGACGGCCTGTCCAAGATCGGCAAAAAAGTTGTGGTAGCACTGCGTGAGCCGTCCCTCGGACCGGTATTCGGCGTAAAGGGCGGTGCTGCAGGCGGCGGATATGCGCAGGTAGTGCCGATGGAGGACATCAACCTCCACTTCACAGGCGACTTCCATGCGATCGGCGCAGCAAACAACCTGCTGGCAGCAATGATCGACAACCATATCTTCCAGGGCAACGCGCTGAACATCGATCCGCGCAAGATCACCTGGAGACGCTGCGTGGACATGAACGACAGACAGCTTCGCAACGTGGTTGACGGTCTTGGCGGAAAGACCAACGGCATGCCGAGGGAGGACGGTTACGATATCACGGTGGCATCCGAGATCATGGCGGTACTGTGCCTGGCAAGCGACATCACAGACCTCAAGAAGAGACTTTCAAGGATCATCGTAGGCTATACATATGGAAAAGCTTCCGAGCAGAAGCCGGTAACGGCAGGCGACCTGCACGCAGAGGGTGCAATGACCGCGCTGCTGAAGGATGCGCTGAAGCCGAACCTGGTACAGACACTGGAACACACCCCGGCGATCGTACACGGCGGCCCGTTCGCAAACATCGCACACGGCTGCAACTCCGTGACGGCAACAAAGCTGGCACTGAAGCTGGCTGATTACACGGTAACAGAGGCAGGCTTCGGCGCAGACCTCGGTGCAGAGAAGTTCCTGGACATCAAGTGCCGTATGGCAGGACTGAAGCCGAACGCGGTTGTCATCGTGGCAACAGTGCGTGCGCTGAAATACAACGGCGGCGTTGCAAAGGCAGACCTTAACAGTGAAAACCTGGAAGCGCTGGAGAAAGGACTCCCGAACCTTCTGAAGCATGTGAGCAACATCACAAACGTATACAAGCTTCCGTGCGTGGTTGCGATCAACGAGTTCCCGACCGACACGAAGGCAGAGCTCGACCTGGTAGAAGCGAAATGCAAGGAGCTTGGCGTGAACGTGGTACTTTCCCAGGTATGGGCAAAAGGCGGCGAGGGCGGCATGGCGCTTGCAGAAGAAGTAGTGAGACTGTGCGAACAGCCGAACGACTTCACCTTTGCATATGAGCTGGAAGGAACGATCGAGGACAAGCTGAATGCGATCGTGCAGAAGATCTACGGCGGCAAGAGGGTTGTGCTGACAGCGAACGCACAGAAGCAGGCAAAAGAGCTGGCTGCACTCGGCTACGAGCACTGCCCGATCTGCATGGCAAAGACACAGTACAGCCTGACAGACGACCAGACGAAGCTGGGCGCACCGACAGACTTTGAGGTAACGGTACGCAACCTGAAGATCTCCGCAGGCGCAGGATTCATCGTGGCACTGACCGGCGAGATCATGACAATGCCGGGACTGCCGAAGGTACCGGCTGCAGAGCGCATCGACGTGGACGAGAACGGAAAGATTTCCGG
>DKTR01000112.1:0-185 GCA_002473385.1 Lachnospiraceae bacterium UBA7225
TGAATTATACAGGAAGCTCCTTATCTGTTCTAATATTCAAATTTATAGTAGCCATGATAGATACCTCCATCCTGTCCTGTGTATCCTTTTTAATGCAGCCTCCGTAAGGATTTCCTGCACTAAAAACAAAAGCTGACTTAAGTTAACCTTACTTTCTTCTGATACACTTTTTAAATAGCTGTTCC